>PMAF01000121.1 GCA_003152455.1 Hyphomicrobiales bacterium
GCGATCGCGCGCCTGCGAAGAATCCTCGCCACTTCGTGAGTTCGATCGGCGCTTGGTCGAGGACGGGAAGACCGATCTCGATGAAATCCTAAAGGATCGGCGGAACACGCTGAAGGTGGAGCGGGACCGCGCCAACGCTGCTCTCGACCGGGCCAGGCCCTATGCGGGTTCGCCAATCCAAAACGATCCAGCATTGATCGAGCAGTTCGGCCGCACGATGCGCGAAAACTTCAGTACTGGCTCAGTGCCGTTCCGGAAGGCCTATCTGCAATCGCTTATCGATGTGATTGAGGTCGATGATGCCTAGATCCGCATCAAAGGCAGCAAGGACGTGCTTGAACGCGCCGTCTTGGCCGGTGGGACCGGCTCCGTCGCGGGTTCGCAGATGAGTACCAGGTGGCGCGCCAATCAGAACAAAACTGCGAACAAGTATATCATTGAAATCACAATCTAATTCCAAGAGGGGCTAGTCGGTTCCTAGCGCCACTGCAGCTTGGTTATGCAGAGCACAGCTTACCGGATGAGGTTTTCGGTACACACAGGCGTCGGAGTTCTGGCATTTTGCCCATTACAATCTGGTCCGGCTGCATAGGTCGCTCCGGGTGATCCCGGCTATGGCTGCCGGCGTAACAGATCGGCTATGGTCGCTAGAGGAATTGGTGGAACAAACCTCGCGGTAGGAGGCAATAATGGCAGACGAAATGCATGATCCCGAAATGTCTTACCGGCGCGGCTATCACCAGAGTGCTCTGCGACTTTTTGATGCCATCAAACATTGCTTACCTGTGGGACAAAGGTCGATTGTCCACGCATGGATAGCGGAGGACGTGTGCAAATGGCGTGTTGCTGGCATGAAGGGTGAGAGTAAGCGCGATCCCGATGGCAGCACGGTCATGTGCCAGCCACCAACTAAGCGCCTGAGCGAAATTGGCGGCTAAACCTCAAATTAGGACACTACCGGCACTTAGCGGACAATCCAACCGCAGCCGCGATTGTCCGCTACTGGACTAAAGCGGACAAAAGGAGGTTTTTGGCCAGCTACGGTTTGTCCGCTTATGACCCAACTGCGACATTCGACACGGGACCCGGAAGCAGGATAATCCAGGCGCGGACGACCGGGAGGACGAGGCTAAATCGCAGGCGGCCTCGAGACGGCTTGGTCGGCGCGGCGCCGCTGCGCGATCAACAATGCCATGGCGAGCGGGGCAAGCAGCACTAGCCGGCTTTGATAGCGGTCCACCGGATGCGAGAAGACGCCGCAAATCGCGGCATTGGTGGCCAACGCCAACAGAATTACAAGACAAAACGCGGCGGCTTCCGGTGCGATCTTTAACCGGCAGCGGAATAGCAAAGCAACGCCAAGGCCCGCGACGGAGAGTCCAGCGACCGGCACATGGAGATAATTCAACGGCGCCACGTCGAAAGGCTCGGCCTGCTGGCGCGCGCGCGTGAATTGCGCAAACAGTTGCGGAAAGTGGTCACCAAACATGTTGACCGTCGGCGCGTTATCCTCGACGCCGACCTCGGTCTGGAAGGTAAAGAACTGCCTGACAGCGGCAACGACGGCGGTCGCGGCATGCATGAGGGGATAGCGCTCAAGGGTCGCCCGCGTGATGGCGCGCTCTTCGGAGCGGAAACCCTTCCAGGCGCCGAGTTTGCGGAACGGCGAGTTGCCGTCCCACAGCCAGTCGTCGGCGTCGTCCGGCAGGGTGGCTTTGAAGTCACACAGGCGCAGCGAGGCGTCGGGGCAGCGCTCGCTGAGATAACGTGCGATGATGCCGTCTTCGATCAGCCGACCGAATAGGAAGCTACTCCCGCCGGGCGTGAACACGAAGCTGCCAGTAATGGCGAAATTCGAGATCGGGCAGAGCGCGACGCCGGCGGCGACGCTGCCTGCCGCAAACCATAGCCGAGGCTTCGGCAGCGCGAGCAGCTTGAACGGCGACAGCAGCCAAAGCATCGCGATTACGGCGACGCACATGCCGGCAGCCGCCATGTGGCTCGGAATGGCGAAGACGATCACCGCCGCGAGAATAAAGCGTTCCCACCGCGCAAGCCGCTCGTTGCGGAAGCTCAGCAGATAAAGCGCTAACACGGCCGCCGTAAATAGAACGTCGGGCATCAACTGGCCGGTAAACCACGGCAGACTCGTGCAGATGGTCAACATCACCACGATGCCGAGCGCAAGCCATGGCCGCCCGCCCAAACCATGCGCGCGCATGGTCAGCACGATCAGCCAAACCATCAGGGCCGATTGGAGAACCGCATTCGGCCAGAACGAGAATGGGACGCCGGTGTAGAGAAACAGGCCATACAGTGCTGAGCGGCCTATACTCAGCGTGCCTAAGATTGGCCGATCCAGATAACCGCCGGTGTCAGCAAAGATCAGGGGGAAGCCGTTCCATAACGCCGGCGCCATCAGCGCGAACAGCATGGCCGCGCTCGCCAGAATCCAGGCTAGAACATGGCTTTGAGAGTCAACAACCCCGGCAGCAGCGCTAACGCGCGCATGACCGATTGAAATATCCGCCATCGCCAGCCCCATCACGCGGCCATACCCCGGCCGGTAGCCATTAGTGAGTGGACGCTCCGGAAAAGCAATGCCGCCGGGATGAATTGGTTAGAGCGCTGTCACGATGTGTGCAAAATGTCGCGGTCGGCAAGTGGATATCGCTCGGCCTCACCGTACCGCCCACCCTGATCGCGCTCGCCGACGAGGTGATTGAATAACTGTACCGTTTGCTGCGGTGCGTTGGTCGCTCATGGCACATCGCGTCATTCGCGGCGCTGCAATATTTTTGGATGCTATTGGGTAGAGTCGAGATG
>PMAF01000024.1 GCA_003152455.1 Hyphomicrobiales bacterium
CGTTCAACAGTTCCGCAAGGCGATCGCGGGAAATCTCGTTTTCGTTTGTGGCGGATTTTGGCTCTGCCATTTGATTCCTCCTTTGAATTGAAAGACAGATTAAGAATCTTGAGCACCGCATATCACATACGTGAATGCGCGGCGAAATCTAACATCATTCTATCAATCAGGTAAGATCAGTGTCCGGACGTCGCACTTCTTGAGGTCTTCCGTGAGATCGGTTCGGCTTGATGGTCAGGGGCCACGCCGCCTTTGTCAGGCGGCGTACGCTTTGAACCTAATCTCATCCTTCGCGAAATCGACGGTTCCCGGCGCCCAGACCTGGATCGGGTTCACCCGCTGAAACCGGATAACGCCGGTGGAGGGAACGGACCTTAGTTCAAGACAGACGCAATACGCAGTGAAGGACCAGGAGATTGGGCAACCTAACAACTCCGATGAGTGTTCAGAAACTGCAGGTGGCGTTGCACGCGAAAGTGAAAGCGTGAAATCTTGTCTGAGAGCCGGATGCGGGAAAACTGCACATCCGGGTCTGTGAGGGATGAGGATGGTAACATCCTCATCTACTCGACGAAAAGACAGGATCGTCATCTGCAGTAAAACAAAGAGAGCTGCCGCTGCGACGATTATTGTCGCGGCCGCGCTTATTATCTAGCGGCGATGACCGATCCTAATGCCGAGAATGCGCGCCTTCTGGCGCAGCGCTCCGGCCGTGCGTTTCAACAATCTCGCTATCTTCGCGACAGGCAACTTGTCCTTTGAATATTTTCGCAGTTCAGCGAGATCCTCTTTTGTCCAAGACTTCACTCGAGGTCTTCTGTTTTTAGCCATTATGCTCTCCAAATTGTTCAATTCAGGCACGAAGATAGTGCGCGACTAGTACGCCAAAGCTATTTTTCGGGCGGATCGGAAATAGCGAGTCACATCCGATCCTTGGTGGAATTCATCACCACTATGTCAGGGTTTAGCTTTTCGGTACACACAAGGGTTGATCGCCCAATCTAGATATGCATCGGATGGCCCAAGGCCATGAGGGCGGCCTCCAGAAGACTTTCGCTCTGGGTCGGGTGGGCATGGATCGTTGCGGCGACGTCCTCGAGCCGCGCGCCCATCTCGAGCGCCAAGCTGAAGCCGGCCGACAATTCCGCAATCCCGGCGCCCACTCCCTGAATGCCGAGCAGAAGATGATTGTCGGCTCTGGCGACGACGCGAATGAAGCCGGCTTCTTTCTCGAGCGTCATGGCGCGGCCGTTCGCCCGGAAAGGAAAGAGCCCGGTCTTAAACTCGATGCCGGCCGCCTTAGCCTGGTCGGGCGACAGTCCGGCGGTGACAATCTCAGGATCGGTGAAGCAAACTGCGGGAATGCAAACCTTATCCCAGGAGCGTTTTTCGCCGGCGACGATCCCGGCCACCATCTCGCCTTGCGCCGTGGCCCTGTGTGCCAGCATCGGCTCGCCCGTCACGTCTCCGATGGCGTAGATGCCGCGCATCGAGGTGCGGCACTTGTCATCGATGCGAATGAACGGGCCATCCATATCGAGGTCGATCGCATCAAGGTCCCAGCCCTCGGTCGCCGGCTTGCGGCCGACCGTAACGAGGATCTTGTCGACCGCGAGCGTCACCACCTTGCCATCTGCCGCCTCGATGGAGAGGGCTTCGCCTTTGGACGCGAGCCCTTTCGCCTTGGCGCCGGTCAGCACCTCGATGTCGAGTTCGCGCAGACGCTTGGCGACCGGCCGCGTCAGCTCGGCGTCGTATTGCGGTAGGATGCGGCCCTCAGCTTCAACGACGGTCACCGCGGCACCTATTTTGGCAAATGCGGTCCCTAGCTCCAGCCCGATATAGCCAGCGCCGACCACGACAAGCTTACTCGGTACTTCGGTCAGTGCCAGGGCCCCTGTCGACGAGATCACGTTGCCGCCGAACGGAAGGAACGGAAGTTCGATAGCGTCGGAACCCGTGGCGATCACCACCTGTTCCGCGCGGATCACCTGCGGGCCGATTTCCGTCTCCACCTCGACCGTCTTGCCGTCGCGAAATCGCGCCCAGCCCTCGACGACCTTCACCTCCGCCCTCTTCAACAGTCCCGAAACTCCGTTGTTGAGGCGACCGACGATGCCCTCCTTCCAGAGCACGGTCTTCGAGAGATCGAGCGCGGGCTTGCCGGCGGAAATGCCGAGTGGACTCGCGCCGCTCGCGATCCGTTCAATCTTTTCAAACTCTTCGGCTGCGTGGATCAGGGCCTTGGAGGGAATGCAGCCGACATTGAGGCAGGTTCCACCAATCTTCTTCGCCTCGACTATTACAGTGTCGATACCAAGCTGGCCTGCCCGGATCGCGCAGACGTAGCCGCCTGGGCCCGCACCGATTACCAAGAGCTTGCAGGAGATGTCTTTCACGGCCTCAGCCTTCCATAAAGATCAACGCCGGCGTTTCAAGTAGCGTCTTGATGCGTTGTACGAAGAGCGCGGCGTCAAAGCCATCCACCACGCGGTGATCGAAGCTCGACGAAAGGTTCATCATCTTGCGGGGAATGAATGCCGACCCGTCCCAGACGGGACGCACCATCATCTTGTTGACGCCGATAATAGCGACCTCGGGATGATTGATGATCGGCGTCGTCACCACGCCGCCCATGGTGCCGAGCGACGTAATGGTGATAGTGGAGCCGCTCAGTTCGTCGCGGGTAGCGGTGCCGTTCTTCGCTGCTTCGGCAAGCCGGTTCATCTCCGCCCCACAGCCCCAGAGGTCGAGCGCCTCTGCGTGTCTGACCACCGGCACCATGAGTCCCGCGGACGTCTGCGCCGCGATGCCGATATGTACGCCGGCATGCTGGTGCACGACGCCTGCCTCGTCGTCGAACAGCGCATTCAGATTGGGCTGCTCGACGATGGCCCGCACCATGGCGCGCATCAGGAAGGGTAAGAGCGTCAGCTTAGGCTGGTCGTGCCGTTTCTGTTTGTTGAGCGTTGCCCGAAGCTCCTCGAGCCCGGTGACATCGACCTCCTCGACGTAGGTAATGTGGGGAATGCGTGAGTTGGAAATCGACATTTTCTCGGCGATCCTGCGGCGAAGGCCGACCACCTTGATGTCTTCCACGGCAGTCCTCGGCTGAAGGCCTGGTGCTCTCGCCATCCCCGGTCCCTGAGCGAAGAAGGCGTCCAGATCCTCATGCGTGATGCGGCCGGCAGGGCCAGTGCCGGGTACTTGTCGCAGGTCTACACCGGCCTCTCGAGCCCTCAGACGAACCGCCGGCGCGGCCAGGGGCTTTTCGCCTTCGGGACGCGGAGCACCACGGGCGAATTGCCGAAACGGAGCGGTTCGGATCGGGCGGCCTGTGGCGGATTCCGGCAGGGCGGTCGCGGCTGGGGCACTCTCGAATGAATCGTCAATGGGACGCTTTGCTAACCGAGCGGATTCCGCTGTTTCGGCGGCAGGAGCCTTCGCTCTCGGCGCCACCTGCGCGCCCGTGGGAGCCGAGCTGTTATCTTCGCCTCGAACCTTCAGGCGCACAAGGTCGGAACCGACGGCGACCACATCGCCGATCTCGGCGCCGAGCCAAACAATCTCGCCCTCGACCGACGAGGGAATCTCCACTGTCGCCTTGTCGGTCATGACCGCTGCAAGGATTGTATCCTCCCGGACAAGATCGCCGATCTTGACGTGCCACTCGACGAGCTCGGCCTCGGCGACACCTTCGCCGACATCGGGCAGTCTGATTACATGCTCGGTCATCTCACTGCTCCATTGTTTCGAGCAGCGCGCGGCCGACGCGAGCGGGACCAGGGAAGTAATCCCATTCCTGCGCGTACGGATAGGGCGTATCCCAACCCGTGACGCGCCTGACTGGGGTCTCTAGGTGGTAGAAGCATGTTTCCTGCACCAGTGCGGAAAGCTCCGCGCCGAAACCAGACGTCCGCGTCGCCTCATGGATGATCACGCATCTTCCCGTCTTTCGGACCGATGCTTCGATCGTCTCCAGATCAAGCGGCAACAGCGTGCGCAGGTCGATGATTTCAGCATCGACGCCGGTTTCGGCAACGGCCGCCATGCCGACATGGACCATCGTCCCGTAGGCGAGCAAGGTCAGGGCCGCGCCTTGGCGCCGGACAATGGCCTTCCCCGGAGGCACCACATAATGACCGTTCGGAACCTCGCCGAGTTCGTGTTTCGACCAAGGTGTGATGGGCCGGTCGTGATGACCGTCGAAGGGGCCGTTGTAGAGCCGCTTTGGCTCTAGGAAGATCACCGGATCGGGATCCTCGATCGCCGCAATCAGTAGCCCTTTGGCGTCGCTCGGGTTCGACGGCACGACTGTCTTCAGACCTGACACATGGGTGAACAGAGCCTCCGGGCTCTGGCTGTGGGTCTGTCCGCCTGAGATTCCGCCGCCGGTCGGCATTCTCACCACGAGTGGACAGGTAAATTGGCCATTGGAGCGATAACGCAGTCGCGCAGCCTCTGAAACGATCTGGTCGTAGGCCGGATACATGTAGTCAGCGAACTGAATCTCGACGCAGGGGCGAAGCCCATAGGCCGCCATGCCGACCGCAGCGCCCACGATCCCCGACTCATTGATCGGAGTATCGAAACAACGGCTCTTGCCGTATTTCGCCTGTAGCCCCTGTGTGCCGCGAAAGACGCCGCCGAAGAAACCCACATCCTCGCCGAACACGACAACATTGTCGTCTCGGTCCATCATCACGTCCATAGCGTCGCGGATGGCTTCGATCATGGTTTTGCGGGGCATCGTTCAGACTCCCGCCTGCTGGCGCTGCCATCGTAAATGGGGCGGCATTTCCGCGTAGACATCCTCGAACATGTCACGCACCGAGGGCTTGCCGCCGGCATGCAGCGTGCCGTGGCTTTCGGCCTCCTTCTGTGCGGTGATCACGGTATCCAGAACTTCGGCTTCCGCTTGCTTATGGCGTTCGTCCGACCAGGCGCCGATTGTAATCAAGTGATTTTTGAGCCGGATCACGGGGTCGCCGAGCGGCCAGGCGTCGGACTCGGTCTTCGGCCGGTAGGCGGACGGATCGTCGGAGGTGGAATGAGCGCCGACGCGATAGGTAACATACTCGATGAGCGTGGGACCGAGATTGCGGCGTGCCCGTTCGGCTGCCCATTTCGCTACGGCATGCACAGCAAGATAGTCGTTGCCGTCGACCCTGAGCGCGGGGATGCCGAAGCCGAGACCGCGCGCAGCGAAGGTGCCGGAGCCGCCGCGGGCGATGCCCTGGAAGGTCGAGATCGCCCACTGATTGTTGACGATATTGAGCACGACCGGAGCCTTGTAGGTGGAGGCGAAAACCAAGGCGGCGTGGAAGTCCGATTCAGCGGTCGCGCCATCGCCGATCCACGCGGCGGCGATCTTCGTGTCGTTCTTGATTGCGGACGCCATGGCCCAGCCTACAGCCTGTATATATTGGGTTGCCAGATTTCCAGAAAGCGAGAAGAAGCCGTCCTCCTTCGACGAATAGAGAACCGGCATCTGGCGGCCTTTCAGCGGATCCCGCTCGTTGGAGTAGATCTGGCACATCATATCGCCCAGCGAATAGCCGGCGGCGATCAGCAGTCCTGCCTGACGATAGGTCGGAAAATTCATGTCGCCCGGCAGGAGTGCCTTGCGAAAAGCGCAGCTGACCGCCTCTTCGCCCATGTGCTGCATATAGAAGGATGTTTTGCCCTGCCGCTGCGCCATCAGCATCCGCGCGTCGAACGTGCGCAAAATCATCATGTGACGCAGACCCTCGAGCAATTCTTCGTCGCTCAAGAGGCCGCCCCAAGGACCGATTGCCTTACCGTCGCGGTTAAGAACGCGAATGATCGAATAGGCGAGGTCGCGGATCGATTCCGGATCGGCGTTCACCTCCGGCCGCGCCACCGATCCCGCTCTTGGAACCCCGACACTCGAAAAATCGGGTGTGCCGCCAGGCCGAACCGCCGGTTCGGGCACATGGAGAGTCAGCGGGGCATAGTCAGTCATGTCGTTATGTCTCCCATTGACGTCTTGTCGCTATCGAATTTCTCTGTGCCTATCGTAAGCCTAATACGACTGGCGAACAGTAGCGAATCGGGTGAAGCTTCTGCTCGATGATCGAGCTCTGCAGACTGATCTGGTTCGCGCTGGTCGGGTTGTTTCGATCGCGAGCTTCTCTGGAAATCGAGATCCTGGCGCTTCGCCACCAACTCAATATCCGGAAAACCCGAATTGATCCTGCTGGCCGATGATGACGNNAAGACAAATCCGCTAGCAGGAAAACCTGCGCCGCCCTCGTTGCTCGTTAACGTGCCGCGGCTAGTGGCAGCATATTATTGCAATATGCCGGATCCGTCGATTCCTTCGCAGCGGGTGTCCTTCGGTACCTCGGACCATCGCGGTTCGGCCTCCAATTGCACTTTCAACGAGGCGCATGTCCTGGCGATCGCTCAGGCCATCTGCCTTTATCGGCAGCGTGGCGGCATAGACGGGCCGCTCTTCGTCGGCATGGACACCCATGCGCTGTCGGAGCCGGCCTTCGCCAGCGCTTTGGAAGTATTCGCGGCCAACGGTGTCGAAACGATGATCGACGGTGAAGACGGATACACGCCGACACCGGTCATCTCGCATGCAATCCTGAGCTATAACAAGGAACGTAGGAACGGATTGGCTGACGGCGTCATTATTTCCCCGTCGCACAATCCGCCGGACGACGGTGGTTTAAAATACAATCCGCCGAATGGCGGGCCGGCCGATATCGACATTGCCGGCTGGATCGAAATAACCGCGAACAATTTCCTCGAAAGGAAGCTGGACGGTGTATGTCGCATTCCCCTGGAACGTGCGCGCAAGGCACCCTGCGTTCATGCTTACGATTACATCATGCCCTATGTGATCGACCTCGCCACGCCCCCTGTTTCCAAAGAGTCATCTCCCTGTTTTCTCTCTGTTATTTGCTTTTGGAGAAATTATCTAAGTTCCTAATCCCTCTCAGTGATTGCCCGTTCGTGCTCAATTGCCTCCCTGTTTTTCTTGGAAAATCTCCCTGTTTCCGGGAAAAAACAGGGAAAGTCATCTACCGTCGGCACCCACAGTACGACTCTCATGCTGCTGCCGCGGCTTTTTCCCGGGTCCAGCGGAATGCGGTGCCGCGCGCTTCGCGCGCGCGACTGATCGAGACTGCCCTTATACTTGCATCTAGATGGGGTAATCGGCCGGCC
>PMAF01000056.1 GCA_003152455.1 Hyphomicrobiales bacterium
CCGGGGGCGTGTCGACGCGGTCCTCGCCAAGCGCATGTCTCCTAAAACCGCACGAAGGGCATCCAGATCTGCTGCCGATCAGATTCCGGCATGGCGCGTCAACTACGTGTGCTATCCGGCCGCAAGGTTGCCCGGTTGAGGGAATGAAATCTAGGCATCGTCGCGTGGCGACCATAGGGCGGCTTATGCCGCCATATGGCGTGTTTCTGCGGTAAGCGCGCGCGGTTCAAAATTGCACCCGGCGCTTCCCCAAGATCGGTTGCTTTGGTCTTCCTTTTGCTGCCCTGAATATGGAGGGCGACGCGGGAGTATGCCAAGAATGCGGTTCGTATAGTTGACGGGATTTTGCCGGGTGCAAGCACGGCGCGATGCGCTAAGTATTTGAAATAATTGGAGCGGGCGAAGGGAATCGAACTCTCGTATGCAGCTTGGGAAGCTGCAACGACTAGAGAACGCCTAGAACCGAAGCAGTGGCGCTAAGAATTGCTCCAACGCCGGTCCAGATCGCCGCACGGCTATTGAACCGGGATGACACAGACTGCACAGCTATGGGCTGTCCCCCCTCAAAACTCCGAATGCCGGAAAAGCTGCAATATTTCTTTGGGTTTCGGGATGCGACTTGACTTCGACGTCCCGGTTCCATCCTCGCCAGTCTGTGGGCGCCCTTGATCGCCCCACAAAAACTAGTGGACGACACGCGGCGAGGCTACGCCGGGATGGGATAACTGCTCGTCTTTCCTGCAGTTTCAATTTTTTGGCCACACGACGGGGCTTATTCCGACATTCCCCTAGATGAACTCTGGAACGGCGTAGATGATAGCAGGTGGCGGGATTCCCCGGAAGCCACCGCGGGCGCGACCAACGCCCGAAACCGTGCGGACGCCGCCTTATGGCTTCTCCCTACCCCAGCAGAATGTTAGAGTTCACGCTGATCCCTGGTCGCCTGGGGAATGTTGCCTCAATCAATTGTTCGAAAGCGCGCCGCAAGACCGGCGCGCCGTCTGAAAATTCGGAGCAAGCATATGGCAGAACCCGCAACCCTGGGGAAGAGCGGCAAGAAGCTCGCCGACAGTGCGGTAAAGCTCGAAGTCTCGACCGGCCGCATCGAGGACAGCGCCGACCGGCGCACCGAACTCGCGGCCGACCGCACGCTGTTCGCGGCCGAGCGCACCTACAATGCCTGGGTCCGCACCGGACTGTTAGCGTTGGCGAGCGGCATCGGAGCGAAGGCCTTGCTCACCGGCTTGGTGCCGGAATGGCTGATCCTCGCCAACGGCAGCGTGCTGGTGCTCTTCTCGATGTTCTGTTTCGGCGCCGCGGTCTGGCGTCAGTTCAATCGAGGTCGGCCGCCGCCGATCCCGACTTCGCCGCGGATATCGCCTGCGCTGCTGGTCGCGATCAACGGCTTTCTCGCGCTCGTCTCGTTGTTCGCCCTGTTCGGCGTCTGGTTCGACCGCCTGCCGGCGCCGTGACCTTACCCGATCGAATGAGTTCCTTCCCGATGAGGTCTTTCGATCTCTCATCTTGAACGCCGCCAGCACACCGTGCGCTATACCGAACTTTCGCCAACGCGCTTCAAGGATTTCTGGCGCAACAAAAGGTGAAAGCCTGAGAAGTTTGTTCCGCTTGGCTCGTGCGGCCCGGGCACGCCGTTCCAGAGTTCATCTGGGGAATTTCGATTTATTGCATAAAACTTCATTATGGGCATAAACCTGCCAAAATTCGCGGCCTTATGGAACGAAGACTCAGGGTCGGCACGGGGACAGGCAAACAGTGCGAGCCGTCGGAAAAACCGCCTCGCAATGGCGGCTGCCTCCCATTTTCGGCCTGGTTGCCGTATTGGCGGTCGCTCTCCTGACGCTCGGGCCGGCCGAGCGCGCGTTTTCCCGCGACGCCGCCAAGGCCGAGAATCAGCAATCCAGCGCCAAGGCGACAAAGAAATCCCATAGCACCAAGGTGGCAGGGCGCACCGGCGCCAAGTCGGGGAATCAGCGCCTGCGCGCCCAGGCCGCGGCGCGGGCTAATTATCATCCGCCGTCCGCGGCCATCGTGGTCGACGTGAATTCCGGCCAGGAGCTGTACGTCTCGAACGCGGATGAGTTGCGCCATCCCGCGTCGCTCACCAAGATCATGACGCTCTATCTGCTGTTCGAGCAGCTCGGCGCGAAGAAGCTCGCGCTCGACAGCGAGCTGCCGATCTCCGCCCATGCGGCCGCCCAGGAGCCGACCAAGCTTGGACTTGCTCCGGGGCAGACCATCACGGTGGAAGACGCCATCAAGGCGCTGGTCACCAAATCCGCCAACGACATCGCGGTCGCGATCGCGGAAGCGCTCGGCGGCGACGAGCCAACCTTCGCCCGCAAAATGACCCGCAAGGCGCATGCGCTCGGGATGGCAAAGACGGTCTACGTCAATGCGTCCGGCCTGCCCGATCCCGGCCAGGTGACCACGGCGCGCGAGCAGGCGATCCTCGCGCGCGCCATCCAGGATCGCTTCCCGCAACAATATCGCTACTTCTCCACGCCCGCGTTCCATTATCGCGGCCGGACGATTGCCAATCACGACCGCCTGCTCGGGCGTGTCGAAGGCGTCGACGGCATCAAGACCGGCTTCACACTCGCGTCCGGCTACAACCTCGTGTCCTCGGTGCGGCGCGGCAAGAAGCACCTCGTAGCGGTCGTTCTCGGCGGCTCCTCCGCCAGTTCGCGCGACACCGAGATGGAACATCTGATCGAATACAATATCGAGAAGGCTGCGGCCGTGCGCACCGCGCCGGTCACCGCTGAGACCGTGGTCGTTGCCGACGATTCCCCGAACGCCCCGGACGTGATGGCGCCCATGGCCTTCAGCTCGGCCGGCATTCCGGGCGGGTTCGTCGCGACCCAATCGGATCCGGCGGGCGTGTTCGATGGTGCCGCGGCCGATCGCGCGATTGCAACGACCCGCCTGGTCCGCCAGGCTTCGGCCGGCACGCCGGACGTCGTGGCGCAGGGCGATGCGGCGCCGGCCGACGAGCCGACGGAAGTCGAGCAGAATTCAGTTCCGGTTGAAGAGGCTGCGGCGGAGACTTCCGACAGGGATCTGCTTCAGCCGATGCTGGCCGTGCTCGGTGGCTCGCTCGCCAGCGTATTCGGGCTCCAGCTTGTCATTTTCAGGTCGCGCCGGAAGCGCAAGCCCGCGATCGCGCGCGGTCCCATTCCCCGAATTCAAGTCGCTCTTCTCCACCGACCGGCTCCTCTGCGCCGGCGCGCCCGAACGGATTCGAACCGCTGCCCCCCAGATTCGTAGTCAGCGGCTCCACTGACCGAGCCATCCGCCTGCGTTCCCAGCCCAATCGCCCATGGCTACCTTGCGTCGTGCGATTGCCGTGCGAATCGCACGGAATGTCTCTGAAAATGGCGCGCCCGGAGAGATTCGAACTCCCGACCCCCAGATTCGTAGTTTGGCGTCTGGTTTTCGGCCGCCGTTGCGAGATAAACCAATGCTGTCGGACTGCCGCTAATAACCGTCGCTAATGCAGCTATTCTGCCACATAAATGATTGATTTTATTAGTTGTCGATCCCTTCACACGGGAGAGGTCANNCAATCCCTATAGCGCCCACCATCTAAAGCCCGCATGTAGCGGGTTTTTTTAATTCTCAATTGCGATCAATCGGCAGATAAAAACAGAACGAAACGCGAAAACGACCCCTCGAGTCGTGGAGAATCCGTGGACTTTGTTCACGCGGCGTTCTGTGCAAAAATTGATTTTTTCATCCGCTGAGACCGAATTAATATATGACTGATTCCCAAGATAATTGGCCTATACCAAAATTTAATCCGGGATCGCATTATCATATTCATGCGCTTGGAGTGATTGCTATAACCTACGCGGGATTTCAGCGCAGCATCGACTATCTTTATGCCTTTCATCCTCGCCAGCAGAAGTTACCCGACGAACTGATCGACTTATACTATTTCAATTTGAGTGAAGATAACCGGATAAAGGCAGTTGGGGACGTTTTTGCAAAATATGAAAGAGACGATGACGTGAAGGCTGCGATTGAAAATCTTCTGAAATATTTTCAATGGTGCAAGCATACAAGAGACCAAATACTTCGCGCTGAATAATATCCGGCAATGTTCGGCGGCAAGCCTGAATTGCTTTATTTGACAAAGCGACTGAGTAAAAAATCTCCCAAATCGGGTCACATGGCATTTAAGTTAGAAGAGCTTAGATCAATAGCCGAAAAGATGCGTGCAGGTATCGTTCAAAGTGCTGAAATTCATATTCACCTTCGAGTATGCGACATACCTGAAGCCAAAATCGAGCATAGTTTGCGGGCCTACAAGAATAAGCCGTTGTCCTCGCCGCTCCCTATACCGCCGCCGCTGGTGTTGTCTCTAACGCCGTGAGATCCATCTATCACCAACCCTCGTCATACCGGAGAATCCAAAATGCCTACCAAGCTTAATCTCGAACTGATTGGCGTCTGGTTTTGTGTGGGCTTTTTCACCGGCGCGGGCTGGGCGGTCGCCACGTGGCTCGTTGGGCGCATCTTTTCCGCGATCTGAATCAAAGTATGCAAAATAAGGCGGTCGTTGTTGGTGCGCTCGGTGTCATTGGCCGTTACATCGTTGAGAGGCTCGTCGAGGAACGCGATTGGCGGGTGATTGGTCTGGCGCGACGAAAGAAGCCGGACAGCCCACGTTACCGGCATATCGCCGTCGATCTGCTCGACGCCGAAGATTCGAAACGCAAGCTCGCCGACCTGACGGATGTCACCCATATCTTCTACGCGGCCTTCCAAGCCACTTCTGGAAGCGCGTCAAATTTTGCATCAAATACCGGTCCTAATCGCGAGATGTTGGTGAACTCGGTAACCGCCATCGAACGCGTCGCGCGTAATCTGAAACGGGTCGCGCTTGTCACCGGTACCAAATACTACGGCGTGCACCTCGGTCCCTTGAAGACGCCAATGCGGGAAACCGATCCTCGTCACCTGCCCCCCAATTATTATTTCGACCAAATCGACTGGCTCACCGCTTACGAACAAGGAAAAGTGTGGGACTGGGTGGAGCTCCGTCCCCAGACGCTCTGCGGTTTCTCACCGGGCTCACCAATGAGCATCCTTCCGGCAATCGCGGTTTACGCTGCGATATCGAAGGAACTCGGTTTGCCGCTGCGATTTCCGGGCAAGCCTGGTGCCTACGACACGATCTATCAGGTAACTGACTCAACTAATTTTGCGAATGCGGCGTTGTGGGCTGCGACAGAACCGCGATGTGGGAACCAAGCCTTCAACATTACTAATGGCGACTATTTCCGATGGCGTAACGTCTGGCCCAAGATCGCAGATGTTTTCGAAATGCAAATTGGCGATCCAGAGACAATTTG
>PMAF01000270.1 GCA_003152455.1 Hyphomicrobiales bacterium
CACTTCATCGAGGGCGGATCACGCCCAGGCAGCGGCGGCATTTAGGCGCGTCCGGCATCAACCAGATCAATGACTTAGCATGACGCCATAGTAACCAACATAATCCGCCTCAGCGTCGCCTCCTGTCGTTGTCAGCTTCGCCCATTCACGGCCGGATATAGCTCCAGCCCTGCTCTTGCAACTCGCTCAAGCGCACCACGCCGGCGGGTACGACCGAGGCCTGCGGCACGATCGGAATTGGATGACCTTCCGCCTTCTCCATTCCCATCATGGTGTTGTGGCAGGCGGAAAAATTCACCGTCGACGGAAAGCTGCCCTCCTTGATGCGCTTCAACCGGTCCTTCACCGGCGATTTGTCTTCGCGCAGCATGTTCAAGCCGGGCCCATAGGCGACGACCTCGATCTGCACCTGCTCGCCCTTGCTGTGGTAGTACTCCGTCAGGTTCGAGACATTGTTGAGAACGAGGTTCATGAGCGCCGGATCGTTCTGATCGACCTGGATGGCAATCCGGTGCGGCTTGGCGTTTTCGGCCGCATAAGTCGGCATCGCGATGGCCGCGGCGGCCGCAAGCGCGGCAACGGCAAGTGCAAAGCGTCTCATATTGTTTTCTCCCGATGTTTACGGACGAACAAGGGTGTAGCCCTTCTCAGTCAGTTCCAGAACGCGGCCGACGCCGACTTGCACTGGCACGGCTTTCGGATTGAGGCTCACATTCCTTCCGGTTTCGCGCTCTACCGTTTCGACCGTGTTCATGCACACGTCGAATTCAACACCCTGCGTGATCAGGCTGTCGACCAGCGCGCGATTGGGGCTTTCCGCGCGCAGCAGATCGATGCCGGGGCCGAACGCCACAACCACGATGGCGATCTTGTCCGGGTCGTAGACTTTCAAAAGATTGTAGGCGACGCTGAGCACCAACGCCTGCTTGTCGGCCGCGCGATCCGAAAGCTGCAGGACAATATGATGCTCGGCGAACGGCTTGTCCGGCAACGGTTGCGCGGCCGCACGCGGCATGGCCTGCGCTGCGATCGTAAAGCCGGCAAGCAGCAATGCTCTGCCGCCGCGCCAGGGCCGTGCTAAGCGAGCAAGCGCCGCGGACATTTTCGTCCTCTAGCCGGAAATGCCCGGATTATTTGACACCCCTTTGAGTGCCACTTGATTGAGTTTCTTCGGCTTAGCGGTTTTTTCACGGCGGAGATAGTCGGCGAATACGTCCCACACCGGCTTGCCCTGTTGCGGGTTGACCGAGGCCCAGCCGGCGACCTTGTAAGTCTTGTCGGCTTCGAGCTTTTTGCCGCTATCGAGGGTCAAGTCGGAAATGCGCTTGCCCACCGGCTCGGTCGGCGCGCAGGCGTAATCCATGCCGCCGATGCGCACCATGTCGCCGCCCTGCTGGTAGTACGGATCTGGATTGAACAAGTTGTCGCAGATGTCCTCCATCACAGCCTTGATCTGCGCGCCGGTCATTTCCTGCACGTAGACTCCCGGATAGGTGATGGCGGTCTCCGACAACACGTCCTCCATAGTGATCGCCTCGCCCGGCAACATGGTGTTGCCCCAGCGGAAACCGGGCGATAACGCAAGCTCGGCATCGAGTTCGTGGCGCAGCGCGTCGCAGATGAGCTGATCCATGGTGCCGTTGAAATTGCCGCGCCGATAAAGAAGATCGCCGACCACCGCGAGCTTTTCGCCGAACGCGGCCTTATGCGGCTCGTTGAGCTTGTCGATGAGGCCTTGCATCGCGGCGTCCGGCTTCAGCAGCCCGGAATAGACCGGCAGCAGGTGATAGCGCACGTCCTTAACCGCGCCCTTGGCGAGCTCGAGGTCGAGCACGCCGATAAACTTGCCGGCCGACCCGGCATTGGTCACCAGCGTCTTGCCGGCGGCATTGGCGACCGCGATCGGCTGCGGCACCGCGTCGTGGGTGTGGCCACCAAGGATGGCATCGATGCCGGTGACGCGGCTAGCGAGCTTGAGGTTCAGGTCCATGCCGTTGTGCGACAGCAATACGACGGCATCGACTTTGTCCTTCTGCCGCAGACCGTCGACTACTTTCTGTAGCTCCGGTTCACGAATGCCGAAGGTCCAATCGGGCGTAAAGCGCTTGGGGTGCGCAATCGGGACATAAGGGAGGGCCTGCCCAACCACACCGACGCGGAAGCCGCCGACTTCCTTGATCATCGCCGGCTTGAAAGCGCGTCCCGTCGCGGTATCGAACGCTGGCTTATTGTCGAACGTGGCTTCCTCGGTCAGGAACACGTTCTGGGCCAGGAACTCACCTTTGAAGCGCTTGGCGTTAGCGCGCAGTCTTTCCTCGCCGTAGGTGAACTCCCAATGCCCAGTCATCGCCTCGATGCCCAGGAGGTTGGCGGCATCGACCATGTCCTCGCCCTGCATGACGTTGGCGAGACCGCTGCCCTGCCAAAGATCGCCGCCGTCGAGCAGCAGCGAACCTCCGGCACCGGCGTCGGCCCGCAACCGGCCAATCAGTGTCTTGAGGTGAGCGAAGCCGCCGAGTCGGCCGTAGCGATGCGCCGCTTCTTCGAAATCGAGAAAAGTGAAAGCGTGCGCCAACCGACTTTTCGGCGCGATCCCGAAGTGTTCGAGAAAAGCGCGCCCCACCAGATGCGGCGGCTTGCCGGCCATCGAGCCGACGCCGAGATTGACACTAGGCTCGCGGAAATAGACCGGCGAAAGCTGCGCATGAGTGTCGGTCATGTGCAGCACGCGCGCATTGCCGAACTGGCCGATGTCGTAGAGATCATCGGCTTCGGCGGCGCGGCTCAGACGCGGCACGGCACCGGAGATCGCCACCGCCGTAAGTACTTTCAACACGTCCCGGCGACGCATCACAACCCCCTCCACGCCAACGGATCAGTCAGCGGACGACCGCCTGCGTCCAGGCCGTTTCCTGTTCCTTGGCTTGCGCGATAGATGCGTTTGCCAACGCTTCCGCGTCATTCGCAAGCTTGACGGCGTCGTCGAATTTTCCAGCAGCGGCCGCGGCCTGCGCGGCCTTGAGCGTGCCAGCCGTCGTCGTCCATTGATTCTTTATAGCACCGGCCTGTTTGTTCGCGGCTTCCGCCTTGGCGAGGGCCGCCTGGAAGTCGTCGGCATTGGCGGCCAAGGCCTCCGTCGCCGGCGCGGCAAGCGAAAGAATGATCGCCATTCGGATCAAAGCACGGGTGCGCATGCAATTCCTCCACGATTCATACGTTGCGGTTAAGGGCGTGCGCCCGGCCCTGAGATCGGCAAGCCGTTGCTCATATAGGAGAGGAAGTATTCGACATTCCGATACGCCTCGTCCTCGGGCTTGAGCGGAACCCCGCGCACTTGGCTATTGCAGGAGGTGAAACGGCGGCTGGTTGTCCCCATCCCGCCCCATTCGGATCGGTAGATCGGCAACGCCGCGACAATGCCGAGCGCGGGCGCAAGCACCTCGGTGCGGATATGATTACCCGGGCTCTGCACATGGCAGCTCGCGCAGGAGAAATTGAGCTGGCCGCGGCGCGTATAGAAATATTCCCCGCCGTTCTTGTAGGCCGCTAGTGCGCGAGGGTCGTTGGAAATCTTGATGTCGAAACGTTTGCCGCGCGAGGTGAAGGCCATATAGGCGGTCAGCGCCGCCATCTCGTCCTTCGTGTAATCGAACGGCTTTTCGCCGTTGGCCTCGCGGCATTGGTTGAGCGCGAGATCGAGCGTGATTACCTGGCCCGACTTCGCATCGAAATAGGGATAGTTCTGGCGAATGCCGATGCCCTTGTTCTGGAAGCAATCGCCATAGGTCTTGCCGTTCTTGAACGGCGTGGCGAACATCTCCTTGCCCTTTTCGACGGCGAATTCATAGGGCGGGAATTCGTCGATCGCCTTCCACTGCTTGCGCAGGTCTGCATCCATCGAATAGGGGCCGTTGACAAAGTCGTCGAGCGGTACTTTCGGGAAGCGCTTGGTGAAATAATCCCGAAAAGCCTTGAAATCGGCCTTGGGGTCGACGGCATTGTCGGCCAGCAGCGGCTGGGCCGCGCCGACGACAATTGCAATCGCGATGAATATTTTGCGCAGCATACTACAGTCCTCCCCCTGTCGGCCCAACCAACCGGGCTCTATTGAATCTTGGCTACCAGTGAATCCGATGCGCCTTTGTTATCGACCCAACTCACCTTCAGATCGTCGCCCTTCTTGGCACCCTTGAAGCTGAACTTCAGATAAGGGTCCTTAGACACGGCCGGCCCCCACTGTGCGGTGAACACAGTCTTGCCGCCGTGTTCGAACTGCACCACTTCGATGTGATGCGCGGGAATAATCTGGCCCTTGGAATCCTTGACGAAGCCGGAATCCATCGGATGCTGGATGAGCGATTGCACCTCGGTGGAGTCGCCGCTGGCGACGGCGCGAACGCGGATTGTTGATGCCATGGAACTTAGCCTCTCTGTTCGTTGATTTGGATCAGCCGCCGCAGCCGCCGACGGTAACCTTGACCTCCTTGGTCGCGCTGTAGAGCTTGCCGCCCGACTCGACGACTGCGACCACCTTGGTGGTCTTCGCCATCTTCAGCCGGTTGGACACCGACGCCGTAGTCCCTTCAGGAATCTTATAAGCGGCGACCAACGTGAATGGATTTTCCAGCACTAGGATCGCGATCCCGGTGACATTGGGCAGCGTGCTCGACACCGCGATCGGCACCACCGCGCCGTTCTCGGCGATTTCCGGGGCGTCGAGATTGACCTTGTCGGATGCCTCGGCGGTCTTGCCGTANNTTGGCGTAGGCGGACGACAGCACGGCGCTGCCGGAAATGCCCAACCCGGCGAGGCCGCCGGCAACGGCGCACTTCAGGATCATACGTCGCGCGCTATCGGGCGCATCCGGCGTTTTGTTCATTGTCATTCTCTCCTTATAGGCACGCACGTGCCGCTAGCGGGTGTAGAGGAAATCGACGACCACCTCGATTTCCTTGTCGGTCAGGATGAGGTTTCGCTTGAAGGGCGGCATCACGGTTTGCCGATTGCGCTTGGTCTCATCGGAGATAATCGCGACCAGCTCCTTGCGATCTGGAAAGCGCGCTTTCATGTCGGAGAGTGGGGGGCCGAGATTGCCGGGAGCATCGCCGCCCTTGATCTCATGGCAGGTCAGGCAATTGCCCTTGCTGCGATCGAACGCCAGCGTTTCTCCCGCTGACGGCTGCGCGCTCGCAGCACTCCAACCCAACACGATGGCGCCGAGGGCGCCGCCGGCGACGGCCGCCAGTACGAAATGAGATTGTCGCAATTGCATCGATATTCCTCCCAGCAAAGCCGGTCGCTTTCAGCGACCTTACTTCGGTTTCATTTCGTCAAGTGGCCCGGTCGTGCGCGGCGTCAGGTCCTTTCCTTCCGCCGTCGACTCGATCTTGATCTTCTTTGGGTCGGCGCAGTTTTTCATGCACTCCTTCGCCGACGTATCCGGACGTGGGTCATTCCAAATGAAGCTATCGCGGTTCGGCATCTTTGCTTTAGGCAGACTGTTGAGATCTGCAACAAAATCATTGCCGACGATATTATTTATATTCAGCACGTAGGCCGTGATCGCGTAGACGTCATCGGCCGGTAACGCGTGCGGCGACGGGAACGGCATCGCCCGATTGATGTAATCGAATAGCGTAGTGGCGAACGGCCAATAACTGCCGACCGTCGGCTCTGGCCGTTCAGCTCTCAGCGTTCCTTCGCCGCCCGCAAGCTTGGGATAGCGCCCCTCGCCTTCGCCGAACGTACCATGGCAGGCGGCGCATTGGTCGGCGTAAATGTCAGCGCCCTTGCTCACCGAGCCGCTGCCGGGCGGCAGACCTTGGCCGTCCGGCCGCACGCCAATAGCCCAGCCCACAACCTGGGCGGGCGTCGGCGCCGTGCCGTAGCCGTAATATCCCGGCTTTTGCGTCTCGCCTGCCCACGCAACCGCCGCAAGCGACGCAGTCGCCGCGATAACCGCGAGCCTCATTGCCGCTCGATCAAGAAAGCTGGACATCGAATACGCTCCCGTCCGCCTTCACCTGCCAGGTCTGGATCGAGTTGTTGTTGTAGATCCCGTTGACGCCGCGCGCGGCACGCAGCTCAGCGATTGTCGGCTGCACGAACCCGGTTTCGTCGACGGCGCGCGACTGCAGCAGCGCCGGCTTGCCATCCCAACGCCATTCATGCGTGAATCGCGTCAGCGCCTTCGGCAGAACCGGCTCCTGGAGGCGTGCGCGTTCCCAATTTACGCCGCCATCGGTCGACACGTCGACATGCGTGATGCGGCCCTTGCCCGACCAGGCAAAGCCGCGGATTTCATAAATACCGGGACCTTTGGCCGGCTTTTCCGGACATGGAAACGTGATCACCGACTTCGCATAGATCAACCAGGTAAAGCCCCGTGAACGGCCGTCGGCCATCAGCTCGGTATATTTCGACGTCTCTTCCCGTGTGAACCACGGCTGGTCGCCGATCTGGATGCGGCGCAGCCATTTGATGTTCACATTGCCCTGCCAGCCGGGAACGATAAGCCGCAGCGGGAAGCCCTGCTCCGGCCGCAACGCCTCGCCGTTCTGGCCATAGACGACGAGACAATCGTCGAGGCATTTCTCGATCGGCAGACTGCGATCCATGTGCGCGGCGTCGGCGCCTTCGACCAGCGCCCACTTTGCTTCTTTCTTGAGACCGACCTCTTCCAACAAAGCCGACAATTTGACGCCGGTCCACTCGGCGCAACTCACCATGCCATGCGTGAATTGCAGCGAATTGAGCTGCGCCGCGCGCCATTCCATGCCGCCATTGGCCGGGCATTCGATGAAATGGATGCGCGAGACGGATGGAAAGCGCTTGATGTCTTCCATCGTCAGCAGCAGGGGCCGATCGACAAGCCCGTGGATCATCAGCCGGTGTTGCTGCGGATCTACGGATGCGCGGCCGCCGTGGTAACGCTCGAAGAACAGACCATTGGCCGTAATGATCCCGGTCTGGTCCTGCAGCGGCGTAAAGCTGACCGAGGATTCCTTACTGGCCGTGAGCCAGGGAACGTCGCGCCGGATCACGTCTTTGACGAATTGAGACGGCTGCCCGTAAGGCCGATCAACGATGCCGGGACCCAGGGTCTGCGACCACGGCGCATCCTGCGGCGGAAAGGCGTCCGATGTACCGGCCTCTGCCGCACCGCGCCCGAACAGGGCGCCGCCCGCCATTGCGGCGCCGAGCTTCAAGAAAGTGCGGCGGCCGCCTATGTCAATAATGGGGCTATCACGCCCGAGGATGGAAATCCCCCGGCGAAGGACCGGCAACATATTTCGGCTCCCTAGACCGTTATCATATTCAATTTGTACTATTTGTCGCCGCCAGTCCAGTTCGCATTATGGATTTTTCCGCGGTAAAATTGTTCCACATGGCACCGACACAATTTTATCAATTCCGACGTAGTGACAGGCAATATCTCAACTAACTATACCGTGCCGTATAGCTTTCCCTTGCAGCACAATAAGCCGCCCCATGGGTCAATCATGAAACAAATTGCGGGAGCGATGATCCTCGCCGTTGTCGCTGCGATCTCGCCGCCCAATGCGAATGCGCAGCAATATGCGCCCCTAACAAAACCACTGAAGATCGAGCAGGTACCAGGGCACCCGATCTATTACTCCATCGGCAATCCCGGCATTCCCGGCAAAGTCAACGAAGGCAACACGTCAAACGCGGGCTTCGTGGTGACGCCCGAGGGCGTCGTGGTGTTCGACGCGCTTGGTACCCCGAGTTTGGGCTGGGCGCTGCTTCAGGAGATCCGCAAAATCACCGACAAGCCGGTGCGCTACAACGTGCTCAGCCACTACCATGCCGATCATATTTACGGGTTGCAGGCGTTTCGCGATCACACCGCGGCCATGATCATCGCCCAGGACCGAGCGCGCTGATCAGAGACTTGATCAGCGCCGCGAGGCGCTCGCACCCTGGGTCAACAAGGACACCCGCGTGGTGTCCCCCGATATCACCTTCAATGACCGCCTGCTCCTAACGCTGGGCGGCAAACGCNNTCCAGATGATCTACGCCGGCCCGGCGCATTCGGCGAGCGATATGATGATGATGGTCGAGCCGGACGGCGTGCTGTTCGCCGGAGATATCGTGCAGAACAGCCGCATCCCCTTCATGAACAGCGACGATGTCAATACCAAGCAGTGGCTCGAAGCGTTAGGTGTTGTGGAGAAGCTCGATCCGAAATTCATCATTCCAGGCCACGGAAGGCCCTCGACCAAGGTCAAAGAGGCTATCGCCTTCACCCGCGATTACATCGATTACGTGCGCGCTGCAATGCGCAAGGCGGTCGAAAACTGGACCGATTTTGACGTCGCCTATCGGCAGACCG
>PMAF01000195.1:0-21729 GCA_003152455.1 Hyphomicrobiales bacterium
CGCCATGCAGCACGGCGACCACCGGCACCTTGCCGAACTGGATCTTGTCGAAGGCGCGGTGCCACAGCCCGGAATGGGCGATGCCTTGTTTGACGTCGCGCTCTTGCAATTCGCTCAAGTCGAGCCCGGCGGAAAAATGCTCGCCCTCGCCGGCGAGCAACACGGCGCCGATGCCGTCGGGCGGCGAAGTAAAGAATGTCTCGATGCCGAGGATGGTCTCGTCATCGAGCGCGTTGCGTTTCTCAGGCCGCTTGAGCCGCAGAATGGCGACGCCGCCCTGCCGCGAGGCGGCGAGCGAAGCAGGCAATGTCATATCGATCCGGTTGGCCGCCATTACGTCACCTCGTACACATCGAGCCGCACGCTTCGGGCTTCGCGCTGCCCGCGCGCCAGCGCCAGAATGCGGTTGAGCCAGTCGACGCTTGCGTCGGAGGTCTCGAACCGCATCACGGTGCGAAAATAATAGAGAGCGGGATCGACGCTGTCGCCCCGGGCCAGCCGCTCCATGACCGCCGGCGGACCATGCCGCAAGCCGTCACTGGTGACCAGGATGCGCGCGCCCGTCTCGGTCTCGATGGTATAGCGCGCCTGGATATCGGCGGCGCCGTCGCTGCGCACGATCTGCCAATCGGCGCCGCCCGGCAGGATGCGGCCAGAGAGCTTGGCGCCGCGCACGGTGCCGCNNTGCCGCTCAGTTCGGCGCGGATGGTGAAGATCGGTTCTTTATTCAGCATGGCGGTTTGTTGGAGCCCCAACTTGTGCCCATTTCGCCATTTGACCCTGTCCTTGGCGGGCCGTAAATACGGTGCTGCAACCGGGAAGCAGTATCGCATGGCGCGTATTTCGTCGCTCGCCGAAGCCATCCAATCCGCCGTTCGCGACGGCGACACGGTGGCGCTGGAAGGCTTCACCCACCTTATTCCGCACGCTGCCGGCCATGAGATCATCCGCCAGGGCCGCAAACGCCTTACCCTGATCCGCATGACGCCGGACCTGATCTACGACCAGNNGCGGTCGAGAACGGCTGGCCGCAAAAGCTGGAGCTGGAAGAGCACTCGCACGCCGCCATGGCCAACGCCTACGAGGCCGGCGCGGCGGGTCTGCCCTGCGCCATTTTCCGCGGCTATATCGGCGGCGACCTGCCGAAGGTGAATTCAAAGATCAAGCGCGTGACCTGCCCCTTCACCGGCGAGCAGCTGGCCGCGATCCCGGCGCACCGGCCGAACGTGGCGGTGATCCACGCCCAGCGCGCCGACCGGGCCGGCAACGTGATGATCGAGGGCGTGCTCGGCGTGCAGAAGGAAGCCGTGCTGGCGTCGAAGCGTTCGGTGGTGACGGTGGAGGAGATCGTCGACGAGCTGCCGCCGGATCGCAGCCTGAACGCGGTGGTGCTGCCGCATTGGACCGTCGGCCACGTGGTCGAGGTGCCGGGCGGCGCGTTTCCGTCCTATGCGCAGGGCTACTACCCGCGCAACAACGGCTTCTACAAGGAATGGGACGCAATCGCGAAGGAACGCGATTCTTTCCTGGCTTGGATGAAGACCAACGTCCTGGACAAAGGTCCCGACGCCTTTGCCCGGTATGCGCGCAAAGTTCAAGCGGCGGCGGAGTGAGCCTCATGGCCGATTACAAGCCGAACGAGATGATGACCATCGCGGCGGCGC
This sequence comes from Hyphomicrobiales bacterium, assembly GCA_003152455.1. Taxonomy (GTDB): domain Bacteria; phylum Pseudomonadota; class Alphaproteobacteria; order Rhizobiales; family Xanthobacteraceae; genus Pseudolabrys. Next base: position 1,665 of record PMAF01000195.1, read on the forward strand.
GCGCGCTGAAGAATGACGATGTCTGCTTCGTGGGGATCGGCCAGCCGTCGGCCGCCTGCAATCTCGCGCGCCTCACACACGCACCCGATATCACGCTGATCTACGAATCCGGCACGCTCGCCACCAAGCCGAATATTTTGCCGCTGTCGATCGGCGACGGCGAACTGTGCGAGACCGCGGTCACCACGGTGCCGGTGCCGGAAATGTTCCGCTACTGGCTGCAAGGCGGCCGCATCAAGATCGGATTTCTGGGCGGCGCGCAGATCGACAAATACGCCAATCTCAACACCACCGTGGTCGGCCCCTACGACAAGCCAAAGGTACGGCTGCCCGGCGGCGGCGGCGCGCCGGAGATCGCCACCTCTTGTGGCGAGATTTTCATCATCATGGCGCAGGGCAAACGAAGCTTCGTCGACAAGCTCGATTTTGTCACTTCCATCGGCCACGTCACCGGCGGCGACTCGCGTGCGAAACTAGGCGTCAAGACCAAAGGCCCGACCAAGCTGATCACCGATCTGGCGATATTCGAACCCGATCCCGAGACCAAAGAGATGACGGTGGTCTCCATCCATCCGGGCGTGACCCGCGAACAGATCCAGGAGAACAGCGGCTGGAAGATCGCCTTTGCCGCCAAGGTGGCGGAGACGCCGCCGCCGACATCCCGCGAGCTCGAGGTGCTGCGTGACCTCCACGCCCGCACTACCCGCGCGCATGAGGCGGCGTGATGGCAACCCGTGAAGCATTTCTCTGCGACGCGGTGCGCACGCCGATCGGGCGCTATGGTGGCGCGCTCGCCAAGGTGCGCACCGACGACCTCGCCGCCGCGCCGCTCAAGGCGCTGATGACGCGCCACCCGAAGGTCGATTGGGAAAAACTCGAAGAAGTCTATTTCGGCTGCGCCAACCAGGCCGGCGAGGACAACCGCAACGTCGCGCGCATGGCGCTGCTGCTGGCAGGACTGCCGGCGAGCGTGCCCGGCATCACCCTCAACCGGCTGTGCGCTTCGGGCATGGAAGCGGTCGGCACCGCGGCGCGCGCCATCCGCGCCGGCGAAATGGACTTCGCCATTGCCGGCGGCGTCGAATCGATGACGCGGGCGCCGTTCGTGCAGGGCAAGGCCCAGGAAGCTTTCGCGCGCACGGCCGAGATCTACGACACAACAATAGGCTGGCGCTTCATCAATCCGCTGATGAAGCAGCAATATGGCGTCGATTCCATGCCGGAAACCGGCGAAAACGTCGCCGAAGAATTCCAGATCAGCCGCGCCGATCAGGATGCCTTCGCGGTCAGATCCCAGCAGCGCGCCGGCGAGGCGATCGGCCGCGGCTATTTCATGAGCGAGATCGTCCCGGTTCAAGTGCCTGGCGGCAAGGGCGGTCCGATACTGGTTGACCGCGACGAGCATCCGCGGCCGGACACTTCGATCGAGCAGCTCGCCAAGCTCAAGACGCCGTTCCGCCACAACGGCACGGTCACCGCCGGCAACGCCTCCGGCGTCAATGACGGCGCCGCGGCGCTCATCATTGCTTCGGCGCAAGCGGTGAAAGAGCACGGCTTCACGCCGCGTGCGCGCATCCTCGGCATGGCCTCGGCGGCGGTGCCGCCGCCCATCATGGGCATCGGCCCGGTGCCGGCGACCCGCAAGCTGATGGCGCGGCTCAATCACAAAATAGCCGACTATGATTTGATCGAGATCAACGAAGCCTTCGCTTCGCAGTCGCTAGCATGCCTGCGCCAGCTCGGGCTGGCCGACGATGCGGCGCAGGTCAATCCGCACGGCGGGGCGATCGCGCTCGGCCACCCGCTCGGCATGTCGGGCGCCCGTCTGGTATTGACGGCCGCGCATGGGCTGCAAGAACGCGACGGCAAGCTCGGCCTTGCCACCATGTGCGTCGGTGTCGGACAAGGCGTATCGCTGGCGCTGGAACGGGTTTCGTAGCGCATGATCCCGAAAAGTGGGCACCGGTTTTCGGATAAGATCATGCGCAAAAAAATGCAAAACCAATAATAAGGGCAGCAACAATGTCGCTGATCTATCCCAAGGAAAGCCTCAGCGCCTACCCCAAGCACTTGTCGCCGGAATATCGCAGCACGGTGAAACGTTCGCCGTCGAAGCCGTTGATCATCGTGCCGCACACGCTGTCCGAGCTCACCGGTCCGGCCTTCGGCCACGACGCCATCCAGGAGAACGACAACGATCTGACCAAGCAGCACAAGGGCGAGCCCCTGGGCGAGCGCATCATCGTGCACGGCCAAGTGCTCGACGAAGACAAGCGCCCCGTGCCCGAAACTCTGGTGGAAATCTGGCAGGCCAACGCCTGCGGCCGCTACGTGCACAATGTCGACCAGCATCCGGCGCCGCTCGATCCGAACTTCACCGGGGCAGGGCGCACCCTCACCGACAAGAACGGCTATTACAAATTCATCACCGTGAAGCCGGGCGCCTATCCGTGGGGCAATCATCCCAACGCCTGGCGGCCGAACCACATCCACTTCTCCGTGTTCGGCCAGTCGTTCCTGACGCGGCTGGTGACGCAGATGTATTTCCCCGGCGATTATCTGTTTCCGTTCGACCCGATCTTCAATTCGGTAACCGACGAGAAGGCGCGCGCGCGCATGATATCGAGCTTCGATCTGGAGAACACCATTCCCGACTGGGCGCTCTGCTTCCGCTGGAACATCGTGTTGCGCGGGCGCGAGGCGACGCCTCTGGACACGGATAAACACTAATGTCGGAAATTACGCCGTCACAAACCGTCGGCCCGTTCTTCGCCTATGGCCTCGCGCCCAACGGCCGCTGCCATTGGGATCCGAACGGCAGTTACAGCTGGAAGGAAACCGTCGGCGATAATCTGATCACGCCCGACGCCACCGGCCAGAAAATTCGCATCGAGGGCCGCATCACCGACGGCGACGGCAAGCCGATCAACGACGCCATGATCGAAATCTGGCAGGCCGACGGGCAGGGCCGCTACGCCCACGCGCGCGGCGAGAAACCGGGCCCGAACGCGAAATTCACCGGCTTCGGCCGCTCGGCCACCGACAAGGACGGCGTGTTTAGTTTCGACACCGTCAAGCCAGGTCCGGTGCCGGGCCCCGGCGGCAAGCCGCAGGCCCCGCATATCGTGGTCTGCATCTTCTCGCGCGGCATGTTGCGGCAGATTTATACACGCCTCTATTTCTCCGACGAGGCGGCCAACGCCGCCGATCCGATTCTTGCGCTGGTGCCGGCCGATCGGCGCGGCAGCCTTATTGCCCACAAACAGGCCGGCGGCAGCCCAGCGGTCTATCGCTTCGACATTCGCGTGCAGGGCGAGAGCGAGACGGTTTTCTTCGATATCTGAATGCGTTACCTGCGGCTGAAGGCGCCCACCGCCGCCCACTTCTATATCCTTGAAGTTGGGATATATCCCACAATAGTGCCGCAGGCAAAATTTCTTTCGGCCGTCTAATGTTATATCGTCAATAAACATCGTCATTTATACTACCCAACATTGCCCACCCATCCCGCCCATCTTTCCCAACGTGATTTTTCTATTTGACGAATGCAGGGCGGCTTGGTTCCCTCAGTGGCGAGCCGGCCGTGAGAGCCGGCCGCAGGGAAACGCCGCCATGAACGACCAGATCCTTCAGGAGATCAGCGAATTCTGCCGCCAGCGCGGGCTGGCCGAATCCACCTTCGGCCGCCGCGCGGTCAATGACGGCAAGCTCGCCAACCGCCTGCGCAATGGCGGCCGTATCACCACCGATACGCTCGAGCGTATCCGCAACTTCATGGCGCGCAACGCCGACGCCGCGCCGCCGCGCCGCCGCGTGCTGTTCGATGCGAGCCCGCCCACAGGCTTGCCGATGGTCAGGCCGCCGGCGCCGCCGGTCGCCTCCGGTCAGACGGCCGACGATCCGCAACGTAATTTCCGCTTCTTCGACAACCGGCAGAAATATCTGCTGTTCGTGAACACCTGCAGCGAGAAATGGGAAATCGCGCATCGCGTCGGCATGGAGCTCGCCAATATCCACCCGCGTCCGCCGGCGGTGCGGGTGTTCGACGCCGGCGTCGGCGACGGCACCGTGCTGGCGCGCGTGATGCGCAACATGCACGACCGTTTTCCGACCATGCCGTTTTATATCGTCGGCAAGGAAATCAGCCTGGAGGACATCCGCCTCACGCTGCACAAGATGGCCGACCGTTTCGTCGAGCATCCGTCCACCGTCCTGGTGCTGACCAACCTCGCCTATTCGGAAGCGCCCTGGTTGGCGGTGAAGTCGCTTTCCGCCGCCACCAGTCTGGTGTGGAAAGAGCTGGCGATGGACGGCAACACCGCGCACAGCTTCGAGCAGCAAATCACCGCGCTTGAGCCGTTCCTCGCCGAGAACTGGAAGGCGCGCGTGTCGCCGAAGAGCGGCAACCCGGTCTATGAGCGCCCGGTCATTTTGGTGATCTACCGCAACGATCACAAATTCCTGCTCGACCAGATCGTGCCGAAGCCGGGCGGCACCGTCGCCGACTACGATCTGGTGATCGCGTCGCAGCCCTATCGGGCGCGCGCCTCGCTCGAGTTCAAGGCCAGGCGCGTGCTGGCGCCGCTCGCCCGCGCGCTCGGCCAGGGCGGGCGCATGATCGCGATCCATTCCTACGGGCACGATCCCGGCATGGAAATTATTCACAAGGTCTGGCCGAACGACAATCCGTTCACCCACAGCCGCCACGATCTGCTCAAGGAAGTGAAGCACGAGCTGGGCGCCGCCGGCCGCGATCTCAATTTCAATGCCTATTCCGACCAGCGTTCGCTGTTCCGCTACGAGATGCACACGCTGCCGTCGGAGATTTCATCCTCGATCGGCACCTCGACGTTGCTCGCTGCCTGGAACGCGGCGATCTATGTGGCGCAGATCGAGGACGACCGCCTGTCCGACGTCAACAGCGACCGACGCTACATCGAGGCGACGCGCGACGTGCTGCAAAGCCAGGGCGGCTTGTGGTTCTACGACGAGTCTTTCGTGATCTCCCACCGGCGTGAATAGGCGCCGAGGCCTATGACCCCGAACAGTTTCGCTCGAAGCTTTTCGATCGAGGCGACCAGGCCGAACGCGGCCGAGATCGCAGCGTTAGCGGATATATTGCCGTCCGCCACGCCGGTTTATTTCTCCGCCGTGCCGACGATCGAGCCGCCCGAGCTGATCGCCGCGGCGGCCTTGTTGCGTAAGTCCGGCCTGGAGCCGGTCGTCCATATCGCCGCGCGGCGCATGCGCGCGGCCGCCGACTTGCAGGACTTGCTCAAAAGCCTGCGCGGCGAAGCCGATATCCGCCGGCTCTTGGTGATCGGCGGCGAAGTCGATGCAGCGGGGCCGTTTCCCGACGCGCTGGCGGTGATCCAGAAAGGCCGCTTGCGCGAGGCCGGCATCGCGGAAATCGGCATCGGCGCCTATCCGGAGGGCCACGCCCGCATTCCGGCGGGCCGGCTCGAAGCCGCGCTCGACGAGAAGATCGCCGCCGCCACCGCGCATGGCCTCGGCGTCCATATCGTGAGCCAGTTCTCGTTTTCGCCTGAGCGCATCCTGGCCTGGCTCAAACAGTTGCGTGCCTGCGGCATCACCCGGCCGGTCAAGGTCGGCATGGCCGGCCCCACCAGCATGCCCGCGCTGTTGCGCTATGCCCGGCGCTGCGGCGTCAACGCCTCGTTGCGCGGCCTGATGTCGGGCGCGGCCGCGGGTCTGATCGGCAATATCGGGCCCGACCGTATCGTCGAAACGCTCAGTCTGGCCGGCGATCTCGGCGATACCGCGCCGCATTATTTTTCATTCGGCGGCGCGGTCGAAACCGCGCGCTACGCTTGCTCAACGTCAAGACGGCTCGCCGCCGGGCATGCTATGGCACAGCCAAACGCCAACTAATGCCTGCGGCCCAGCCGGCCACGCAGGCGCACCCCGGAGGACATTGTCATGCAACGGACCAAACCGCCTTTCCGCGCCGACATGGTCGGCAGCCTGCTGCGCACGGCGCCGATCAAACAGGCGCGCGCGCAGCGCGAGAAGGGCGAGGTCACGGCGGCCCAACTGAAAGAGGTCGAGGACCGCGAGATCGAGAAGATCATCAAGAAGCAGGAGGAGATCGGCCTCAAGCTCGCGACCGACGGCGAATTCCGCCGCTCCTGGTGGCACTTCGATTTTTTCAGCATGCTCGACGGCGTCGAGCTCTACGAACTCGACCACGGCATCCAGTTTCACGGCGTGCAGACCAAGATGCAGAGCATCCGTGTCAAGGGCAAGATCGGCTTCTCCAACCACCCGATGCTGGAGCACTTCAAATTCCTGAAGGCGCACACCAAGGTGATGCCGAAGATGACGATTCCGGCGCCGAGCGTGATGCATTTCCGGCTCGAGCCGGGCGCCGTGAACAAGCAGGCCTATGCCAGCCGCGACGCCATCTTTGGCGACCTCGCCATGGCCTATCAGAAGGCGATCAAGGCGTTCTACGACGCCGGCTGCCGCTATCTGCAATTCGACGACACCGCCTGGGCCTATCTGTGCTCGAAGGAGGAATTGCAGAAGGCGCGGGACCGCGGCCTCGACGTCGATCACCTGCAACAGACCTACACCGACTGCATCAACAAGGCGCTGGAAGCCAAGCCCGCCGACATGACCATAACCACGCATGTCTGCCGCGGCAATTTCCGCTCCNNGGCTGCCGCTACCTGCAACTGGACGAGGTGAACATCGCCTATCTGTGCGACCCCGAACAGATTGCCGGCCTGATCGCGCGCGGCGAGCATGTGGAGAACCTGCTGCAGATCTACGGTGGCATGATCAACCGGGCGATCGAGGGACGGCCGGCCGACATGACGATCAGCATGCATCTGTGCCGCGGCAATTTCCGCTCCACCTTCATCTCCTCCGGCGGCTACGAGCCGGTGGCCGAGAGTCTGCTCGCCAAATGCAACTACGACGGCTACTTCCTCGAATACGACACCGATCGCGCTGGCGGCTTCGAGCCGCTGCGTTTCCTGCCGAAGGGCAACAAGATCGTCGTGCTCGGACTGGTCACGTCGAAGTCGGGGCGCCTCGAGCCGCGTGCCGACATCAAGTCGCGCATCGCGGAGGCGACCAAATATGTCGCGCTCGATCAATTGTGCCTGTCGCCGCAATGCGGCTTTGCCTCGACCGAAGAAGGCAATGTGCTGGCCGAGGACGAGCAGTGGGCCAAGCTGCGCATGATCGTGGAACTGGCAGAAGAGGTGTGGGGGAAGTAGGTCTTTATCCCTCCCACGTTAACGGGGGAGGGTGGTCGCCGCAGGCGACCGGTTGGGGGAGGCTATCGTTTTCGCGGTGAGTTCACCCCACCCCGGCTCGCTTCGCTCGCCGACCCTCCCCTTTCAGGGGAGGGATAAGAAAGCAGGTACCGAGGAACCACCGATGTCCCCACGCACCACGCCGCCGTTCCGCGCCGACATGGTCGGCAGCCTGCTGCGTACCGCGCCGCTGAAGGACGCGCGCGCCAAATTTTCCAAGGGTGAGATCGACGCCGGCGCGTTGCAAGACGTCGAAGACCGCGAGATCGAGAAGATCATCAAGAAGCAGGCGGAGGTGGGCTTAAAGCTCGCCACCGACGGCGAATTCCGCCGCTCCTGGTGGCATTTCGATTTCTTCCGCGGGCTTTCCGGCGTCAGCCCGTTCACGACTGAGACCGGCATCAAATTCCACGGCGTGGAAACCAAGCACGAGGGCATCAAGATCACCGGCAAGGTCGATTTCACCGGCCATCCGATGATCGAGCATTTCAAGTTCTTGAAGGCGCATTGCAACGTCACGCCGAAAATGACCATTCCGGCGCCGAGTACGTTCCATTTCCGTCAGGGGCGCGTTGCCATCAGCCAGGATGTCTATCCCGATTACGACGCCTTCTTCGCCGACATCGCCGCCGCCTGGCGCAAGACGATCCGCGCCTTCTACGACGCCGGCTGCCGCTACCTGCAGCTCGACGACACCGCCTGGTCGATGATCTGCGATCCGAACGAGCGCGCGCAGTCGAAGGCGCGCGGCGACGACCCAGACACGCTGCCGGCGATCTACGCGCGCGTCACCAATGAAGCGCTCGCGGGCAAGCCCGCCGACATGGCGATCACCATGCATTCCTGCCGCGGCAATTTCCGCTCCACCTGGATCGCGCAAGGCGGCTACGAATTCGTCGCCGAGCATCTGCTCGGCAACACCAATTTCGACGGTTATTTCCTGGAATACGACAGTGATCGCGCCGGCGGCTTCGAGCCGCTGCGTTTCTTCCCCAAGGGCAAGAAGCAACTGGTGCTCGGCCTGGTCACCTCGAAAAGCGGCCGGTTGGAGCCGCGCGACAAGATCAGGCGCCGCATCGAGGAAGCCACCAAATATGTCGCGCTCGAGCAGTTGTGCCTGTCGCCACAGTGCGGCTTCGCCTCGACCGAGGAAGGCAACGTGCTGGCCGAGGACGAGCAGTGGGCGAAACTACGCATGATCGTCGAGCTGGCGGACGACGTGTGGGGGAAATGATGTCTTGTGTCCCGGGCGCAGCGCAGCACGAAGTGGTGCGCTGCAGAACCTGGACCCAGCTTTCTCACCCATTTAACCGGGGTCCCGGATCAGCGATGCACCGCTACGCGGCGCTTCGCGCTGCATCGCATCCGGGACACGAACACAGCAAATGACCCAAAGACAGTCTCCCCCCTTTTGTGCCGATCACGTCGGCAGTCTGCTGCGAACGCCGCCGCTCAAGGAAGCGCGTGCCAAGCGCGAGCGCGGCGAGATTACCGCCGGGCAGCTCCAGGCGATTGAAGATCGCGAAATCGCAGCCGTCATCCAACGTCAGGAAGACATCGGGTTGAAGGCCGTCACCGACGGCGAATTCCGCCGCGCCTTCTGGAACTACGATTTCCTTGGCGCCCTGCCCGGCGTCGAAGCCTATCTCGGCGAGCGCAAGATCCAATTCCAGGGTCCGAATCCGAAGCCGATGATGCTGCGCGTAACCGGCAGGCTCGGCACGTTTTCCAGCCATCCGATGCTGGAGCATTTCAACTTCGTCAAAACGCACACGCGCGTTACGCCGAAGATGACGATACCGTCGCCGTCGAGCTTGCATTTCCGCTACGGCCGCGACGCCGTGCCGGGGGCGATCTATCCCGACATGAACGAATTCTACCGCGACCTCGGACAGACCTACCGCAAGGCCGTGCGCGCCTTTGCTGACGCCGGTTGCCGTTATCTGCAGCTCGACGAGGTGAATTTTACGTATCTGTGCGATCCGAAACTGCGCGCCCAGGTCGCCAACCGCGGCGACGATCCCGAACACCTGCCGGCGATCTACGCGCGCATGATCAACGCGGCGATTGCCGATATCCCGTCGGACATGACCATCGCCATGCATCTGTGCCGCGGCAATTTCCAATCCACTTTCGTCGCCTCCGGCGGCTATGAGCCGGTGGCGGAGATCCTGTTCAATACGATCAACGTGCACGGCTATTTCATGGAATACGATTCGGACCGCGCCGGCGGCTTCGAGCCGCTGCGGCTGGTGCCGAAGGGCAAGACGGTGGTGCTCGGCCTGGTCACGACGAAAAGCGGGCGGCTGGAATCGAAGGACGACATCAAGCGTCGCATCGAGCAGGCGGCGAAATTCGTGCCCCTCGATCAATTGTGCCTGTCGCCGCAATGCGGCTTCGCCTCGACCGAGGAAGGCAATATCCTGGCCGAGGACGAGCAATGGGCGAAGCTGAAGATGATCGTGGAGGTGGCGGAGGAGGTGTGGGGGACATGACGCATCGTATCCCGGGCGCAGCGCAGCGCCATTAGCGCGTTTACGCGCGTCTTCGACGCGCTTTGGCGGTGCGCTGCAGAACCGGGACCCGGCTTTCTCACAAACCAAGAAACCGGGGTCCCGGATCAGCGGTGCACCGCATCCGGGATACGAAAGGGAATACCGATGAAAAGAACCAAGCCGCCGTTCCGCGCCGATCACGTCGGCAGTCTGCTGCGTCCGGCCGCGCTGAAAAAGGCGCGCGAGCAGCGCGTCAAGGGCGAGATCGACGCCGCCGCTCTCAAGGCGGTCGAGGACTGCGAGATCGAGCGCGTCATCGGCAAGCAGGAAGACGCGGGCCTGCAGTCGATCACCGACGGCGAATTCCGCCGCTCCTGGTGGCATCTCGATTTTCTTTGGGGCCTCGACGGTGTCGAGAAGCACGTGATGGACACCGGCGTTGCCTTCGCCGCGGTGACGACGCGCAACGAAGGCGTCAAGGTCACCGGCAAGGTCGGCTTTTCCGGCCATCCGATGATCGAGCATTTCAAATTCGTCGCCGCGCACACCAAACGCACGCCGAAGATCACGATTCCGGCGCCATCGGCGATCTATGGCCGGCCGATGCGCCTGCCGATCGACCAAAAGATTTATCCGAAGCTCGACGCATTCTTCGACGATCTCGGTCAGGCCTACAAAAAATCCGTGCGTGCCTTTGCCGACGCCGGCTGCCGCTATTTGCAGCTCGACGAGGTGTTCATCGCCATGCTGTGCGATGAAAAATACCGCGCGCAGATGAAAGCGCGCGGCGACGATCCGGAAATGCTGGGGCCGCTCTACGGCGATCTGATCAACACCGCGATGTCGGATATTCCGTCCGACATGACCATCACCATGCATCTGTGCCGCGGCAACTACAAATCGACCTTCATGGGCTCCGGCGGTTACGAGGCCGAGCAGGAGATTCTATTCAACCGCATCAAGGTGCACGGTTACTTCATGGAATACGACAGCGACCGCGCCGGTGGTTTCGAACCGCTCAAGCTGGTGCCGAAAGACCGGCAGGTGGTGCTCGGACTGGTCACCACCAAGACCGGGCGGCTGGAAAGCAAGGACGATCTCAAGCGCCGCATCGAGGAGGCCGCGAAATATATTTCGCTCAACCAGCTTTGTCTCTCGCCGCAATGCGGCTTTGCCTCGACCGAGGAGGGCAACACCTTGGCCGAGGACGAGCAATGGGCGAAGCTGCGGATGATCGTGGAAGTAGCCAAGGAAGTTTGGGGATGACAAGGTAGGAGAATGCCCCTCGACCCCGAAAAACTGCTGGCACTGGAAATCCCCGCGGTCGAGCACAGCTACGGCCCGAAGGATTGCATGCTCTATGCGCTTGGCCTCGGGCTTGGCCAAGACCCGATGAACGAAGATGAACTCGCCTTCGTCTACGAAAAGAATCTGAAAGTGCTGCCGACCTTCGCCGTGATGCAGGGCTATGCGGCCTATTGGCTGCGCCGGCCGGAGCTAGGCGTGATCTGGGCCAAGGTGGTGCACGGCGAGCAGAGCCTGGTGCTGCATCGGCCGGTCGCACCGCAGGGCACGGTGATCGGGCGCACCCGCATTCTGGACCTGGTCGACAAGGGCGAAGGCAAGGGCGCGCTAATTTATTCGCAGCGCGAAATCAGCGACAAGGCGAGCGGCCGCCCGCTCGCGACGCTGACGCAGACGACGTTCTGCCGCGGCGACGGCGGCTTCGGCGGACCCAAGCGCGATACGCCGCCGCCGCACGCGCTGCCGGAGCGCGCGCCCGATGGCGTCTGCGATCAGTCGACGCGGCCGGAAATGGCGCTGATCTACCGCTTGTCCGGCGACGTGAACGCGCTGCATGTCGACCCGGAATTCGCCAAGGCCGCCGGTTACCCGCGCCCGGTCCTGCATGGCCTCGCTACTTTCGGGGTCGCCGGGCACGCGCTACTGAAAGCGGTATGCGGCTATGATCCGGCCCGGCTGACTGCGATGTCCGGGCGGTTTTCGGCGCCGGTGTTCCCGGGCGAGACCATCCGCACCGAGTTCTGGCGCGAGGACGGCGTGGTAAGCTTCCGCGCGCGTGTGCTAGAGCGCGGCGTGGTCGCGATCGATCACGGCCGCGCCCAAGTGAGTGACGTGAAAGGTTCATGAGCAAACGCAGCGCCGATAAGGAGGAGTTCGCCGACATCCGCGAGTCGGTGCGCGCGCTGTGCGCCAAATTTCCGGGCGAATACTGGCGCACGCTCGACCGCGAGCGCGGCTATCCGACCGATTTCGTCACCGCGCTCACGCAAGCCGGCTACCTCGCCGCATTGATACCGGAGGAATTCGGCGGCAGCGGGCTCGGCATCAGCGCGGCCGCCGCGATTTTGGAAGAGGTGCACGCTTCCGGCGGCAACGGCGCGGCCTGCCACGCGCAGATGTACACGATGGGCACGATCCTACGCCACGGCAGCGCCCGGCAGAAGGAAACCTATCTGCCCAAGATTGCCAGCGGCGAATTGCGCTTGCAGGCCTTCGGCGTCACCGAGCCGACCTCGGGCACCGACACGCTGTCGTTGCGCACCACCGCGCGGCGCGAGGGCAACGACCATTACGTCATCAACGGCCAGAAGATATGGACCTCGCGCGCCGAGCATTCCGACCTGATGCTGCTATTGGCGCGCACCGCGCCGAAGGAGAAGACCAAGAAGCGGACCGACGGCCTGTCGGTGTTCCTGGTCGACATGCGGCTGGCGCAATCGACCAGCATCACCATCAACCCGATCCGCACCATGATGAACCACGCCACCACGGAAGTGTTCTTCGACGACCTGCGCGTGCCGGCGGAAAATCTCATCGGCGAGGAGGGGCAGGGCTTCCGCTACATCCTGGCTGGCATGAACGCCGAGCGCATTCTGATCGCGGCCGAATGCGTCGGCGACGCCAAATGGTTCATCGACAAGGCGACCAGTTATGCCCATGCGCGCGTGCTGTTCGACCGGCCGATCGGGCAGAACCAGGGCGTGCAGTTCCCGATCGCGCGGGCCTATGCGCAGATGCGCGCGGCCGAATTGATGGTGCACGAGGCCGCCCGCAAATACGAAGAAGGCCGCGACGTCGGGCCGGAAGCCAATATGGCGAAGTTGCTGGCCGCCGACGCGTCGTGGTTCGCCGCCGACATGTGCGTGCAGACCCACGGCGGCTTCGGCTTCGCCGAAGAATACGACATCGAGCGCAAGTTCCGCGAAACGCGGCTCTACCAGGTGGCGCCGATCTCCACCAACATGATCCTGTCTTACTTGGCCGAGCACGTGCTCGGCCTGCCGCGGTCGTATTGAAATGGCTTTGCCGCTCGAAGGCCTCCTGGTCGTCTCGATCGAACAAGCCGTGGCGGCGCCGACTTGCAGCTGCAAGCTGGCCGACGCCGGCGCGCGCGTGATCAAGGTCGAGCGGCCGGAGGGCGACTTTGCGCGCCGCTATGACGATCTGGTGCACGGCGAGAGCGCCTATTTCGTATGGCTCAATCGCGGCAAGCAGTCGGTGGTGCTCGATCTCGGCAAGCCCGAGGACAAGGCGGTGCTCGAGGCGATGCTCGCCAAGGCCGATGTGTTCGTGCAGAACCTGAAACCCGGCGCCATCGCCAAGCTTGGCTTTGCCGTAGCGCGCTTGCGCAAGGATTATCCGCGCCTGATCTGCTGCTCGATCTCCGGCTACGGGGAGAGTGGCCCTTACGCCCAGCGCAAGGCCTACGACATGCTGATCCAGGCGGAATCGGGCTTGTCCTCCATCACCGGCGGTCCGGAAGCGCCGGCGCGCGCCGGTGTTTCGGTCTGCGACATCGCCGCCGGCATGAACGCCTACGAGGCAATCCTGGAGGCGCTGCTGGCGCGGGCGGCGACCGGCGAGGGCGCCGCGATATCGATCTCGATGTTCGACGCCATGGCGGACTGGATGGCGGTGCCGCTGCTCCAACACGAGGGCGGCAATACGCCGACGCGCATCGGCCTGGCGCACATCTCGATCTCGCCCTACGGCACCTTCAAGACCAAAGATGGCATCGACATCCTAATCTCGGTCCAGAACGACCGCGAATGGCGCGTGCTGGCGGAACATGTCATCGGTGACAAGCGGCTTGCCGCCGATCCGAACTTCGCCACCAATGTCGAGCGCGTGAAGCGGCGCGCCGAGACCGACGGCCGCGTCGCCGCGGCCTTCGCGGCGATGGACGCCGCGCCGCTGGTGGAGATGCTCGCGCGCTACGATATCGCGTTCGGCGTCATCAACGATCTCGATCTGCTGGCGCGGCATCCGCACTTGCGGCGCGTCACCATCGGTACGCCGAGCGGTCCGGCCAGCGTGCCGGCGCCGGCCGCGATTCATGACGGCGCCACGCGCCGCTATGGCTCGGTGGCCGCGCTCGGTGAGCACAGCGACCTCATTCGACGGGAATTCTCCGCGAAATAACGGTCAATCGATCGCGTGCGCTGCGGCTTCCGCGGGCTTTGCTCCCGCCGGCCCGGCCGCGCGGATGATCAGCACCAGCGGGATCATCGCCAGCGTCAGCACCATCAGCAGCTTGAAATCGTTGAGATAGGCGATCATCGCCGCCTGCTGGGTAACGATCTCGTCGAGCATCGTCAGCCCGGTCTGGCTGTGGACATTCAAGTTTGCCGCCACGTCCGGCATCTGCAGCGCATTGTTGAACGGCGTCACCTGCTCGACGATGCGCGCGTGCATCTCGGTCGTCTTGTTAGTCAGGTTGGCGATCACCATGGAAATTCCGACCGACGAGCCGATATTGCGCACCAGCGTCAGGATCGAGGTGCCGCCGTTGCGCAGGTTTCCGGGCAGCGTCATGAACGCGGCCGTCGTGATCGGCACGAACAGGAGGCCGAGGCCGATGCCCTGGATGATGCTGGTGATCACGATGGTGCGCTGCGTGACGTCGAGCGAAAATCCGGTCATGTAATAAAGCGTGCCGCCGGTGAGCAGCAGGCCGGCCAGGATGAGATAGCGCGTCTCCAAGTGTCGCATCAGCCGCGGCGCCGCCAGCATGGTCAGCAGCGTGCCGACGCCGCGCGAACCGAGCAGGAAGCCGGCGGTTTGGATCGGGAATCCGAGCAGGTTCTGCATGAACGGCGTGACCAGCGCCATGGTGCCGAACAGCACCACGCCGATCACCATCATGAACACCACGCCGCTGACGAAATTGCGGTCCTTGAACAACTCGAAGCGCACGAACGGCTCCGGCGTGGTCAGCGAATGGGCGAAGAAATAATAGAAGCCGACGACCGAAACGATCATCTCGACCCAGATCTCGCTGGCGCCGAACCAGCCGACCTGCTCGCCGCGATCGAGCAGCAATTGCAGCGAGCCGATGCCGACCGCGAGTGCAAGGAAGCCGAACCAGTCGAAACGCAGGTGTTCGTGCCGGTCGGTCTCCTCCATGAACAGCCACATGCCGACCACGGTGATGACGCCGATCGGCAGGTTGATCAGGAACACCCAGTGCCAGGAATAATTGTCTGTGAGCCACGCGCCCAGCGTCGGCCCCATGATCGGCCCCAGCATCACGCCGACGCCCCAGATCGCCATCGCCGAGCCGCGTTCCTCGACCGAATAGGCGTCGAGCAGCGTGGATTGCGATAGCGGCACCAGCGCTGCGCCGGCCATGCCTTGCAACAGGCGGAACAGCACCATCTGCTCGATGTTCTGCGCCAACGCGCATAGGAACGAGGCGACCGTGAAACCGGTGACGCAGATAATGAACAGCTTCTTGCGGCCGAAGCGGTCGGCCATCCAGCCGACCGGCGCGGTCATGATGGCGGCGGCGACGATGTATGAGGTCAGCACCCAATTGATCTGGTCGAGCGAGGCGGAGAGCGAGCCCTGCATATAAGGCAGCGCGACGTTGGCGATGGTGGTGTCGAGCGCCTGCATGATGGTGGCGGTCATGGCGCACACCGTGATCAGCATGCGCCGCGCTTTCGGCGACATCGATGCGAAATGCGCCGCGGTCACTTTGCCGGCTCTTTCGGCGTCGACGACAGGAACGGCAACCGGCTATGGCCGGTGTCGATATCGACGACGACGCTCATGCCGGCGCGCAGCAGGTGGGTGTCTTCGTCCTTGTCGAAGGCGATGCGCAACGGCACGCGCTGCACCACCTTGACCCAGTTGCCGGTGGCGTTCTGCGGCGGCAGGATCGAGAATTGCGCGCCGGTGCCGGGGCTCACCGCTACCACGTGGCCCTTGAAGGTATGGTCGGGGAAACTGTCGACGGCGAGCGTCGCCATCTGACCGATGCGCAGATAGGTGATGTCGGTTTCCTTCGGGTTGGCGTCGACCCAGGGCGCTTGATCGTCGACCACGCTCAGGATCGGCGTGCCGGCGGCGACAAAGCGGCCGACCTGAATGTTGTCGACCTGCGTGGCGGTGCCGGAGATCGGCGCGCGCACGACGGTGTGGTCGAAATCGCGCTGCGCCTGGTCGAGCGCGGCCTGGGCCTGGGCATATTCCGGGAATTGCGCGAGCGGCAGGTCGGGATTGCCGAGCAATTGGCTGAGGGTGGTATCGCGTTGCTGGGTGGCAAATTGCGCCTGCAATTGCGCGGTCACCAGCGTGCCTTGGGCGGTGTCGAGGTCGGCCGGCGAACCGGCCTGCGAGTTCATCAGTCTGCTCTTGCGGTCGACGTCGCGCTGCTTGAGGTCGACGTTCTTCTTTGCGAGATCGATCAGCATGTTGAGCGATTTAAACGTCGTCGTCAGCTTTTCGTAATTGCTGCGCGCCGTTGCGAGCTTCGATTGCGCCTGCTCGAGGGCGAGGCGGTAGGGGACCGGATCGAGCGTGAACAGCTCGTCGCCGGGCTTGACGTGCTGGCCCTCGACCACGGCGACGTGGATGATCTTGTCGGAGACATCCGGCGTGATCAGCACCTTCTGCGCGCCGACGTAGGCGTTGTCCGTGGAGATATAGCGGCCGCCCGAGAGATAGAAGGCGATGCCGCCCAGCAAGGCGATCGCCGGCAGCACGACCAGCAGGGTCATGCGCAATCGCTTGCCGCCGAACCGCGCGAACAGGCCGGATTTTTCGGCCGCCGGGGCATCCGTTACCGGCGAGGTCTTGGCTTCCGGAGCGGGAACGATCTTGAGAGGCTTTTCACTCATGGCACTTAACTCGCGGCGGCTTCTTGTGGCGACGGATGGCGATTGATGGCGGCGCGCAGGTTCTCCCGCACGCGCTCAAGATCACGCAAGGTGCGCTCGATCGTCTTGGCATCGAGGCCATCGAGCACGGTGGCCATCATGTCCTGGCCGAGGTCCGCGAGCTGTTCGAGCAGTGGCCGCGCGGCCGGCGTGAGGAACAACCGATTGGCGCGCCGATCGTTCGGATCGGCGCGGCGCTCGATCAATTTGTTGTCGGCCAGGCGGTCGAGCAGGCGGGTGAGCGAGATCGGCTGCAGGTCGAGAATTTCGGCGAGTTCCGACTGCTTGAGGCCCTCCGAGCGGTCGATTCGAACCAGCACGGCCCACTGCGCGCGCGAAATACCGAATTGACGCGCCCGCTGATCGGCATAGACCTTGATCATTCTGGCTACGTCCATGATCGTAAAGGCGAATTCCAGATTCATCGGCTGTGCGGGCATGGCCAAAGCTCTCCAAATAACGTGACTATAATAAGCTAGCTTATAATAAGTTCAACAGGTATTTAGGCGCATTCCGGCCGCTGCGAAGGCCGGGTGACGCCGCCGCGATCGTCGGGCAAAGTCGCCGGCGAAAAGACTTCAAGGGACGGGAAACGCCATGGACATCGGTTTTATCGGACTGGGCAACATGGGCGCGCCGATGGCGCGCCGGCTGATCGAGGCCGGGCACAAGCTCGTCGTCTACGACACGCGCAACGACGCGGTGGCGCCATTGCTGGCGCTGGGCGCGCAAGTGGCGTCGTCGCCGGCCGATGTGGCCGACCGGGTCGAGACAGTGATGGCAAGCCTGCCGTCGCTGCAGGTTTCCAAAAAGGTCGCGCTCGAAGAGGGCGGGGTCATCCACGGCAAACGCATCAAGCGCTTCGTCGATCTCTCCACCACCGGCTCGCGTGTGGCGGCGGAGATTTGCGCGGTGTTGGCCAAAAAGAACATCGTCCAGATCGACTCGCCGGTGAGCGGCGGCGTCGGCGGCGCCGCCAAGGGCACGCTCGCCGTCATGGTGTCCGGGCCGCAAGCCGATATCGACGTCGTCAAGGACGCGCTGAACGTTTTCGGCACGGTGTTCGTGATCGGCCACAAGCCCGGCATGGCGCAGACCATGAAGCTCGCCAATAATTTTCTCTCCGCCACCGCCATGGCGGCGACTTCCGAAGCGGTGGCGATGGGCGTCAAGGCCGGGCTCGATCCGGCCGTGATGATCGACGTCATCAACGCCGGCTCCGGGCGCAACACCGCCACAACCGGCAAGTTTCCCAGCACGGTTCTGACGCGCACGTTCGATTACGGCTTCACCACGGCGCTGATGCTCAAGGACGTCCGGTTGTGCGTCGAGGAAGCCAGGGGGCTGGGCGTGCCAAACGCGGTGATGAGTTCCGTCCTCAATGAATGGGAGTTCACCAATACGGAGTTCGGCGGCGACTCGGATTTCACCGCCATCGTCAAGATGATCGAGCGCCGCGCCGGCGTCGTCGTGGGTAAAGCGGGAAAGAAGCCATGAGCGACGATATCCACGAGGTCTTCGCGGTCCGCTACGCCAGCCACGCGCGCATGCGCAGCGAGAACTACATCTTCGGCGACCCGCACGACGAGATGACTTCGATCGCCTATTACGTCTGGGCGATCAAGGGCCCGCACGGCACCTTCGTTTGCGACACCGGCTTCGATGAGACCGCCGCCAAGGAACGCGGCCGCAAGATCATCAAGCCGGTCGACCAAGGCCTGAAGGCGCTCGGTATCGAGCCGGACCACGTCGACCACGTCATCGCGACCCACATGCATTGGGATCACGCCGGCAATTACGATCTGTTCCCGAACGCGCGCTATCACATCCAGGACACCGAGATGGCCTACGCCACCGGCCGCTGCATGTGCCACCAGACACTGCGCATTCCGTTCAGCGAACGCGACGTGCACGCCATGGTCGGCAAGATCTACGCCGATCGCGTCGACTTCCACGACGGCGTCGAGGAGCTGGCGCCCGGCATCACCTTGCATAAGATCGGCGGCCATTCGAAAGGTCTGCAGTGCGTGCGGGTGAAAACCAGGCGCGGCTTTGTGGTGGTCGCCTCCGACTGCATCCATCTCTACTCGCACATCGACGAGGGCCGCGTGTTTCCGATCACCTACAGTGTCGGCGACACGCTCGAGGGCTACAAGACGATCCAGAAGCTCGCCTCGTCGCGCCAGCACATCGTGCCGGGCCACGATCCGGCGGTGATGGAGCTTTATCCGGCGGCGAAGCCGGGACTGGAGAGCTGGATTTGCCGGTTGGATGTGGAGCCGAAGGTTTGACGCCGATCTACACCAACCCCAGCTCCGCGAACGCGTTCTTGTGATGCTCGGCGCTGTCGGGCGAAAAGCAGCAGAACACTACGCGCGCGATGCCGCGCGGCGCGTTGGCTAGCTCCGATGCCACGGTGCCGACCGCGATGCGGGCGGCGAGATCGCCAGGAAAGCGGTAGATGCCGGTGGAAATCGCCGCATAGGCGATCGAGGCAAGCGCGTGCGCGGCGGCGAGATCGAGCGCACTGCGATAGCAACCCGCCAGCAAGGCTGCCTCGTCGGCGGCGCCGCCCTGCCATACCGGGCCGACGGCGTGGATGATATGTCCGGCCTTTAGCCGATATCCCCCGGTGATCTTGGCCGAGCCGGTTTGGCAGCCGCCCAGCGTCTCGCATTCCGTCAGCAGCTCGGGTCCGGCCGCGCGATGGATGGCGCCGTCCACGCCGCCGCCGCCCAAGAGCGAACGGTTGGCGGCGTTGACGATTGCCGCCACGTCGAGTGTGGTGATGTCGGCGACAAGGATGTCGAGCAGCGTCTTGCCGATTTCGGCGGTCAGCAGCGGTGCGGCAGCGGCGTTCACGCCGGGGATGTTATCACGCCCACTCGGCTTTGACCTCGGCCTGCAAATCGACGGTGCCGCGCACGCCGATGTCGCCGAAATGCGCGTCCAGGAAGCGCCGCGCCGCGCGCCGGCCGTTGGTTTTCAGCAGCTCGAAAAAATCGAAATCGGTATTGAGGCGGCCCTCGGCGCTGAGCAGCTTGGCGGAAGCGTCGAGCGCGATCCGGTGCATGTTGATGCGCCGGTACTTGCCGGG
>PMAF01000195.1:21741-61705 GCA_003152455.1 Hyphomicrobiales bacterium
CACGTCCTCGGTCTGCGTCGTGTTGAACAAGGGGAAGATCGATGGATTGCCGAGGTAGCCGCCATCCCAGTACGGCACGCCGTCGATCTCGACCGCGCGGAACAGAAGCGGCAGGCAAGCGGATGCCAGGATGACGTCGGCGCTGATCTTGTCATGCGGGAAAATGCGCAACCGCCCGGTATGGACATTGGTGGCGCTGACGAACAGCTGCGGCGTCGGCGATTTTCGTACCGCGTCGAAATCGACGAAGCGTTCGATCAGCTCTTTGAGCGGGGTTGATGTTGAGTGGATTAAAATCGTAGGGCGACAGATATTGCGAAACCGCCTTGAACCAGACCCCCATGGGCGAATCTTCCGCCGGCAGAAATGAGAGCAGGCGGTCGAGCGCCTTGCGCTGCAGGTCGGGCAGGCCGCCGCCCATGCTGGCGGCACGCCAGAAATCGGCGAGCCGCTTGCGGGCCTCCTCGCGCCCGCCGCGTGCAAGGCCGTCGGCCAGCAGCACGGCATTGACCGCGCCGGCGGACGCGCCGGTAATTCCTTCGATCTCGAGCCGTCCGTCCTCGAGCAGGTGATCGAGCACGCCCCAGCTGAAGGCGCCGTAAGCGCCGCCGCCCTGCAGCGCGAGATTGACGCGCTTTGTTGCGGGTGCGGGCGATCGATCGCCGCGAATGGCGCGAACAATGGATTTGATCATGGAATCCTAACCGTCATTCCGCGTTCGCGCTTTGCGCGCCCCGGGATGACATGATGAAAATCACTGCGCGACCCAGCCACCGTCTATGGAATAGGCCGATCCGGTTATGGTGGCGGCGGCGTCGCTGCACAGGAATACCGCGAGCCCGCCGATTCCTTCCGGCTTGGTAAAGGAATGCATCGGCTGCTTCTCCGACAGCAGCGCGATTTCCTCCTCGCGTACCGTTTTCCCAGATGCCTTGGCGCGGTCGTCGATCTGCTTTTGCACCAGCGGCGTAAGCACCCAGCCGGGACAGATGGCGTTGCAGGTGATGCCGGCATTGGCGGTCTCGAGCGCTACCACCTTGGTCATGCCGACCAGGCCATGCTTGGCCGACACGTAGGCGACCTTCTGCTCGCTCGCCACCAAGCCGTGCGCCGAGGCGATGTTGATGATGCGGCCCCATTTGCGCGCCTTCATGCCAGGCACCGCGGCGCGGATGGTGTGGAACGATGACGATAGGTTGATGGCGATGACGGCGTCCCATTTGTCGATCGGGAAGTCCTCGATATTCGCCACGAACTGGATGCCGGCATTGTTCACCAGCACGTCGAGCGACCCGAAGCTCTTCTCGGTGGCCGCGATCATGTCGGCGATCTCGGCCGGCTTGGCCATGTTGGCGGCCGAGTAGAGCGCCTTGATGCCGAAATCCTTTTCCAGCCCCGCGCGCTCCTTCTCGATGGCTGCCGCGTCGCCGAAGCCGTTGAGCATGATGTTGCAGCCTGCCTCCACCAGCGCGCGGGCGGTGGCAAGGCCGATCCCGGACGTGGAGCCGGTGACCAGCGCGGTTTTGCCTTTCAGCATGGCAGTCCTCGTTCGATGCGGCCGCCAAATGGCCTGTTTGGGGTAGCGGAAGCGAGCCGGAACCTGCCCTTATTTTTGTTGCAGTGCAATATATATCAAGATGCGGCCGGTCATCTTTTCGCGACTCGACCGTTATCGCGCTAGACTTGAAACCATGAAGGCGGACCGTTCCTTGGCCAAAAAGATCCATAGTCACGCGGTGTTCCCGGCGCCGGATCACGACCACGAGCGCTGCGCCAACGACGCCATCGCGCATGCCGAGGCGCTGTGCGCGGCACACGCCGAGCGCCTGACGCCGATCCGCCGCCGCGTGCTGGAGGCGCTGCTGGCGAGCCACCAGCCGCTCGGCGCCTATGAGTTGATCGACCGGCTGGCGCAACGCGGTGCGCGGCCGGCGCCGATCACCATCTATCGCGCGCTCGATTTCCTGCGCGAGCAGGGGCTCGCCCACCGCATCGAAAGCCGCAACGCCTTCATCGCCTGCGTACAAAATCACGACAGCGGCGATCCGGTGGTGTTCCTGATCTGCGAGAANNGCTTCGCGCGCCGCCGGCTTCACGCCGAAAACGCCGGTGATCGAGATCTCCGGCATCTGCGCGCATTGCAAGGCGGCGTGACCGAACCACGGATGGCATCGTCGCCCGCCTCCAACAGCGTCACCCGTCCGCTCGACGCGGCCGCCGCGGCGATCATGCTGATGCTGTGCCTGTCGTGGGGCTTCAACCAGGTCGCCACCAAGCTCGCCATCCATGACATCCCGCCGCTGATGCAAGCCACCATCCGCTCGGTGGTCGCGGCGCTGCTGATCGCCGGCTGGTGCAGGCTGCGCGGCATTGCCATTTTCGAGCGCGACGGCACGCTCGGCGCCGGCCTTATCTCCGGGGTCCTGTTCGCCGGCGAATTCATCATGGTCTATCAGGGCCTGGCCTACACCACCGCCACCCGCGGCACGCTGTTCCTCTATCTCGCGCCATTCTTTGTCGTGCTCGGCGCGCGCATCGTGTTGCCGGTCGACCGCTTCAGCCTGGCGCAATGGCTCGGCCTTGCGCTGTCGTTTGCCGGCATGGGACTGGCGTTCGGCCTGCCGACGCCGGCGGTGGACCCGCGCCAGATGCTCGGCGACCTGATGATGGTCGCCGCCGCGCTGTTCTGGGCGGCGACCACGCTGCTGACCAAGGCGAGCGCGCTCAACCGCGTCTCCGCCGAAAAGATGATGCTCTACCAGCTCGTGGTATCGGCGCCGATCACGGCGGCGGCAGCCTGGCTGTTCGGCGAGCACATCACGCAGGCGCCGTCCGCGCTGGCGCTCGGTGCGCTCGCCTATCAGACGATCTGGGTTGTCAGCATCACCTTCGTGATCTGGTACGCGCTGGTGAAGCGTTATTCCGCCAACCGGCTTTCGGCCTTCACCTTCTTGGCGCCGCTGTTCGGCGTCGCCGCCGGCCATCTGGTGCTGGGCGAGCCGTTGACGCTCGCCTTCGCCGCCGCAGTGGCGCTGGTCGCCGGCGGCTTGGTGCTGGTGAACCGTGGGCGTTGAAAAAACTTATCCCCGCTCGCCAAACCGCATTTATATTCAGCGCGCCTTGTTCGCAGAGGGCGTCATCTCGAGTGACGTTGCGATGGCGGAGCAAGGGGCGGCGCGCCGACAACGCGCACCGCGCATTCAAGCTTGCGCAGACTGCGCCAGCTTGACTGCAAGCGGTCACCCCGGGTAACCGGGAATGGCCGTCGCCGCGCGGCGGGCTTCGCCAAGCTCGCCAAAGGGCGGCGTGCACCACCGCCCTGGCGCCTCCCGGCGCTCCATTCCCTCTGATCGGGGAAACGGAAATAGGGGAACAGGCGTGTCCCGCGCCATGAAAGAATAGGGACGGCGGAGCGTTTGCTTACATCCAGCCGCCGCCGTCGGTGGCGCGGTTGGCGACGCTGGCTTCTTCCAAATCCAATTCGTATTCGATGCGCCGCCTTGCTTCGTCGGTGATCTTGCCGTCGCGCAACAATTGCCAAATGAAATCGCGTTCGGCTTCGATCAAATCACCCTTGAGCTTGGCGGTTTGGCGCATGTGATCGAGGCCTTCGGTCAAGTTCGTCGGCAATATCTGCAGGCGGCTTTGATTGCGGGTTCGCAGATGGTCGATCGCTTCGCGCGGTAGGCGATTTTCGTTGATGATTTTCTCCAGCCGTTTCGTGACTTCCTTCAGCGCCGCCTGGCGTGCGTGCAGTTCGGCCTTGATTTCGGCCGCATGCTCCTTGCTGCCGAGCCGGTTCAGGCCGAGCCGGCGCACCACCCAAGGCAGCATGGCGCCTTGCGCGATCAGCGTGACAATGATGACGCCGAAGGTCACGAACAGAATGAGTTCGCGGTGCGGAAACGGCGCGCCGCTGACGATCGTGTAGGGAATGGCCAGCGCGACCGCGAGCGAGTCGACGCCGCGCACTCCGGTGAAGGCGAGAAAAAGCGGCCCTTGCCAAGGAGGCGAGGGATCGCGCTTGGCAAGCCGCGGGCTTAGCCAGCGCGGAATGTAGGTTGCCGGGAATACCCAGAGGAAACGCGCGACGATCGCGATCAACGTGGTCCAGCCGGTCGCGATCAGCAATTCGCGGATCGAGAACGCGTGCGTCTGCTCGATCAGCGTGCGCGCCTGCAGGCCGGTGACCAGGAACACCAGGCCCTCGATCAGATAGACGATCAGGTCCCAGAAGAAGATGCCCTGCAGCCGCGTGGCGGACGGGATCAGCCGCGGCCCGTTCCAGCTCACATACAGCCCGCAGGCGACGGTCGCCAGCACGCCGGAGCCGCCGAGATGCGACGGCACCCAGAAGGCCAGATAGGGCGTCATCAGCGACAGCGTAATTTCGACGCGCGGCTCGCGCGCCCATTGCCGCAGACGCAGGCTGAGCCAGCCGACGCCAAGACCGTAGAGGGTCTCGCCGACGACGATCAGCGCGAAAGTGCCGGAGGCTTGCCCGAGCGAGAAGGTCCCGGTGCTCACCGCCGCGACGGCGAAGCGGTAAAGAACCAGCGCGGTGGCGTCATTGGCGAGCCCTTCGCCCTCCAGCACCACAACGATGCGGCGGGGCAGTCCGAGCTTGCGCGCGATGGCTAGCGGCGCCACGACGTCGGTCGGGGAAATGATCGCTCCGAGCAGGAAACCGACCGCCCAGTCGAACTTCAAGAGATAATGCGCTGCCGCCGCCACCGCGCAGGTGGTGAACAGCACGCAGCCGAAGGCGAGCAGCGCGATCGGCCGCAAGTTGAATTTGAATTCGCGCCAGCTCATGGCGACGCCGGCCGAATAGATCAGCGGCGGCAGGATCACCAGCAGCACGACTTCCGGCGCCAGCTCCACTTTCGGCAGGCCGGGAATGAACGCCATGCCGATGCCGGCGACCACCAGCAGGATCGAAGGCGCGATGTTCAGCCGCTTGGCGGCGACCGCGACCGCCGCCAGCACCGCCATCATGAACAGAACGGTCTGGACGATCGCGGTCATAGCAGGTTCGAGATCATATTCACGGTCAGCGCCAGCACGGTCAGATTAAAGAAGAACGACAGCACGCCGTGTATCGACGCGACGCGCCGAATGACCTTGCTGGTGATGGCGACGTCGGAGACTTGCGAGGTCATGCCGATGACCAGGGAGAAATAGACAAAGTCCCAATAGTCGGGCTCCTCATCGCCGGGAAATTTAACGCCGCCCATTTTCTTGTCGCGGCCTTCGCCATAATATTCGTGCGCGTAGTGCAGCGAAAAATCGTGTGTACGAACGCCCACGACAGCACGATGGTCGCCATGGCGAGCAGCACGTGGATGACCGTCAGTTCATGGCCGGCCTGCTTCGAGCCGCCGATCTCGAACACGATGGCGACCAGGCTGGCGAGCGTTGCCGCCATCGACAGCATCAGAATGGCGAAGGCGCCTTCGTCTTGCTCGGACGCGCGCTTGCGCAGCCGGTCCATGTTGCAGCGCCACATCATCGTATGCATCATGGCGAGATAGAGCGCGATGCCGAAATTCCAGCCGGCCAGCAGCCGCGTCGGCAATCGCCAGTCGCCCGGCAGAATCACGATGACGGCGATCCCGACCAGGGCCGAGATCAGCAGCTTGGAGTGCAGCCGCGCGACGCGGATCGGCAAGGGCCGCAGCTTTGGCAGTGGCGAGGCGGGCTTTTCCGGGGCCATGGCGCCATTGTTAGCCGTCGCCGATGATCCCGCAAAGCCTGTCCGGCGGTGGTCGGGGCAGGACGCCCGCATTCCTGCGCCGGCAAAATAGCCGCACCTGCCGCAATAAGCGGGCGGATGGGTTAGTCTTAAGGCCATGGCCCGGCCCGGCAAACGCTTCATCTTCGGCTCGCGACTGCCGCGCCCGTTACGGATTGCCGGTTTCGCCGTGCTGGCGCTGCTGGTTTTGCCCTATCTGATCGTGCCGTTTTATGCCTTCGGCAAGCCGGCCTCCACGGTGATGCTTTGGCGCCAACTATCCGGCGGCCGCGTGCCGCGCAGCTATGTGCCGCTGTCGCGCATATCGCCGGCGCTCGCGCTCGCGGTGATCGTCGCCGAGGACGGCCGGTTTTGTACCCACCACGGCGTGGACTTTGCGGAAATTCGCGACGCTCTTGCCGATGCCGACGACCTCGGAGACGTGCGCGGCGGGTCGACCATCACCCAGCAGGTGGCGAAGAACCTGTTCCTGTGGCAGGGGCGCAGCTGGCTGCGCAAGGCGCTGGAGTTCCCGCTGGCGCTCTGGATCGACCTGGTGCTGTCGAAGCGGCGGATCCTGGAAATTTACCTCAACATCGCCGAATGGGGTCCGAACGGCGAATTCGGCGTCGAGGCCGGCAGCCGCTATGCGTTCGGCAAGCCGGCGCGCGAATTATCCCACTATCAAGCGGCGCTGCTGGCGGCCGTGCTGCCCAATCCGATGGCGCGCAACGCCCATGCGCCGGGACCCGGATTGCGCTGGTTGGCGGGCCTTTATGTCGGCCGTTCGGCGCGGGCGCCGGGTGAAGCGGCCTGCATCCGCACCCCTAGCCTTGGCGGGAGGCATCCTCTATAAGGCCGCCTTCATACCGACATTCGTGACTTTCAGGAGCTCGCTTCCCATGGCTGTGCCGAAACGAAAAACCTCGCCGTCGCGCCGCGGCATGCGCCGGTCGGCCGACGCGCTCAAGCAGCCGACTTACGTCGAGGACAAGGATTCCGGCGAATTGCGCCGTCCGCACCACATCGACCTGAAGACCGGCATGTACAAGGGCCGCCAGGTGCTCAAGGCCAAGACCGAGGCCTGATTCCCAAGCCGGAGGGAAGCCCGTCATGTTCCTCATCGGCTTTCCACTGCTGCTGGTTCCTTTCGCGATCTACAACATCATCGCCTTCCTGATGCCCGGCCTGAGCTGGGCCGGCGCGCTTGCGACCATACACATGATGTCGGGCGCCGATTGGACGATGACCGGCGGCGACGTTTTGATCGCGATTTCGATCCTGCTGTTGTTCGTCGAGATGATGAAGGTGGCTCGTATCGGCAAGCGGAACCTCGTCGATCACGGCCTGGCCATTCTTGTATTCCTCGCGATGCTGGCCGAGTTCCTGTTGGTGAAACAGGCGGCGAGCGCGATCTTCTTCCTGCTTCTGACGATGAGTTTTTTCGATGTGCTCGGCGGCTTCACATTGTCGCTGCGCTCGGCTCGGCGGCACGTGATGATCGAGAGCCACGAGCCGGTGCCCGAAAGCGTTGCGCCGGTGGCCGAAAGAATGGAGCCGGTGCCCCCGAGCGTCGAACACATCCCGTCCTGACTCCTTCAAATCCGGAAAGAGGTATGAGCCGCGATTTTCAGCTCCCCGGCCGCTCGCCCGTGATCGCCTGCGAGGGCATGGCGGCGACGTCGCATCCGCTCGCGACCTTGACCGCGGTCGACATGCTGCGCGCCGGCGGCAGCGCCGCCGACGCCGCGGTGGCGGCAGTGGCGACGCTGTGTGTGGTCGAGCCGCACATGACCGGCATTGGCGGCGATTGCTATTGCCTGGTGTCGCAGCCGGGCAAGCCGGTCTGGGGCTATAACGGCTCCGGCCGCGCCGGCGCCAAGGCATCCTATGAAGCGCTGTGCGCCAGGGGCATGACCGAGATCGGCAACTCGATTCATTCGGTCACCGTGCCGGGCGCGCTCGATGCCTGGGAGGCGATCCTCAAGACGCACGGCCGCTTCGGTCTCGATCGCGCCCTTGGCGCGGCAATCAAATATGCCGAGGGCGGCTTTCCAGTCGCGGCGCGTGTGGCGTGGGATTGGCAAAGGTATATCGGCAAGCTCGCCGCCGATCCGGGCGCTGCGAAACATTATCTGTTCGACGGCACCGCGCCCAACGAAGGCGATGTCATTCGCTTTCCCGCCTTGGCCGCGACGCTCAAGACCATCGCCGCCAAGGGCGCGCGCGTTTTCTACGAAGGTGAGATCGCCGACGACATGGCCAAGACCGTTTCTGCGCGCGGCTCGTTTCTGACCGCAAAGGATTTTGCAAGCCATCGCGGCGACGCCGTCACGCCGATCTCGAGCAATTATCGTGGCCTCGACCTCGTCGAGCTGCCGCCGAACGGGCAGGGCGTCACCGCGCTGGTGATGCTCAACATCCTGGAGAACTTCGATCTCAAGGCGCTGGATTCGCTCGGCCCCGACCGTTTCCATCTGGTGCTGGAGGCCGCGCGGCTCGGCTTTGCGGTGCGCGATACCCATGTCGCGGACGCCGCGCATATGCGCACGCCGGTTGCCGCCCTGCTCGACAAAGGCTTTGCCAAGACGCTCGCCGCCAAGATCGATTTGAAAAAACGCGTCCGGCTGCCGAGCGCGCCGACGCCGGGCGGCAACACCGTCTATCTCACGGTGGTCGACCGCGACCGCATGGCGGTGTCGTTCATCAATACGCTGTTTTCGCATTTCGGCGCCGGAATCTGCACTGAGAAGACCGGTATCCTGCTGACAAATCGCGGCGCCTGCTTCACCATGGAGGCCGGTCATCCGAATGTTTTCGGCCCGGACAAGCGGCCAATGCACACCATCATTCCGGCGCTCGCCATGCGCGGCGGCCGCTGCGACATGAGCTTCGGCGTCATGGGCGCGCACTATCAGCCGATGGGCCACGTGCAGATCGTCAACAACATGCTGGATTACGGCATGGACGTGCAGCAGGCGATCGATGCACCGCGCTTCTTCTTTGAGGGCGAACAGACCTTGGTCGAGACCGGCACGCCGGCGGCGACCGTCGAGGGCCTGAAAGCGCGCGGCCACGACGTGGCCTTCGCGGACACCCCGTGGGGCGGCGCGCAGACCATCAAGATCGATTGGGATCGCGGCGTGCTGATCGCCGGCTCGGAGCCGCGCAAGGACGGCTGTGCGCTTGGGTACTAGGTGATTATCCGAAATGCGTAAGCGCGGCGGTCGTGTGATAGGCGGCAAGCGCTTCGTCGGCCCCGGCGCGCCGGCGCTCGCGGGTTTGCGGATGCTGGTCCTTGGTGGCCAGCAAATGAGCGAGGAACGGCGCCTGGCGATAGGGTTCCGGCCCCCTGTGCGCGGCGGCCGCCGGCGTCAAAGCAACCAAGGCCCGGTTGGCGGCGACTTGCTCGGTCTGCGCCGGCTCGGCATCGTCCGGCGTCAAACCAGAGGCCATTTTTTCGATTTCGCCGTGCCGCATCGACTGTCTCGTTTCGGGACAAGAGGCTCTCGTCTGCGCTTGTATTGGCAAGCGCCGTGCCGCTTCCGAAACCGTGCGAAACCCGGCCAATCCATGGGTTTTTTCGAATTATTTATGATTTGCCCGTAGCTTCGGCGCGGTATTCATTCCGTGGACAACGCCCGATTTGACGAGGCGTTCCCAAAAAGGGGCGAGCGTGACCCAAAGCGAACAACCGGCCGGCGTGCCCGACGCCGCCGAGGTTCTCAGGTCGACCGGCGACGTCGCCTATGAATGGCGGCTCGACACCGATGCTCTGCGGTGGAGCGGTGACGTTGCGTCGCTGTTCGGCGTCACCGCGGCCGGCGACATCGCCAGCGGCCGCGGCTTTGCGCAAAAGGTCGGCGCGCAGGATGGTCAAAGCCGCCACGACGCAATCAACCAGGCCAGTCATGGCGACACCGGCGGCGGCGTTCCCTATCAGGTGCAATACGCTTTCCGGCGCGCCGACGGTGAAACGACTTGGCTGGAGGACACCGGCCGCTGGTTCGCCGGTAGCGACGGCAAGCCGGTACGGGCGCTTGGCGCCGTGCGCGCGATCAACGAGCGCCATGAACGCGAGCAGGCGCTTCTGCGGCTGGCGAAGTTCGACGCCCTGACCGGCGAGATGAACCGCGTGCACTTCACCGAGGTGCTCGGCGCTCAACTCGACGAGGCGTTGCGCTTTCGCAATTCATTGGGCTTCCTGCTGGTCGCCGTCGACCATCTCGCCAACCTCAACGAATCCTACGGCTTCGATGTCGCCGAGGACGTGATCGCGCAAGTCGCCAAGCGCATCCGGGCCCGCCTGCGCGGCAAGGATTTTCTCGGCCGCTTTTCCGGCAACAAGTTCGGCATCATCCTGACGGCTTGCACCGCGGAAGAATTGGCGGTCGCCGCCGACCGGCTGCTGGCCGGCGTGCGTGACGAAACCATCGCCACCGCGGCGGGTCCGGTGGCGGTGACGGTGACGATCGGCGGCTTGACCGCGCCGCGCCATGCCCGCACCGTGCCGGAAATCCTCAGCCGCGTGCAGGACGCGTTGCATGCCGCGCGCCGCAAGCGTCACGGTTCGTTCGCCCCCTATCGGCCGAACATCGAGCGCGACGCATTCCGCCGCGACAGCGTGCACGCCACCGACGAAATCGTGGCCGCGCTCAACGAGCGGCGGATCGAACTCGCTTACGAGCCGGTGGTCGAGACGAAATCCCGCAAGGTCGCGTTCTACGAATGCCTGATGCGCGTGCGCCGTCCCGACGGCCGCATCGCCCACGCCAACGAGATTATCCCGGTGGCCGAACGGGTCGGGCTGATGCGCATGCTGGACTATCGCGTGCTCGAGCTGGTAGTGACCGAATTGGCCGCCGCGCCCGGCCTTATGGCCAGCGTCAATGTCTCGCCCGCCTCCACCGTCGATCCGGACTGGTGGTCGGGCCTCGGCGCCATGCTGCGCGCCAATAGTAGCGCTGCCGCCCGGCTGATCATCGAGATCACCGAGACTGCGGCGATTCACGATGTCGACGACGCGCGCGGCTTCGTCACCCGCGTCAAGGACCTCGGCTGCCGCATCGCCATCGACGATTTCGGCGCCGGCCATACCTCATTCCGCAACCTGCGCAAGCTCGGCGTCGATATCGTTAAAATCGACGGCGCCTTCGTGCAGAATATCGTCAAGTCGAGCGACGACCGGGCTTTCGTTCAGACGCTGGTCGATCTGTCGCGCCGGCTCGGCCTCAAGACCGTCGCCGAATGGGTGCAGGACGAGGAAGCCGCGCGGCTGCTGGCGGACTGGGGCTGTGATTACCTGCAGGGCGCGCTGCTCGGCCTTGCCAGCGAAGCGCGGCCGTGGCTCAAGGATCACGCCGCCACGGCATAGTTCATCGCCGCGATGCTTCGCATCGCTTGGCCAGAACTGTAAAAAATTATTCCTTGCCGCCGATCTTATCGAGCCGCTTCTGCAACTCGTCGAGCTGGCGCTTGAGTTCGTCCATCTCGCCGCCGCCCGCGGCTTGCGGCTTATCTGACGCCGGCTTGTCCGCCGCCGCCTTGCCTTGGCCGCCGCGCACGAAGGGTGGCGCGAACATGGCGAAGGTCTTCTCGAACATTTCCATGTTCCGCCGCACCTGATCCTCGAGCGGGCCAAAACCGACGCCGCCGAAAGCCTGCGCCATCTGCTCGCGGAATTTGCCCTGCTGGCTGGTGAGCGACGTCATCGATTGTTCGAGGAAGCGCGGCACCAGCATCTGCATGCTGTCGCCGTAGAAGCGGATCAATTGCCGCAGGAAGGCGATCGGCAACAGGCTTTGGCCTTCCTTGTTCTCCTGCTCGAAAATGATCTGCGCCAGTACCGAGCGGGTGATGTCCTCGCCCGACTTGGCGTCATAGACGACGAAATTCTCGCCGTCCTTCACCATGGTGGCGAGGTCCTCGAGTGTGACGTAGGCGCTGGTCCCGGTATTGTAGAGCCGCCGGTTGGCGTACTTCTTGATAGTGATCGGCTCTTTTTCTTCGGTCATGGCGATTGCATTTCCCCTGCCCAGGCCTTCAGCATAACCGTTTTCCACTTGGGCGGGCCACCGTTTTGTGGCGGCGCGGCACGATAAGTGGGCAGTGCGGTAAACCTTGCGGAATGTCAATAAAGGGCCAATTCTGGCTGATATCTTTAGATTGTCCGTTGTTGACAGGGCTACCGAGGCTGCCGAGGATGCGGCAGCGCCATAGAGTCGCCCTGCCGCCCAACCGCCTGCCATGAGGAGTTCCGGATGAAGGACGATATCGTCATTGTCAGCGCCGCCCGCACGCCGGTCGGCTCGTTTAATGGGGCATTCGCCAATTTGCCGGCCCATGAGCTCGGTAAAGCGGCGATTCACGCGGCGTTGGAGCGCGCCGGCGTCGAAGGCGCCCGCGTCAGCGAGGTCATCATGGGCCAGATCCTGACCGCCGGTCAGGGCCAGAATCCGGCGCGGCAGGCGTCGATCGCGGCCGGCATTCCGGTCGAGAGCCCTGCCTGGGGCGTAAACCAGCTATGCGGTTCGGGCCTGCGCTCGGTCGCGCTCGGCTTTCAGGCGATCATGAACGGCGATAGCGAAATCGTGGTGGCGGGCGGACAGGAATCCATGAGCATGGCGCCGCACGCCCAGCATCTGCGCAACGGCATCAAGATGGGTGCCTTCGAGATGGTCGACACGATGATCAAGGACGGGCTGTGGGACGCCTTCAACGGCTATCACATGGGCAACACCGCCGAGAACGTCGCCAAGCAATATCAGATCACGCGCGGGCAGCAGGATGAATTTGCGGTCGCCTCGCAGAACAAAGCGGAGGCCGCGCAGAAGGCCGGCAAGTTCAACGACGAAATCGTTCCGGTCACCATCAAGTCGCGCAAGGGCGACGTGGTGGTAAGTGTGGACGAATATCCCAAGCAGGGCGTCACGCTGGAAGGGCTTACCAAACTGCGTCCCGCCTTCGACAAGGAAGGCACGGTGACCGCGGGCAGCGCTTCCGGCATCAATGACGGCGCCGCCGCCGTGGTGCTGATGAAAGCCTCGGAGGCCGCCAAGCTCGGCAAGACGCCGCTGGCGCGCATCGTGTCGTGGGCGCAGGCTGGCGTCGATCCGTCCATCATGGGGACAGGACCCATTCCGGCGTCCCGCGCGGCGCTCAAGAAAGCCGGCTGGAAGAAAGAGGACCTCGACCTGATCGAAGCCAATGAAGCCTTCGCGGCGCAGGCTTGCGCGGTCAACAAGGACCTCGGCTGGGATACCTCCAAGGTCAACGTCAATGGCGGCGCGATCGCCCTCGGCCATCCGATCGGCGCCTCCGGCACGCGCATTCTGACGACGCTGCTCTACGAAATGCAGAAGCGGAATGCCAAGAAGGGCCTCGCCACGCTTTGCATCGGTGGCGGCATGGGCATCGCCATGTGCGTGGAGCGCGGCTAGGACGCGCGAACACGCGCCAAGGAAGGCTTTGTGCAGTGCAGCTAATGGACGCGTAGATGCAGCGTGACACATCGCGCGCGGCGCGGCTAAGCTATCGCACAACAAGGCTTTTGACATAGGTCACGGTCGGCTCGATCCGGCCGTGACATTCAAGAATGTTTCCGGGAGGAATGGGGATGTCACGCGTTGCGTTGGTTACCGGCGGGACCCGCGGTATCGGGGCCGCCGTCGCGAAGGCGCTGCAAGCCGCCGGCTACAAGGTCGCCGCCAACTATGGCGGCAACGACGAAGCCGCGGCGAAATTCAAATCGGAAACCGGCATCGCGGTGTTCAAGTGGGACGTATCTTCCTTTGACGCCTGTGCCGAGGGTGTGAAGAAGGTGCAGACCGAGCTCGGCCCGGTCGAGGTGCTGATCAACAATGCCGGCATCACGCGCGACGCCATGCTTCACCGCATGAAGCCGGAGCAGTGGAGCGCGGTGATCAACACCAACCTCGGCTCGCTGTTCAACATGTGCCGGCAGGTGATCGAGGGCATGCGCGAGCGCAAGTTCGGACGCATCGTCAACATTTCCTCCATCAACGGCCAGAAAGGCCAGATGGGCCAGACCAATTATTCGGCTTCAAAGGCCGGCGAGATCGGCTTCACCAAGGCGCTGGCGCAGGAAGGCGCGCGCGCCGGCATCACGGTGAATGCGATCTGTCCGGGCTACATCAACACCGAAATGGTGCAGGCCGTGCCGAAGGACGTGCTGGAGAAAAACATCCTGCCGCAAATCCCGATCGGCCGATTGGGCGAGCCGGAGGAAATCGCGCGCTGCGTGGTGTTCCTGGCCTCCGACGACGCCGGCCTGATCACCGGTTCGACGATCTCGGCCAATGGCGGGCAGTATTTCGCCTGAGCCCACCGGGCCCCCGCTTTCGCGGGGGACGAGCGGTTTATTCGCTTGCCTAAAAAAACCCGACCGATTCGCAGCCCATTCCGGCCTTGAAGCTGTGCTTGTGACGCCGGTTCGGGACGTCGATCACGTGCATCGATCCGTCACCCTGGCAGCCAACGAACAACTCGTCGCCGCGGAAGGCAAAGTCCATCGGCTGGTCGCCGACAGGGACCGCGGCCTGCGCGCCCGATGAGGTGTCGATGATGCTCAGCATGTTGCTGTTCAGGTTGCTGACGACAAGCAGGCCGCCGTCGGGCGAATAGCGCGCGATCTGCGCCGGCTTGGGAGCGCCTTCCAGGCGCACTTCGCGCGCCACCTTTCCGGCTGCGGTGTCGATCATGAAGATCACCGGGTGCTCGTCGCTGACCGCAACCGCGGTGCGACCATCGTTGGAGACGGCGATGCCGGCCAGCGCTTGCGGCGTCTCGATCTTGCCCAGCAGTTTGCGCCCCGGCACATCGATGACCGACACCGTGGCGTCTTCCTCGTTGTCGGTATAGAGACGCCGGCCATCGGGCGCGATGGCGAGCCGATGGCCGTTGCGCGAACCGGAATCGATGGCGTCGACCACTTTGTTGGTCGTCGGATCGATCACCAGGACCTTCGCGCTGTTCTCGCACGTGATGTAGACCAGTCGGTCGGCGCCAAGCCGGACCGTATGCGGCGCGCTGTAGGGGGAAAGATCGATCGTCTCGGCCACCTTGCGCTTGAGCAGATCGATCACGTGCAGCTGATGGCCGGGATTGGGATTTCTGCCGTGGATGCCGTCGCCGAAAATCGGCACATAAGCCAGTCCGGTCTCGGGGATCACCAGCAGTTCGTGCACGGTTTTCTGAAAACCGTCCAGCACGGTTTCCGTCTCGTATGTGTGCGGATTGAGAAACAGGATCTTGCAGCCGATCTTGTCGACCGCGATCATGCCACGCACGCCGGCTTGATTTGTCATCGCTTGGCCTTCGTTTTTCTTTTGCTTGCCGGTTTTGTCGCGGCCTTCGCTTTGGCTTTCGGCATGCGCCAGGCGCCTTCCGCCTTGTCGAGCCGCACCGACCAGTATTCCCAGGCGCGCGCCACCGGCCCCGGCCGCAGATTGTATTCGCCGGCGAGCGCTGTCTCGCCCGCGTTAAGCGGCGACACATGCCCCAGCGTATGCGCCTGGATCTGCATCGCCGCATTGCGTGCGGTGTAGATGGTGCGAAACGTCAGCTCCTCGAGCGTCATGCCGGCGACGGTCGCGCCGTGTCGGCGCATCAGCACGATCCAATGGGAGCCCAGCGCGCGCCAGCGAGGCGCCTTCTTCGGGCTTCGCCACGATCAGACTGGTGTCGCTGAATTCGTCGCGTGAGTCCCAGAACGGAACCTTGTCGCCGAGCGTGGCGCCGAGATGATAGACCGGCTTGAGCTCGGCGCCGGAAATGCAGAACGGCAGGATCGACGGCGCGTGATGGTGGCAGACCGCGTTGACCTCCGGCCGCGCCTTGTAGATCTCGCCGTGGATGACGCGTTCGCCATAGAGCCGCGCCTCGATCGGCTTGACGATTTGCGAGTCGAGGGTGAACTCGTGAATGTCCTCGGGCTGCACCAGCTCCGGGCCGCGCGAGCGCGACATCAGATAGCGGCCCGGTTCGGTGGGGTGGCGCATGGTGACGTGGCCGAAAGCGTCGAGCACGCCTTCGTTGGCGATTATGCGGTTGGCGCGCGCGAGTAGCGTGCGCGCCTGGTCGAGTTTGTTCGGCACCGGCGTTTTTCCTTATTGCATCTTTGGGCGTTTCTATCGCGTTTTGTCGATTGGCTTCCAGTCCTTGGGCGCCAGCTCGAAGCCGTCGAAGGAAAAGCCGGGCGCGACCGTGCAACCGACCAGGGTCCAGTCGCCGAAGGATTCCGCCGCCTGCCAGACGCGCGCCGGCACCGTGAATTGCGGCACTTCGTCGCCATGGATGTCGGCGCCGAGCCGGACGATCTCTTCTTTCGCGCCGTCCACCACTTCGAGCTTGAGCGGCGCGCCGGCGTAGTAGTGCCAGATCTCGGCGGCGTCGATACGGTGCCAGTGCGAGCGCTCGCCGCGCGCCAGCAGGAAATAGATCGAGGTAGAGGCGGCGCGGCCGTCGATGACGCGCGGATCGCGGAAGGTCTCGCGGTAGTGCCCGCCTTCCGGGTGCGGTTTGAGATCGAGCGTGCGGATGATGGAGGCGGCGGTGGCCATGCGTGGTGCTCAAACCAAACTTTGTGTCGCGCGCTTCCGAAACGAAAGCGGGAAGTGCAAAACGGGCTGCAGCGGCATTCGTGGTATAGCGATACAGTCGATGATGCTACCAAATACCTTTCGCCGGCGGATCGGCAAATAATCAATCGTTTGTGTTCGTTTTTGCACAGTCGCGATTGAGGCGGCGACGCAAAATTGAATACCGAATCGCCACACCATTGGAAAAGTGGACTGGGAGCAATAGACGGACGGCGGAAACAATCAAACCGAGGATCATTCAACATGGGTCGTGCAGCACCCGTAACCAGGTCCGCGTTGATACCGCGTCTGTCACCCCCGGAAGAGCACCATCGCGCGATCGCTGTTAAATGGCGGGCGTCGCTTGCGCGCGAAAGGATCTTGCGAAAGCAGAACGGCGACCTTTTGCAGACGCAACGTGCGCGCTCCTTGGAGTTCGAGCATCGGCTCTTCAATGGCCTTCAACTGATCGTCAGCGCGTTGTTGCTGCAATGCCGCACCGCGACCGCCCCTGTGGCCGTGCAATTGGGTATCGCCGCAGGGCGCATCTCCGCGTTCGGACGCGTCCATCGCCGGCTGCAGCTCGTCGATTATCAAGACAAGGTGGAGATCAAGCGCCATCTGCAAGAGTTATGCGACGATCTCGCCGACCTGCTGTTCCACGGTCAATTCAATAAAACCATCGTCGTCCAGAGTCCGAATTGCGAGATACCCGCGACGCTCGCGCTGCCGCTTGGTCTTATTGTGAATGAGCTGATCACCAATTCGGTCAAACACGCCAAGTCCGACATCACCGTCCGGTTTGAATCGATAACGCCGGTCAGCCATTCAATATCGGTGGTGGATGAAGGGCCGGGATTGCCGGGAGGGTTCGACCCGGCGGACAGCAAAGGCCTGGGAATGCAGATTGTGCAGGCGCTAGAGTACTTTCCACTTAGCATGAAGCGTATCCGGCGTTGCGGAAGTAGTTGGAGCATTCCTCGGGCGTGAAGGCATCGAGAAGAGTTGCGATGCGGTTCCAGAGGCCCTCGACGGAGCGCTCGGCGGCCTTTCGCAGCAGTGCTTTCAGCTTGGCGAAGAGCTGCTCGATCGGATTGAAGTCGGGCGAATAGGGAGGCAAGTAAAGCAGTCTTGCCCCGGCGGCTTCGATTGCTTCGCTCACGCCCGGCACCTTGTGAGCGCTGAGATTGTCCAGCACGACCATGTCGCCCGGTATGAGGCTCGGCGCCAGTATCTGCTCGACATAGGCTAGGAACGCATTGCCGTTCATCGGACCGTCGATGACGCAGGGGGCGGTCAACGCGCTGGAGCGCAAGGCGGCGACGAAAGTTGTCGTTTTCCAGTGGCCGTGCGGGACTTTGCCGATCAGCCGTTCACCGCGCGGAGCCCGGCCGCGCAGCCGCGCCATGTTGGTGCTGGTGCCGGTTTCATCGATGAAGACCAGGTGGTCGGGATCGAGCGTGGCTTGATCGTTCACCCATGAAGTTCGCGCCGCCGCGACATCAGGCCGATCCTGTTCGGCCGCGCGAACGCTTTTTTTTGAAGCTGATGCCGTGCCGGTCGAAGAACCGCCAGACCGAACCGAGCCCCGCCTTCTGCTGGTGCTCGTCGAACAGGCGGCGTTGGATTTCTTCCAGCGTCAGGTCGGGCTCCTGCCGCACCAGCTCAAGCAGCCAATCTTCGTGCCGCTTGAGCGGCGACCGGCTCCGACCTTTAGTAGATATGGCCTCAAAGCTGCCGGTTTCCCGCCAGCGCTTCACCCAGCGGATCGCCGTCGCATCCCCGATCACAAATTGTCTTGCAGCTGCCCGCGCCGCTGCGCCGCCTTCGACTACCTGGATCACCCGAACTCGCAAGTCGTTCGAATAGCCCATTGCTGGCCTCCTCAGTCCAAGAAGGCCACAGAATCTTATTCGCGGCTCTTAGGGAATCCCCCTCGATTCACAGAAAGTGGAAACCGCTCTAGTAAAGGAGATTGGCGGGGAGCTGCGTTTCTTGACCGGCATCAACGGACGCGGCACGCACGTGACGCTCACTTTCTATTTGCCCGGCTTCCAGAATCCTCCGATGCTGTGATTGAACGAAGACTAGAACTTGTTCTTGCGCGCGCGGATTTCCGCGAACACCTGCGAGGGTTCCTTGCCGGCCATGCCGATGGCGGCCGCGACCTCCGGCTGATCGGCGCGCAGGAACGGGTTGGCCAGCTTCTCGTCACCGATGGTGACGGGAATGGTCGGCTTGCCTTGCGCGATCTGCTGCTGGACCTGGGCCTCGCGCGCTGCCAAAACCGCGTTGTCCGGCTCGATGGTGCGTGCGAAGCGGATATTGGCGGCGGTGTATTCATGCCCGCAATAAATCGCGGTGTCGTTCGGCAGGTCGCGCAGCTTTACCAGCGAGCGCCACATCATGCCGGGCGTGCCCTCGATCACGCGGCCGCAGCCGATCGAGAACAGCGTGTCGCCGACGAAGGCGAGCTTGTTGGCGTGAAACCAGTAGGCGATGTGGCCATTGGTGTGGCCCGGCGTCTCGATCACGCTGGCCGACAGCTTGCCCACCGTCACCTTGTCGCCTTCGCGCACAGTCAGATCCACCGCCGGGATCGTGTCGGCTTCCGCCGCCGGCGCCACCACGCGGCATTTGTATTTTTCCTTCAGCGCCACGATACCGCCGGTGTGGTCGGCGTGATGNNAGCACCCCGTAATTGTCCTTCAGGCATTGAAATAGGCGGGTTTCCGCGGGCATGGCAGGCAGACCTCGTGGCCGGGAGCAGGGCGTTAACTGTAGCATGCGGATCAATCATCTCGCACCCCATGCGTTCCCTGTAAGGAGCCGCCATCCGGCAATTCGTGATAGTTTTAGGCCATGTCGATCGATGTCGTGGACCTGCGCAATTTTTACGGCCAGCGCCTGGGCGTGGTGGCCCGCCGCTTCGTCGGCCGCGGCATCCGCGGACTGTGGAAGGATACCGTCGGCCAGCGCGTGCTCGGCGTCGGCTATGCCACGCCCTATCTCGGCCTGTTCCGCGAGGAAGCCGAACGCTGCCTCGCCTTCATGCCGGCCGGGCAGGGCGTGGTGAAATGGCCGACCGTGCGGCCGGCTTTGACCGCGCTGGTGGATGAGAACGAACTGCCGCTGCCCGACAGCGCGGTCGACCGTGTGCTGCTGGTGCACGCGCTGGAAATGACCAACGACCCGGCCGTGCTGTTGCGCGAGGCGTGGCGCGTGCTGGCCTCGGGCGGGCGGCTGTTGGTGGTGGTGCCGAACCGCCGCGGACTGTGGGCGCGCATGGACACGACCCCCTTCGGTCATGGCCGGCCCTATTCGCGTTCGCAGATCAATCAATTGTTGCGCGAGACCTGGTTCACGCCCACCGGATGGAGCGAGGCGCTCTACGTGCCGCCGGTGGCGCGCGGCTGGTTCCTGCGTTCGGCGGTGGCGTGGGAGCGCACCGGTGCGACGCTGTCGGCGCCGTTCGCCGGCGTGCACATGGTGGAA
Organism: Hyphomicrobiales bacterium; assembly: GCA_003152455.1. Classification (GTDB taxonomy): domain Bacteria; phylum Pseudomonadota; class Alphaproteobacteria; order Rhizobiales; family Xanthobacteraceae; genus Pseudolabrys. Next base: position 41,569 of record PMAF01000195.1, read on the forward strand.
GCGACCAAGCAGGTCTACCGCGCGATTCCCGCGCGCCGCGTCAAACGCAAATTGGTGCCGTCGCTCGAGCCGGCGCTGGCGCCTTCGCCGGGCGGCGCGGCACGGACAGTAGCGGATTAAAAATTATTCCGGCTGCCGCGGCTCCTCGCCGCCGTCGCTCGGCATCGGCGCGGCGCCCTGCGGACTGGTATTGCCGAAATTATCCGGACGCTCCGGGCGGTAACTGCCGCCGCGATGACGCCGGCGCCGGCGATGACCGAAGCGGTCCTGGCGGTCGCCTTGCTCGTGGCCGTTCTGCCCGTAACCTTGATTGGCATTGGGAGCGGCATTCGCCTGCGGCTGCGGCTGGCCGCCGCCGGTGATGAAGGCCGGCAACGCGTTCGGATCCGGCACCGCGACATTGCCGCCTTGAACCGACGGCTGCGCGTAAGGCTGTTGCTGCGGCTGATTTTGCGGCCGGTTGTTCTGCTGCTGATCGCGCGGCGGAAACGGCTGCGCGTCGCGCGGCAGATAAGGCTGCGCCTGCGGCACAGGCGGCTGCGGCGCGAAGCCCGGCTCGTTCTGGCCCATGTAAGGCTGACCGTCGTCGTCATCGTCGTAGTTGTCGTCGGCCGCGCCTTGTGGCGTGCCTTGGCCCTGCTGCGGCTGCTGAGCGTTGTAGTAGGGGTTCTGTTGGCGGAACTGTTCCTGCGCGACGGCGATCAGGCGGAAATAATGTTCGGCGTGCTGATAGTAATTTTCGGCCGCCACCGGATCGCCGGAGCTCTGCGAGTCGCGCGCGAGCTGGATGTATTTCTCCGCGATGTGCGAGGCGGTGCCGCGAATTTTAACGTCGGGCCCGTTCGACTCGTAGACCCGCGTCAGCGGATTCTGGCTTTTACTACGGTGGGGGTTGTTGTTGTTACGTCCCCGCATGCGCTTCTGACCGTTTCTCATCATTTGCCTATTCGCTCCACCGCGGCCAGCGCCGCCAACTGTTGCCGAACTTTCAAACCAGCCTTCAAACCCGGATACATCTCAAGTCCAAACGAATCTCGCCGCGCGGCCTTGGTCCGCACTGCCCGCATGGATGCTTGCTCGTTTGCGATCTTTATCGCGATAGCCGCAGCAACCCCTTAGCCGCGATCCTGTCGCGGCGTTGCCAACCTCTCGTTACGCGCATCGTCAAGGCTTTAAAATCTAATGCGCCCAACCGGTGAAGCGTTCGAACCCGTCTCTGGCGATTTCGTCTGCCGTCTGCTTTAAAACGGCGGTTCGTTGTCGGTCTTGCGCCGCCGCCGCACAGAGCCTCTTGGCTCCGGGGTTCCAGGCGGTGCAACCCTCACGGGTCGATTCCGTTGAAGGGAAGCTAGTCGTTTCCGCGCCACATTCCAAGCGATTTTTTTGGCCTGCAACGGTGGTCTGCGCTTTTCGCCGGATCGAAATACGACATAGTTAGGGCGCGACGGTTGCGGTCAGCGCGCGCGGTATTCCGGCCAAATCGTTAAGCACGGCGGCGGCCGCCAAGCCCGCTTTGGTAAACAACGCGCGGACCGCCGCTTCCTGGCCCGCTCCCAACTCTACGATCAATTTACCGCCCGGCGCCAGCAGGCCGCGGGCTTGCGCGGCGATGGCGCGGTAACCATCGAGGCCGTCGGCGCCGCCATCGAGCGCCGGCGCGGGGTCATAGTCGCGCACCTCCGGCGGAAGCGATGCAATTTCACCGTGCACCACGTAAGGCGGGTTTGAAACGATGAGATCGAACGGGCCCGGTACGCCCGCCGCGATATCGCAGGCGATGAAGGTACAGCGGCCGGCAACGCCGCTGCACTCGGCGTTGGCGCGCGCGACGTCCAAGGCGGCCGCGCTGATGTCGGTGGCGGTGCCGACCGCGTTGGGCAATTCGCTGAGCAGCGCCAACAGCAGCGCGCCCGAGCCGGTGCCGATATCGAGAATGTGCAGCTGCGCCATTGGCCGGGCGTCGCGCGCGACCGCATCGAGCGCGGCCTCGACCACGGTTTCGGTTTCCGGCCGCGGCACCAGCACGGCCGGGCCAATTTGCAGGCTCAGGCTCCAGAATTCCTTGTGTCCGAAAATGCGCGCGACCGGTTCGCGTTTGAGCCGGCGCGCCGCGAGCGCGTCGATCGCCTCGGCCTGCTCCACCGCGAGCGCGCGCTCGCCGTTCGCGATCAACTCGGCGCGATCGACGCCGAGCGCATGGGCCATCAGCAGGCGGGCGTCGGCCTCGGCGGAGTCGATGCCCGCCAAGCGAAATTTATCGGCCAGCGCGTGCCGGGCCGCCGCGATGGTTCGCACTGCCGCGAGCATCACGTCGCGCCTTCAGCCGCCAGCAGTTCGGCCTGATGCTCGGTCACCAAGGCATCGATGACCTCATGCAAGGCTTCGCCTTCCATGACCTGCGGCAGCTTGTGCAGCGTCAGATTAATGCGGTGATCGGTGACGCGGCCTTGCGGAAAATTATAGGTGCGGATGCGTTCCGAGCGGTCGCCGGAGCCGATCTGCCCGCGCCGCTCGGCGGCGCGCTCGGCGTCGAGCTTGCTGCGCTGGGCGTCGTACAGCTTGGCGCGCAGCATCTTCAGCGCCTTGGCTTTATTCTTATGCTGCGAGCGCTCTTCCTGCACAAAGACGATCATGCCGGTCGGCAAATGGGTGATGCGGATGGCGGATTCGGTCTTGTTGACGTGCTGGCCGCCGGCGCCCTGGGCCCGCATGGTGTCGATCTTGAGATCGTCGTCTTTGATCAGGATATCGACGTCTTCCACCTCGGGCAGCACCGCAACCGTCGCCGCGGAAGTGTGGATGCGGCCGGACGCCTCGGTATCCGGCACGCGCTGCACCCGGTGCACGCCGGATTCGAATTNNTAGCGCTCGTACATGCGGAACAGATCGCCGGCGAACAGCGCGGCCTCGTCGCCGCCGGTGCCGGCGCGGATTTCCAGGATGGCGTCGTGGTCGTCCATCGCGTCTTTCGGGATCAGCGCAAGCTGGATCTGATGTTCGAGCTTATCCCTTCGCGCCTGCAGCGCCGGCTTCTCGGAGTCCGCCAGCTTGCGCATCTCGGCATCGGTTGACGGGTCGGCGGCGAGCGCCTCCAAGTCCGCGATCTCGGCGGTGACGGCGCGATAGGCCTTGATCGCTTCGATCACGGGGCCGAGCTCGGCGAATTCGCGCGACAGCTTGACGTAGTCGTCGCGGCTCAAATTGGTCGCCAACTCGCTTTCCACCAAGGAATGGCGGGCGAGCAGGGCATCGAGGCGGTGTTGCGGCAGCGCGATCAAAGCTGCAGCCCCTCGGCCGCCGCGAAGCCTTCGAGCTTGTGGCGGATCGACACGCTGCCGACTGGCTGCTCGAGGAACGGCAGGATGGCGCTCTCGCCCTTGCGGCAATCGAGATCGAGCAGCAGCGCCTTGACCGGTCCGACCGCCGAGGGCGACAGCGACATCGAGCGGTAGCCGAGGATCGCCAGCGCCAGCGCGCCGATCGGTTGCGAGGCCAATTCGCCGCACAGCGCCACCGGCTTGCCGTGCTTGCGGCCCATGTCGGCAATGTCCTTCAGCGCGCGCAGCACCGGCGCCGACAGCGGATCGAAGCGCTGCGACACCCGGGCATTGCCGCGGTCGGCGGCATAGAGGAACTGCATCAGGTCGTTGGAGCCGACCGACAGGAAGTCGACGCGGCTCAGCAATTCCTCAAGCTGGAACAAAAGCGCCGGCACTTCCAGCATGGTGCCGATATGTACGCGCTCGGGCAAAGCGTGGCCGTGGCGGCGCAGATGGGTCAGCTCGACCTCGACCAGGGCCTTGGCCTTGTCGAACTCCTCTACCATGGCGATCATCGGGAACATGATGCGCAATTCCCGCCCGCCGGCGGCGCGCAGCAGCGCGCGCACCTGGCTGCGCAACAGCCCGGGCCGGTCGAGACCGAGCCTGATGGCGCGCCAGCCGAGCGCCGGATTTTCCTCCTCGATATTGCGCATATAGGGCAGCACCTTGTCGCCGCCGATGTCGAGGGTGCGGAAGGTCACCGGCCGCTTGCCCGCGGCATCGAGCACCGTGCGGTAAAGCCCGAGCTGCTCGTTGGTGCGCGGCAGCGTGTCGGCGACCATGAACTGCAATTCGGTGCGGAACAGGCCGATGCCGCTGGCGCCGGTCTCGTCGAGATGCGGCAGGTCGATGGTCAGGCCGGCATTGATCATCAGCGCGAATTTGTGGCCGTCCTTGGTCACACAAGGCTTGTCGCGCAGCGCGTGGTATTGCGCCTGGCGCCGCGCCCGCAGCTTCACCCGCTCGCCATAGGCGCTTTCAATGTCGGCCGGCGGGCGCATGTGCACTTCGCCGGTGGTGGCGTCGACGATAATGGCGTCGCCTTGCTCGACCAGGCCGGTGGCGTTGGCGATCTCGCCGACCGCCGGAATGCCGAGCGCACGCGCCACGATCGAGACATGCGAGGTCGGTCCGCCTTCCTCCAGCACCAGCCCGCGCAGCCGTTTGCGGTCATAGTCGAGCAGCGCCGCCGGGCCCATCGAGCGCGCGACCAGGATCGCGTTCTCCGGCAATTGCTCGCGCGACGGTGCGTGATCCTGACCCATCAGTACGCGCATCAGCCGGTTGGCGAGATCGTCGAGGTCGTGCAGGCGGTCGCGCAAATAGGGGTCGGAGGCGCGCAGCATGCGCGCGCGGGTATCGGACTGCACGCGCTCGACGCCGGCCTCGGCGGTGAGGCCGGTCATCACCGCCTCGCGCATCTTGTGCAGCCAGCCCTGATCGTAGCCGAACATGCGGTAGGCCTCGAGCACCTCGCGATGCTCGCCGCCGTCGGCCACCTCGCCGTGCTCGAGCAGGCGGTCGAGATCGGCGCGGAAGGTGGCGATGGCCGCGTCCAGCCGCTTGAGCTCGCGTGGAACGTCGTCGGCGATGACATTGGTGATGACCACGCGCGGCTCGTGCAGCACGACATGGCCGAGCGCGATGCCGTCCGACAGCGCGGAACCCGAAATATTGAGCGTATGGCGCGCCACCGGCTCGGCGCCGGGGCGAGCGATCGAGGACAGCTCGCCCGAGGCGATCATCTCGGCGAGCACCATCGCCGTGGTCTGCAGCGCCTCTTCTTCCTCTTCCGTATAGGTGCGGCGCGCGCGGTTCTGCACCACCAGCACGCCGAGGGTATTGCCGGCGCGCAGCACCGGCACGCCGAGGAACGAGTGGTAGATTTCTTCGCCGGTTTCCGGCCGGAACGAGAAGGCCGGATGCGCCTGCGCGTCCGACAAATTGATAGGATTGGCTTCGCTGGCGACCAGGCCGACCAGGCCTTCGTCGGACTTCAGCACGGTCTCGTGGACAGCTTCGCGCTTCAGACCTTCGGTGGCGTATAGCTCAAGGGTTCCGTCTACGCGCAGGACGTAGACAGAGCACACCTCCGCCACCATGTTGGCGGCGATCAGCACCACCACTTTGTCGAGGCGAACCTGCGCGCTGACCGGCTCCGCCATCACTTCGCGAAGCCGGCGTAACAGCACGCGTGGACCGCCTAGCGCGCCACGCATTGTAAGGTCCTTCAGCCGCGGCTCGGGCCGCAGCCTCGTTTACGGCCCAATCATGTACGAATAGCGACCGCGAATCCGGCACGCGCAGTCGCGTATGACTGAGGCTATAGCCAATGGCCTATGCGAAGGGCAAGCCAAACCGGCGGTCCCGGTTTATGAGTCGGAAATGCGCTGCGGTGCAGCGGAGATGGCGGCCGCGACCGGGTCCGGTCCCTCTATTTCGCCCCGGCGTTCAACTTCAGCAGCGCGTCGGCATTGACATGCGTGAGCTTGGCCATATCGCCCGGCGCCAGCGCGATGCGATCGAGGAAGGCGCGGCCTTTCATATTGGGCGCATAGGGATAGTCGACCGAGAACATGATGCGGTCGATGCCGAACGTCAGCATCGCGGCGAGCATCGGCGGCTCGCTGAAGATGCCGCTGGTCGTGAGCCAGACCTGGTCGAGGATCGCGCGGCTGATAGGCCGCGTGAGGTGGTCGATATCGAGTTGGAAAACCGCGTCGATGCGATCCAGCATCACCGGCAGCATTTCGCCCATGTGACCGATGATGATCTTGAGCCGCGGATGCCGGTCGAGCGCTCCGGCCAACACCATGCGAAGCAAGTGGATTGCCGTCTCCGAGTGCCAGCCCCAGCCGGCGGCTTCCAGCACGCGGGCCGCGCCCGGCTCCAGGTCGGAATAATAGGCCTGCCGAACAGGCTCCGGCGCGAGGTGCGGATGGATGTAGATCGGCACGTCGAGTTCGACGGCCGCGGCGAGAATGCCGTCATAGCTCGGATGGTCGAGGAAGCGGCCCTCGGTCGTGCCGTTGATGAGCGTGCCCAGGAAGCCGAGCTTCTTGACGGCGCGCACCAGCTCGGCGGCGCAGGCGTCCGGGCTCTGCATCGGCAGCACGGCGAAGCCCGCGAAGCGATCCGGATGGCGCGCGATCGCCGCCGCCAGGTGGTCGTTCATTTCGCGCGCCATGGCGACGCCGTCGGCGCCGGGTACGAGATCGGGGCCGGGGCCGGTATTGGAGAGCACCTGCATGGTGATGCCGGCCTCGTCCATCGACTTGAGGCGGCGCTCGCCGATGTCGGGCAGAAGCTCCATCGGGTTCGGACGGCCGACGGGCGGCTTTCTCGGCCGGAAACCGCGCCGGCTGATCGCGGCGGGATCGATGCGGCCGACCAAAGCGGGCACGGTGAAATGTTCTTCGATGGCGACAACACGCATGGGCGAATTTCCTCCGGGTTATTGTACGCGGGCGCGGCCGTTGGACCGATCGCGGCCGCGATGTTGGGTTGAGCGATTGTCGCTTGGTTATTTATCCAGTCCGTACAGCGTATGCAGGGTACGCACCGCCAGGTCGGTATGCGACGCGTGGATCAGCACCGAAAACTTGATCTCCGAGGTGGTGATGGCGAGGATATTGATCTTCTGCCCGGACAGCGCCTTGAACGCTTGGGCCGCGACGCCGGCATGGCTGCGCATGCCGATGCCGATGACCGAGACCTTGGCGACGTCGGTGGCGCCATCCATCCGCTCATAGTCGATGGCGGCTTTGGCCTTCTCGATGGTGACCCGCGCCCGCTCGTAGTCGGCAGACGGCACGGTGAAGGTGAGGTCGGTGGTGGCGCCGTCGGCCGAGACGTTCTGCACGATCATGTCGACGTTGATGCTGGCGTCGGCGAGCGGGCCGAAAATCGCGGCGGCGACCCCGGGCTTGTCCTGCACGCGGCGGATCGAGATCTGCGCCTCGTCCTTGGAGAAGGCGATACCGGTGACGGTTTGTTGTTCCATGATTTCACTCTCGTCGCAAATAAGCGTGCCGGGCGGCGTCTTGTGCGGATCAATGTCTTCAGGCTTGACGAAGCTGGAGCGCACGAAGATCGGAACGTTGCGCACCATGCCGAGCTCGACCGAGCGCACCTGCATGACCTTGGCGCCGAGCGAAGCCAGTTCGAGCATTTCCTCGTAGGCGATCTTGTCCATGCGGTGCGCCTTCGGCACTACACGCGGATCGGTGGTGTAGACGCCGTCCACGTCGGTATAGATGTCGCAGCGCTCGGCGCCGATGGCGGCGGCGATCGCCACCGCCGAGGTGTCCGAGCCGCCGCGGCCGAGCGTGGTGATGCGGCCGCTCTCCTTGTGCACGCCCTGGAAGCCGGCGATCACTGCGACCTGGCCGTGCTCCTTGAAGCGCCTGATCAGCTCCGCGCCATTTACGTCCTGGATGCGGGCGGAAGCGTGCGCATTGTCGGTCAGGATCGGCAATTGCCAGCCCTGCCAGGAGCGCGCGTTGACGCCCATGCCTGCCAGCACGATGGCCAAAAGCCCGGCGGTGACTTCCTCGCCGGTCGCCACCACCGCATCGTATTCGCGCGCGTCGTGTAGCGGGGACGCCTGCCAGCACCATTCCACCAGCTGGTTGGTCACGCCCGCCATGGCCGAGACCACGACGGCCACGTCATAGCCGGCGTCGACCTCGCGCTTGACATGGCGCGCCACGTTGCGGATGCGGTCGAGATCGGCGACCGACGTTCCGCCGAATTTCATCACCAGGCGGGCCATAACTTTTTAGAACCTGACGTTCCCGGACGCGCCAAAAGGCGCTAACAAGCAGCCACTGCCGGCCGCAAAAGGCGCGTATACATACCGGCGGGGTGCCGATACTGCAACATGAAGGGCCATGCGGGCCCCGCGTTCCTCGTTAATCTTTCAGGTGCTGGCGATGCGGTATATCGAGCGAATTCTGCAACCAGGCGAAACCCTGGTGTACTCCGGTAGGATTCATTGGATCGTCTACCTGCCAGCCGTGGCCCTGGCGGTCGTCGCATTGGCTATTCTGACGCAAGCAAAATCCGGCCCGACCGGCCTGAGCTGGCTGATCGCCTCCATCGCCTTCTGGCTGGCTGCCGCGGTGACGTTTGCCTCGGCCTGGTTCCGGCGCTGGACCATCGAGATCGACGTGACCAACAGGCGCGTCGTGTACAAGGAAGGCTTCATCAAACGGCACACGATCGAAATGAACATGGACAAAGTCGAGAGCGTCGACGTCGACCAGACGATTTTCGGCCGGCTGCTGAATTACGGCGACGTCACGGTTCATGGCACCGGCGAAGGCTGGGAGACGCTGCACAACATCGGCGCGCCACTCGAACTTCGCAACCACGTGACGGCACGCTGACATGAAACGTAGTGCCTCCTCCGTCGACGAAGCCGAAGTCGCGCGCTTCTCGCGTCACGCCGACGATTGGTGGGATACGCGCGGGCCGATGGCGGCGCTGCACAAGTTCAATCCGGTGCGGCTTGCTTACATCCGCGACCAGGCGGCGGCGCGCTATTCGCGCGACGCCAAGAAGCTCGACTGCCTCAAAGGCTTGCGCATGCTCGACATCGGCTGCGGCGGCGGCATTCTTTCGGAGCCGCTGGCGCGCCTCGGCGCGCAGATGGTTGGCGCTGATCCGTCGAATGAAAACATCGCCGTCGCGGCCGCGCACGCGCAGGAAGGCGGCGTCGCGGTCGACTACCGCGCCACCACGGCGGAGGAGCTTGCCGCAGCCGGCGAACGGTTCGACGTGGTGCTGGCCATGGAGGTGGTGGAGCACGTCGCCGACGTGAACGCATTCGTGGCGACCTGCGCCGCCATGGTGAAGCCGGGCGGCCTGATGGTCGCGGCGACCTTGAACCGCACGCTGAAGAGCTTCGCCTTGGCGATCGTCGGCGCCGAATACGTGCTGCGCTGGCTGCCGCGCGGCACCCATCAATGGGACAAGTTTGTCACCCCGAACGAACTCGAACTCGCGTTCGAACGCGCCGGATTGCAGGTGACGGGCGAGCGCGGCGTGATCTACAATCCGTTCGCTGACCGCTGGCAGCTGTCGTCGGATACGGACGTGAATTACATGCTGGTGGCGGAACGCCCGAACAAGGAAGGGAAAACCTCATGATTCTCGAATTGGTCGAATTCAACTCGCCGAAGGGCTGGAGCCGCCAGCGGGTGGCCGAAGAGGCCCGCAACGTCATTCCGCATTGGCAGGCCAACAAGCAACTGCTGCGCAAGCATTTCCTGCTCGAACTCGACGGCAAGACCGGCGGCGGCGTCTATCTGTGGCCGACGCTGCAGGATGCGCAGAAGGCGCATGACGAAGCCTGGCGGCAGTCGATCATCAAACGCACCGGCAGCGCGCCGAACATCCGCTATTTCGATCTGTTCCTGCTGATCGACAATGAGAAGGGCACGTTCACCGAGTTTCCGGAGGCCGCGGAAATTACGCCCGCCGCGGCGTGAGCGCATAGCTGCTCTCGTCATGGCCGGGCTTGTCCCGGCCATCCACGCCTTAGTAAGTAAGGCAAGTCGTGGATGCCCGGCACAAGGCCGGGCATGACTTTGTTAGAGACACGCAATGCTCTGGGCCGTCTTCACGCTGATCGCCGCGGCGGCGCAGACCGCGCGCAATGCCATGCAGCGCGAACTGACCGCGACGCTCGGCACGGTCGGCGCCACCCATGTGCGCTTTCTGTTCGGCTTTCCTTTCGCGGTTATCTTTCTGCCGGCCGTCATGGTCATTGCCGGCTACGGCCTGCCGCATCCGCCGCCGGTGTTCTGGCTATGGGTGGTGGCCGGCGCGTTGACGCAAATCGGTGCCACCGCGACCATGCTGTCGGTGATGGGCGAGCGGTCCTTTGTGGTCGCCTACGCCTATATCAAGACCGAGCCGGTGCAGGTGGCGCTGTTCGGCCTGATTTTTCTTGGCGACAGGATCACGCCGCTATCGGGCCTGGCGATCCTGATCGCCACCGCCGGCGTCATCGTGATCTCGTTGAAGCCCGGCGCCGGCAGCGTCAGCACCAAACGCTCGACGGTGATCGGCCTGCTGTCGGGCTCTTTGTTCGCGCTCTCGGCAATCGGCTATCGCGGCGCAATTCTGTCGCTCGCCCTGCCGCATTTCGTCATGGCGGCGACCTTCACGCTGGCGGTCGGGCTGGTGCTGCAGGCGGTCTTGCTGTCGGCCTATCTGGCGCTGCGCGACCCGGGCGTGTTGCGGGCCATCGCCAAAGCCTGGAAGCCCTCGCTGTTCGCCGGCTTCATGGGCGCCTTCGCCTCGGAATTCTGGTTTCTCGGGTTTGCCATTGCCAGCGCCGCCAATGTGCGCACGCTGGCGCTGGTCGAGGTGCTATTCGCGCAAGGGGTCACGCGTTTCATCTTCAAGCAGCCAACCACAAGGCGCGAGCTCGCCGGTGTGGTGCTGGTGGTGATCGGCGTCGCGCTCTTGGTGTTGGCGTATTAATTCCGCTCGTCCGGCAGGATCGGCAGTGGATGGAATTCGATGCCTTCCTCGGCAAGCCGCCGGGCTTCGTCGGGCGAAGCCTCGCCGTAGATCGAGCGGTGCTCGGTCTCGCCGTAATGCATCTTGCGCGCTTCTTCGGGGAATTTTGGCCCGACGTGATCGGCGTTCTTGGTGAGATGGTCGCGCAATTCCTTGAGCTTGCCGCGCAACTCCATCTCCTGCGGCGAGATCATCGCGACTGGAGCCTTCTCTTGCGCATTCTCCGGCGCAGGCGTTGCAGCCGCCGGCTCGGCCCGCGCGCCACGCTTGCGTGCGCCGGCAAGCCGCGGCGCCATGATCGCTTTGCCGACCTTGGCCGAGCCGCAATGCGGGCACGTCACCAGCTTACGCTTGACCTGCTTGTCATAGGCTGCCGAATCCTGGAACCAACTTTCGAAGTCGTGGCCCTTCTCGCACACGAGTGCATAGCGGATCATTCGGCCCCCCGGATCACGTGCAGGTGGGTCGGCTCGGCCAGCGGCTCAACCAGCTCGAAACGGCGGCCGTGCTGCAGCGACGGGATGCGCGCGCGCGCTTTCGACACTTCGGCGAGATCGATCTCGGACATCACGATGCCCGGCTCGCCGCCGCCTTCCGCCAGGATGCGGCCCCAGGGGTCAACGATCAGGGAATGGCCGAAGGTCTCGCGGCCGTTCTCGTGCTTGCCGCCTTGCGCGGCGGCGAACACAAAGCAGCCGTTCTCGATGGCGCGGGCGCGGATCAGCACATGCCAATGCGCCTCGCCGGTTTGCTGGGTGAACGCGGAGGGGATCGTCAGCATGGTAGCGCCGGCTTCCGCCAGCGCGCGGTAGAGCGCCGGGAATCGCAGGTCGTAGCAGATCGTCAGTCCGAGCCGGCCCCACGGCAGATCGCCAAGCACCGCCATCTCGCCGGGGCGGTAGGTGCGCGACTCGCGATAGCTCTCGCCGCGGGCGAGATCGACGTCGAACATGTGAATCTTGTCGTAGCGCACGGCGATCTCGCCCTTAGCATCGATGAGGAACGAGCGGTTGGCCGCGCGGTCGGCCGTCAGCTTGATCGCCAGCGAGCCGACATGAATGTAAATCCCGAGCTTGCGCGCCAGCTCGCGCAAGGTGGCGAGCGAAGTGTCGGCCTCTTCCTCCACGATGGTGGCGAACAGCCGTTCGCGCTTGACCTCCATGATATTGGTCATTTCCGGCGTCAGCACGTAATCGGCGCCGGCCGTCTTCGCCTCGCCGATCAGCGCCAAGGCGGCGTCGAGATTGGCGGCGGGTTGCAGACCGGAACGCATCTGGATCATCGCGGCCTTGAAGGCGGCAGTGGTCATGCGGAGGCCTCGTCGCCGGCCAGCAGGGGATCGAGTTTGCCGGCGTCGTCGAGCGCATGCAGCTCGTCGCAGCCGCCGACATGGGTGGTACCGATGAAAATTTGCGGCACGGTCCAGCCGCCGTTCGCGCGCTCAACCATTTCGTCGCGTCTCTTTCGATCGCCGCTCACGTCGATCTCCGTAAAGGCCGCGCCCTTGCTTTTGAGCAGCGCCTTGGCCGCGTGGCAATAGGGGCAATAGCGAGTGGTATAGATTTCGATAAGAGGCATTTCGGTTTCGGGCGTTCGGTAAATCCGGCCCCTGTTATATGGGGGTACGCACGGGCGCGACAACCCGGGCGAATACCAGCACGTCGACATGGGCGGCCCCGGCGCGCAGCAGCGCGCGGGCGCAGGTATCGACGGTGGCGCCGGAGGTCAGCACGTCATCGCTCAGCACCAGCCGGCGGCCGGCCACCTGGGGCTTTTCCTCTGCCAGCACGCGGAAGGCGCCTTGCACGTTGTCGGCGCGTTCGGTCTTGGACAAACCGACCTGCTGCGGCGTCGCGCGCACGCGCTTGAGCGCGCCATGCAGCACCGGCACGCCGGCGATGTCCGAAATCGCGCGCGCGAGCGTCGCCGATTGGTTGAAGCGCCGCGCCCACAGCCTGCGCCAATGCAGTGGCACCGGCAGCAGCGCGTCGGCTTGCCCGAGCAGCTCGCGGCCGGCGCGCGCCATCCTTTGCCCCATCATGGGCGCGAGATCGAGCCGGTCGGCATATTTGAACGACATCACCAACTGGCGGGCGATGTCGTCATAGCGCACGGCGGCGCGCGCCCGGTCATAGGCCGGCGGATTGGCGATCGCTTCCATCGACAAGAGGCCGGGGCCGGGATCGTAGGCGAACGGGATGCCGAGCCGCGCGCAATAAGGCGGCTCGATCAGCGACAGTTTCGACCAACAGGCGGCGCACAGGCCGGCGCCGTCGCCAAGCGGCGCGCGGCAGGACGGGCAGAGCGGCGGCAGTGCAATGTCGAGGGCGGCGCGCAGCACGGCGCGCAATCCGCCGCGGAACTGCGTGAACCGCGAGGGCGCCAAGTTCTCAGCCTTGTCCTGGCTTGCCGAGATAAGCTCGTTCATGCTGCAAATGTATCAGATGCCGTCAAACCCGACCATCTTCGACCGCCAATTGTTGCGCGTACGGCAACAGCGCGCGCGAGCGCTGGGGGCCGAGACTTTCCTGATCGACCGGGTCGCCGGCGATCTGGCCGAGCGGCTGTCGGTGGTGCTGCGCCAGTTCGAGCGTGCCGTCGATCTCGGCACGCCGACCGACGCGGTGCGCCGCCTACTGGCGGAAAGCGGCAAGGTCGCGACGATCATTGCCGCCACGCCGGAATCTGGGGCGCGCGATGCGTCGTTGCGCGTCGCCGCCGACGAGGAGGCCTTGCCGTTCGCCGACGGCTCGCTCGATCTGATCGTATCGGCGCTGGCACTGCAGTTTGTGAACGACCTGCCCGGTACGCTGATCCAGATCCGCCGCGCGCTCAAGCCGGACGGCCTGCTGCTGGCGGCGCTGATCGGCGGCGACAGCCTCACCGAATTGCGCGAAGCTTTCGCGCAGGCCGAAAGCGAGATCGAGGGCGGCGTCTCGCCGCGCGTGGCGCCGTTCGCCGACGTGCGCGAACTGGGCGCGCTGCTGCAACGCGCCGGCTTCGCGCTGCCGGTTGTCGATTCCGATCGCCTGACGGTGCGTTACAATTCGGTGCTGGATTTGATGCGCGACCTGCGCCGCATGGGCGCCACCAACGTGCTCACCGAGCGCCGCCGTAAGCCGCTCAAGCGGGCGACGCTATATCGGCTCGCCGAAATCTACGCCCGGCGTTTCGCCGACGCCGACGGCCGTCTGCGCGCGACCTTCGAGATCGCCTGGTTGTCGGGCTGGATGCCGCATGAAAGTCAGCAGAAGCCCCTCAAGCCCGGCTCGGCCAGACAGCGGCTCGCCGACGCGCTCGGCACAAAGGAAATTCCGACCGGAGAAAAACCGGGCGGCTAATGCCAGGCGTCAGTTAAAGCCGTTGGAGACGCTCAGATACATGCTTTGCAGCGAGGTGCCCATCGCCATGACCACGGCGATGAGGACACCGGTGATGCCGGAGGCGATCACCGCGTATTCGATGGCGGTGGTGGCGCTGTCGTCGTTGAGGAATTCGCGCATTCTGCGCATCGTTAGGGGCCTGCTCATGGACGCTTGCCGTTTCAGTCGTTGTTGGCCGACGATCACAACAGTGCCATCAGGTGCGAAATCAGCGGGACGTCCGCCGGAGGCATTTCGTAATCCCGCAGCCGGTTCGGCTTCACCCATGCGAGCGTTTGCCCCTCGCTGGCGGTGACCTGTCCCTCCCAGCGCCGGCAGACATAGAGCGGCATCAGGAGATGAAAGTCGGGATAGGCATGGCTCGCAAACGTAAGCGGCGCGAGACAGGCCTCATTGACGACGATGCCCAGTTCCTCCTGCAACTCCCGGATCAGACTTTGTTCCGGCGCTTCACCATCTTCGATCTTGCCGCCGGGAAACTCCCACAAGCCTGCCATCGGCTTGCCGGCGGGACGTTGGGCGATCAGCACCCGGCCGTCGGCATCGACGAGGGCGCAGGCGGCAACAAGGATGATTTTGACGCTCACAGCCCTACGACCTCGATGCTAGGCGGCCCATGGTTAAGAGGGTGCGACCGCCGCCGGGAACTCCTGCCGTGACGGTAAACGGAAAGTTACGATCGATAGTCGCCGTTGATGGCAATGTATTCCTTGGTCAGGTCGCAGGTCAGCACCCGGTCGCGGCCGCGCCCCAAGCCGAGCGCCACTTTCAGGCTGATCTCCGGCTTCTTCATCGCCGCGCTCACCTCAGCCTCGTCATAGGCCGGATCGCGCGCGCCTTTGTGCGCGACCCGGATGCCGCCGAACCAGATCGAGAGCTTGTCGCGGTCGGCGGGCTCGCCGGCCTTGCCGACCGCCATGACGACGCGGCCCCAATTGGCGTCCTCGCCGGCGATGGCGGTTTTCACCAGCGGCGAATTGGCGATCGACATGGCGATGCGCCGTGCCGAAGCCTTCGATACCGCGCCTTCCACCACGATCTCGACCAGCTTGCGGGCGCCTTCGCCGTCGCGCGCGATCTGCTCGGACAAATTCGCCAGCACCGCTTGCAGCGCGCGCTTGAAATCCTTCAGCTTGGGATCGGCCGCGCGCGCAATGCGCGGATTGCCGGCTTTTCCCGTGGCGAAGATCATCAGCGTGTCCGACGTGGACGTATCGCCGTCGATTGTGACCGCATTGAAGGTGTCGGTGACGCCGTCTTTGAGCAGCGCCTGCAAGGCGGGCGCCGCGATGGCTGCGTCGGTAAAGATGAAGGACAGCATGGTCGCCATGTCGGGCGCGATCATGCCGGCGCCCTTGGCGATACCGTTGACGGTCACCGTCGCCTTGCCGATCTTTGCCTTGGCGGTCGCCACTTTCGGAAACGTGTCGGTGGTCATGATCGCGCGCGCCGCGGCGAGGAAATCGCCGGGCTGGGCACGGGCGGCGAGGCCCGCCATGACGGGTGCGAACTTCGAGGCGTCGAGCGGCTCGCCGATCACCCCGGTGGAGGCAAGGAAAATCTCCGCCGGTTTGCAAGCGGCCGCCTTGGCGGCGATATCGGCGGTGAGCCTGGTCGCCGCGCGTCCGCTTTTGCCGGTGAAGGCGTTGGCGTTGCCGGAATTGACGACCAGTGCGCGAGCTTTGCCGGTCTTCACTTTATCGCGGCACCACTCGACCGGCGCCGACGGGCATTTCGATTTGGTGAACACGCCGGCCGTGGCGGTGCCGGGCTCGAACAGCGTCAGCAGCACGTCGGTGCGCCCGGCATAGCGGATGCCGGCTTGCGCGGTGGCCAACCGCACGCCGGCGATCGCCGGCAGGTCCGGCACGTGTTGCGGGGCGAGGGGGGATACGGCGGTATTCATCGGTGCGGCATCCAGTGATGTGTCATCACGTGCCTACAGAAGCGAAATGGCCGGGACAAGCCCGGCCATGACGAAATCATTTGATGAGTGCGATCCGGTTCACTTCTTGTCCGGTGCTGCGGGCGCTGCCGGAGGAGCGGCCGGCGGCTCGGTCTTGTACATCTTTTCGATCTTGGCCTCGGCGCGCAGCTTGGTGACCAGTTCGGCCTGCGCCCTTCGCGTCACGTATTGCTCGATCTGCGGCTTGACCTCTTCGAACTTCGGCACCGGCTTGACGCGCTTGTCCTCGACCTTGATCACGTGCCAGCCGAACTGGGTCTTTACCGGCTCGGAAATTTGGCCCTTTTCCAGCTTGAAAGCGGTGTCGGAAAATTCCGGCACCATCTGCTCCTTGCTGAAATAGCCGAGATCGCCGCCATTGGCTTTGCCCGAGGGGTCCTCGGTGACTTCCTTGGCGACCTTTTCGAAATCCTCGCCCTTCTTCAGGCGCACGATGACCGCCTTGATCTTGTCCTCGGCTTCCTTGCTCGCCTTCTCGTCGCCTGGCGCGGCACGGATCAGGATGTGGCGGGCATGCACTTCCATCTCCTGGCCCATCTGCTTGACGGCTTCGTCATAGACCTTGTGCATCGCGTCGTCGGTGAGCGCTTCCTTGCCGACCGATTGCAGCAGCGTCTCCATCAGCAGCTTGTTGCGGGCAAAGGCGATCTTGCGCTTGAAGTCGGGGGTGTCGCCCATTTTTTTGGCTTCGGCCGCCTTCGACACCAAGATCATGTCGGCCATGAACTGCACCAGGTAGTCCTTCTTGGCGTCCGGCGACATCGGCGGGATCTGGCCGGCCGCTTCCTCGGCGACCGCAAGGTCGCTCTGGTGGAGCTCGGTGCCGTTGACCGTGGCGACAAGCGGATCCTTGTCCTTTGCGCGGAGCGGGCCGGCGGCTGCCAGTAGCACCGCCAGAGTGGCGGCGAGGATGCCGGCCGGGCCGGCGAAACGGAAAATCGTCATGGGCTATCCTTGGCAAGGGTCCGCAACCTGCGGACGGCGGCGGACTTGTCACCCAACAACCACGGCTTTGCAATGGCCGGCCGGCGCAAAGGCCTTAACGTCCGCGTGAGCCAGTCGCGCTTTCGATGGGGGTAAGCCCGGTTAAGGCCGCCGTCCGCGCCAATTGACAACAATCCGACCCCCTCCTATCTCTCGGCTAACCTCGGCTGGTTAAGCTTTGCAGACGCGTTCTCGTCGAATTTGCCCGAAAAGTGCCGCATTTCCGGAGCGCCGGAAGTAAAATCCGGCCGTGACGGCGTGCTAGAGCATGATCCCGAAAAGTGGGAACCGGTTTTCGGATAAGATCATGCTCGAGCGAAATCCTGTCGCCCCGCCTGCTGAATGAGGAGCCCCGTATGATCGGTGCCGTTGCCCGTAAGCTGTTCGGCTCCGCCAATGAGCGGCGGATTCGCAGCTATCAGCCGCGGGTGGCCGAGATCAACGCGCTGGAGCCCGGACTGGCCGCGCTCTCCGACGAGGCGCTCAAGGCCCGCACCGCCGAGTTAAAGAAACAGGTCGCCGACGGCGCTTCGCTCGACGACATCCTGGTGCCGGCCTTCGCCACCGTGCGCGAGGCGGCCAAGCGCACCATCGGCCAACGCCATTTCGACGTGCAGCTGATCGGCGGCATGATCCTGCACGAAGGCAAGATCGCCGAGATGAAGACCGGCGAAGGCAAGACGCTGGTGGCGACATTGGCGGTCTATCTCAACGCCGTCTCCGGGCGCGGCGTGCACGTGGTCACCGTCAACGATTACCTGGCCAAGCGCGACGCCGAATGGATGGGGCAGATCTACAATTTCCTCGGGCTCACCGTCGGCAACATCGTGCACGGGCTCGACGACGAGCAGCGCAAGAAGGCCTACGACTGCGACGTCACCTACGGCACCAATAACGAACTTGGCTTCGACTACCTGCGCGACAATATGAAGTACCGGCTGGAGGACATGGTCCAGCGCGGCCACATCTTCGCCATCGTCGACGAAGTGGATTCGATCCTGATCGACGAGGCGCGCACGCCGCTGATCATTTCCGGACCGCTCGACGACCGCTCGGAATTCTACAACACCATCGACAGCTACATCCCGGCGCTCGACAAGGCCGATTACGACGTCGACGAAAAGCAGCGCACCGTGGCGCTGACCGAAGCCGGCATGGAAAAGCTCGAACGGCGGCTGGAAGCTGCCGGCCAGCTCAAGGGTGAGTCGCTGTACGACGTCGAGAACGTCTCCGTCGTGCATCACGTCAATCAGGCGCTGCGCGCGCACACGCTGTTCCAACGCGACAAGGATTACATCGTGCGCAACGGCGAAGTCGTCATCATCGACGAGTTCACCGGCCGCATGATGCCGGGCCGGCGCTATTCGGAAGGGCTGCATCAGGCGCTGGAGGCCAAGGAGCATCAGCCGATCCAGCCGGAAAACCAGACGCTCGCTTCGATCACCTTCCAGAACTATTTCCGCATGTACGAGAAGCTCGCCGGCATGACCGGCACGGCGCTCACCGAGGCCGACGAGTTCCTCGACATCTACAATCTCGACGTGCTGGAAGTGCCCACCAACATGCCGCTGGTGCGCATCGACGACGACGATGAGGTCTACCGCACCGCCAAGGAGAAATACCGCTCGATCATTACGCTCATCGAGGACTGCAAGCTGCGCGGCCAGCCGGTGCTGGTCGGCACCACCTCGATCGAGAAATCCGAACAGCTCGCCGACATGCTGCGCGAAGCCGGCTGGGAGGCGCACGACTTCACCGACCCCAACGCTTTTGCCGCGCTCTATTCCGGCGACGACGGCGCCACCAAGACCAAGGTGTTCGCCATCCTCAACGCCCGCTATCACGAGCAGGAAGCGTTTATCGTCAGCCAAGCCGGTGTGCCGGGCGCTATCACCATCGCCACCAACATGGCCGGCCGCGGCACCGACATCCAGCTCGGCGGCAATGCCGACATGCGCATCCGCCAGGAGATCACCGACATCGAGGACCCGCGCGCGCGCGAAAAGGATCCGCGCGCCGATGAGATCCGCGCCCAGATCGCGCGCCTGAAGGAAAAGGCGCTTAAAGCCGGCGGCCTGTTCGTGCTCGGCACCGAGCGGCACGAGAGCCGGCGCATCGACAACCAGNNCCGTGGATCAACAAGGCGCTGGAGAAGGCGCAGCAGAAGGTCGAAGCGCGCAACTTCGACATCCGCAAAAATCTTCTCAAGTTCGACAACGTGATGAACGACCAGCGCACGGTGATCTTCGAGGAGCGGCTCGACCTGATGCGCGACGAGGCGGTGGACGAGACCGTCGCCGGCATGCGTCGTTCGGTGGTCGAGGACCTGATCGCCAAGCACATTCCGCCCAACGCCTATGCCGAACAGTGGGACATCGCCGGGCTCGATACCGCGCTGCGCGAGGTGCTCACGCTCGAAGCGCCGGTGAAGGAGTGGGCCAAGGAAGAAGGCATCGCCGACGAGGAAATGCGGGAGCGCATTGAGCGG
Organism: Hyphomicrobiales bacterium; assembly: GCA_003152455.1. GTDB lineage: Bacteria > Pseudomonadota > Alphaproteobacteria > Rhizobiales > Xanthobacteraceae > Pseudolabrys. The sequence continues at coordinate 61,246 of PMAF01000195.1, forward strand.
CGCGCCGACGAGCACATGGCGGGCAAGGTGGCAAAATGGGGCCCCGACGTCATGCGCTACGTCGAGAAGTCGATCCTCTTACAGACGCTCGACCATCTCTGGCGCGAGCATCTGGTCATGCTCGAGCACCTGCGCCAGGTGATCGGCCTGCGCGGCTATGGCCAGCGCGATCCGCTCAACGAATACAAGGCGGAGGCCTTCAGCCTGTTCGAGGCCATGATGGCGCGCCTGCGCGAGGCGGTCACCGGACAGTTGATGCGCGTGGAGGTCGTGCAACAGCCGCCGGAAGAGCCGGCGCAACAGCTTCCCTATATGGAGGCGCACAAGGTCGACCCCGCCACCGGCGAGGACGAGATGGCGCCTGCGCTCGCTCCGATGCTGGTCGGCAACGGCAACGGCGCGCAAAGCGGCGCGCAAGCCGAGCGCAATCCGAAAGACCCCGCGAGTTGGGGCAAAGTCG
>PMAF01000111.1:0-5572 GCA_003152455.1 Hyphomicrobiales bacterium
GGCTTGAACGAAAGTACGGCAAGGATATCGTTTTTGCCGCTTACGAGCAGCTTCGTCGCGAAACAAGCTCATGAACTTTATCTGAAATGCTAATGAGGGCAGGCATACACGGTCCCTTTATAGGAAAATCAAATCCGTGTTCCGCTGATTATAAATATTCCCATCGCCAAGGCTCGAAATTCTCAAGCCATTATTAATTAAAACAATAGGTCGGTAAGGTGTCGTCGGCTCTGGCGTTTGTTCGACAATCCGCCCATGCCGGAAAAGGGTGAGATCAAGGTACCGACCGAGCATGGACTCGGCCTCAAATTCGCGCCCGGCCTTTTCGAAAAATACGGCGTGCGCTAACGGCGGCTAGGTTCGCTTCTGCCCATCGATTGCAGCGAGCACTTTCGGCGGCGACATCGGCAGTTCGGTCAGCCGCTGGCCGGTCGCGCGCGCGACCGCATTGGCGATCGCCGCCATCGGCGGACAAATGTTGACCTCGGCTGCGCCTTTGGCCCCGTAGGGGTGAGCGGGATTGGGCACCTCTACCAGAACCGGCTCGATCATCGGCAGGTCGGACGCCACCGGAATCCGATAATCGAGGAAGCCCGGATTTTCCATGTGTCCCTTGGCGTCGTAAATGTATTCCTCGTTGAGCGCCCAGCCGATGCCTTGCGTGACCCCGCCTTGGATCTGCCCCTCGACATAGCTCGGGTGAATAGCCCGTCCGACATCCTGAGCGGCGACGAAACGCAGCACCGTCACCTTGCCGGTCTCGGGATCGACTTCGACGTCGCAGAACTGGGTGGCAAAGCCCGGCGCGACTCCGCCGGGGTTTACCGCCGCCGCGGCGACGATCGGTCCGCCGGTTTGCGCCCGCTTGGCCGCAATCTCTCTGATCGACAGCGGCGCGAAGTCGCCGACATTGCTGCTCGCCGGCTTGGCGCAACCGTCCTCCCAGACCACACCGTCCGGATCGACGTTCCACATCTTGGCCGCCCGGATGCATAGCTCCTGGATGATCTTCTTGGTGGAGTCCACAACAGCCATCCCGGTTGCGAAAGTGACGCGCGAGCCGCCGGTGAGATGCGCATAGCCCACCGACGCGGTGTCGGCGACGATCGGGCGCACCTGGTCGTAGTCGATCCCCAGCGTTTCAGCCGCCATGATCGCCATCGAGGCGCGCGACCCGCCGATGTCTGGACTACCGGTCGCGACGACGACGGTGCCATCCTCGTTGACATGCATGGTGGCGCTCGATTCGCCGCCGCCGTTGAACCAATAGCCTGAGGCGACGCCGCGCCCCTGGTTCTTGCCGAGCGGCGTCTTGTAGCCCGGATGGTTGAGCACCGCCTCGATGGTCTCGGCGTATCCATTGTGTGAAAGTTTGGTGCCAGACAGCATCTGGGTGCCCTTCTTGGCTGCATTCTTGAGCCGCAGTTTCAGCGGGTCCATGCCGATCTTCTGAGCCACGACATCAAGCACGCTCTCCACCGCGAAGGCGCCGATCGGCGATCCCGGCGCGCGATAGGCCGCGACCTTCGGGCGGTTGGACACGACGTCGTAACCGACCGAGCGCGCGTTCGCGATGTCGTAAGGCGCGAAGGCGCACATGCACGTGCTCATCATCGGCGAGCCCGGAAATGCGCCGGCCTGCAATTTGAAGACCCCGTCGGCGGCGACAATCGTGCCGTCGCGCTTGACACCGATCTTCACGGTCATAGACGAGCCGGACGCCGGGCCGGTGGCCCTGAACACGTCCTCTCGACTCATCACGATCTTCACCGGATGGCCGGATTTTCGCGCGAGTATGACAGCGACCGGCTCGACGTAGATCACCGTCTTGCCGCCGAAAGCGCCGCCGATCTCCGCCGGGTAGACGCGCAGGTCGCCGAGCTTCATGCCGAGCAGTCGTGCGGTGTAAGCGCGGACGACGAAATGTCCCTGGCTCGAACTCCAAAGCTCGCTCTGGCCGTCGGCGTCGAATCGCGCCACGCAACCTTGCGGCTCGATATAGGCCTGATGCACCGGCGAAGTCTTGAACGACATTTCGACGATCTCATCGGCCGCCGCGAACCCGGCTTCCAAATCGCCGATGTTGAATTCGGCCCGCTTCGAAATATTGGAGGGTTTTGGCGGCGGATCGACCCCGCGGGTGATTAAATCGGGAAACAGAAGCGGCGCATCCGGCTTCATCGCCTCATCGACGTCGATGACGTGCGGCAGAACCTCGTAGTCGACCGCGATCAGCGACAGCGCTTCGTCGGCGACGGCCTTGCTGATGGCCGCCACCGCGGCCACCGCATGACCCTCATAGAGCACCTTCTCACGCGCCATGATGTTGCGCGTCATGTGCCAGAAGTTCTGCGCGACGCGTTCGGGGCCGACGTATTCGAACTTCTGCTCTGGGAAGTCCGCCGAGGTGACTACAGCCTTGACACCAGGCAGGACCGCCGCTTTCGCGGTATCGATCGATCGAATACGCGCATGGGCGTGCGGTGAGCGCAGGATGCGGCCCACCAGCATGCCAGGCATCGCCAAGTCTGCGCCGTACTGCGCGAGGCCCGTCACCTTCGGAACGCCGTCCGGGCGAACCGGCCGCGTTCCAACCCACTTGAAGGGCTTGGTTGTGTCGCGTGAAGTGATGTCGTCCACAGCTCCCTCGCTGATTGCCGCGTTGCGCTTGGCTCTGCAGGAGAGTTGCGCGGGGAGGGCTCAAATGCAAGTCGTCCTCCAATCGGGTTGGCAGTCCACCCCCCGCCGTTGCGAAGCCTCGCTTCGGCCTAGACCGCTAACCAGCACTGGACTAGCGTTCCGGTTGGTTCGTTTTGGAGACCCCTAATCCAATGCTTAGCTATACCGCCCCGTCGACGGTCGAGGAGGCCGTTCGCATTTTGGCTGGCGCGTCCGGCCCTGCGAAGGTCCTATCCGGCGGCACCGATCTGCTGGTTCAACTCCGTTCCGGCCGCGCCAAGCCGGATCTTATCGTCGATATCAAGAACATCTCCGGAATATCCGACATCCGCGAGCAAGACGGTGTCTTTATAATCGGTGCTGCGACGCCCGGCGCCGTGATCGGCGAATGCGAAGCCCTCCGGCAAGCTTGGCCAGGCGTGGTTGAGGCGGCCAAATTGATCGGCTCGACCCAGGTGCAGGGCCGGGCGTCGCTTGCCGGCAATCTCTGCAATGCATCGCCGGCGGCCGACAGCGTTCCAGCGCTGATCGCAGCCCGCGCAACCTGCGTGGTCGCAGGCGCAAAAGGGCGGCGCGAGGTTCCGGTGGAGAGCATTCCCACCGGTCCGGGACGGACGTGCTTGCGCCCGGATGAGTTCATCGTCGAATTTCACCTGCCGAAACGGCCACCCCACTCGGCGGATACTTACCTGCGCTTTATTCCGCGGACGGAGATGGATATTGCCGTGGTCGGTGTGGGAGTTAGCGTTACGCTTGACACTAGGGGCGTCTGCACCGAGGCGAGTGTCGTGCTCGGTGCTGTGGCGCCGACCGCAATCCTGGTTCCCGAAGCCGCCGCCGCTTTGGTCGGGCACAACTGCGACGAGACAGCCCTCTCCGAGCTTGAGCAGGCGGCGCGACGCGCCTGCAAACCGATCAACGACAAGCGCGGGACGATCGAATACCGGACTAAAGTCGCCGGCGTGATGGCGCGTCGGGCGGCGGTTATCGCCTACGAACGCGCGGAAGAGCGTCGATGAGCAAGTATCACATATCGACTACGATCAACGGCGAGCCCGCGGAATTTCTGTGCGAAGCGCAGCAGACTCTGTTGGATGTGCTGCGTGACGAACTTCATTTAACCGGCAGCAAGGAGGGATGCAGTTCGGGCGATTGCGGCGCCTGCAGCGTGACGGTCGACGGTCGACTGGTCTGCTCGTGCCTCATGCTTGCGGTCGAAGCCGAAGGGCATTCGATTGAGACGATCGAGGGCATGGCGCAAGGTCAAGATCTTCATCCGCTGCAGCGGAAATTTCTCGAGCACGCGGCGCTGCAGTGTGGTTTCTGTACGCCGGGCGTATTGGTCGCGGCCAAAGCCTTGCTGGACCGCAATCCGAATCCGACGGAAACCGAGACGCGCTACTGGCTCGCCGGCAACCTTTGCCGATGCACCGGCTACGACAAGATCATCCGCGCCGTTCTCGACGCCGCCGCAGAACTGCGAGGAGCATGATATCTTTTCCGAGTCATTCATTCGGGAGAGATGCTTTTTGGTCGGCACAGTTCGGCGATGCTGAACTCCCCGCGCAGGCCGTCCAGAACGATCCGGATCTTCTCTTCGGACGAATGGCGCTTGCGGGTGGCCCGACGGATGTTCTTTACGAGCCGCTCAGACGGCGATTCAGGGTGCACGGATTTCTGTCTCATCTCCACTCCTTGATGGTTACGATGAGCCAGAAATCCTCCGTTCCTCAAGCCGCTAAATCTGTCTCACAGGCGCTGATCCCGGACAGTCGAGCGCCTTCGCGGTCGCGGAACAAGGGCCTCAACTTTGGGTGTGATCTCGGAAGAGGGCGGAATACCGATTGACGGTAACGCGGCTATAGACGCAGGAAGTCTTTCAAAGAAAACATGATCCTTTACGAGAGCGCTTAGTCGATGTTGAGCCTGAACATCTCGTAACCTGCGGGATTGGATACCCGCATGGAGCGGCGAGACTAGTGCAAGCTAACGTCGTGTGATTTCGGAGCATATCCGCATGACCATACTGCCTTTGCATTATCGTTTAGTATGCTCGATTATCGCTACTTGCGTTTCTGCTTTATTGAAACGACCTCGGCTGGGATCCCGCGTATGGTTGCCGCAATGGCACCGGCGATTTGGTTGGCAGCGGCCTTCAGTGGATCATTGGCAAGATGGGGGTATCGCATAGTCGTCTGAGCCTGTGAGTGGCCAAGCAAGCCACCAATAATGTTCAATGACATCTCGCTTACTGAACCAACGCTGGCGAATGAATGCCGGAGGTCATGCAATCTGACATCAGGTAGCCCCGCTATTGCGCGTAGCTCGTGCCAAGGCTTCCAAACATTGAAGAGATAGCTACCGTCTTGGCCAGGAATAACCTACGGATTTCTGTCTACTCGCGGTAAGGTGCTGAGGATTTCAAGGGCGGGGGCGGGGAGTGGTGCGGCCATACTGATGTGATGTCTGATGTATGGCAGTTTAACATGTTCACCTGCATCAACACGTTCACCTGCGGTGCCGGCACGTCACGGATTTTGGTGGGTTTGGTGGCGTGCCGCGGCTTGGTTGAGGAGCGGGAGCGGATTGGTTTTTCGAATGATCAGATTAAGCTGCGGGCTTCGTTTCGCTCGCGCCAGCGAAAGCACTCCTCTGACCGACAAGCTGGTCTTCCGTTTCAGCCATGTGAAGATACGTTTGCTCCAACCGCAGATATCGTTGGCGGCTCTCTTCGTCATGGGTCTGTTTCGCCAGTGTGGCGCACGTGGCAGCTTGGCTTCTGAAGCGTTTGGCGGTCCACATAGGAGTGCCTCCGGGTCTTCAGTGGGTGCATTGCAGCATTATTAATGCCGCAATGCAACAACGGTCATGTCCTGTGTGTACCGAAAATTAG
>PMAF01000111.1:5682-15533 GCA_003152455.1 Hyphomicrobiales bacterium
CTCGAATACCCATGGCGCGCAGACGCTGCACGAAGACTGGCCCGTACCCGGGGTAAAAACAGGCGTGCCGCCTAAAACCATAAAATCATTCCATCGTCGCCGCTGACGTAATCTCACGAGGTAACTGTGAGATGGTGTTATGGTTTGATGGTGTGGCAGGGCTTTGGGCCGTCCCTGGTCTTACTTCCCGTTTATCGTAAGATTACAACATCAGTTTGATGCGTTTGATGCAGATCAATGTTCAAAAACATCTGAACGACATATTTGACGATAAATTTCGCAACGCCCGCGCTTGTTCGCTCGGTCCTGCAATAGGCTCACTGCCTGAACGGGGAGCCAAAAACAAGAATTGTTCCGGGAGGTACCGTGCTAAATTTATCCACTCTGGTTGCGAAAACCGGCCAAATCCTGGCCGTCTGCTGCGCCCTGCTTCTGTCGGTCTCGGCGGCTTTGTCGGACGACTATCCCGTCCGGACCGTGACTATCCTGTGTCCCTATGCGGCGGCGGCGCCACCGACATTTTGGCGCGGATGCTTGGCCAGGGTCTCTCGGAGCGTTTGGGCAAGACCTTCATCGTGGAGAATCGCCCCGGCGCCGGCACGATGCTTGCCGCCGATGCGGCCGCGAAATCGAGACCGGACGACTACGCGCTGTTGATGGGTACGAGCACGCCGCTCGCAATCAATGCCACGTTGCACAAGAAGCTGCCCTTGACCCGGCCAGGGACTTTGTGCCGCTGGCACTCGTTGCAAACGTGCCGTTTGTTTTGGTCGTCAATCCATCGCTCCCGGTGCGGACAACAGCAGAATTGGTGAGATATGCCAAGGCCAACCCGAACAAACTCTCATTCGGCTCGTCTGGTCAGGGGTCGCCGCATCATCTGTATATGGAGCTGTTCAAGACGATGACGGGCACAGAATTGGTGCACGTTCCCTATAAAGGCAGCGTGCCGGCGCTCACCGACGTTATGGCCGGTGTCATTTCTCTGATGTTTGTGGACCTTGCGCCGTCTCTGAACTTAATTCGCGCCGGACGCGTGCGCGCGCTTGGCGTTTCTTCGAAGACTCGCGTGGCGGAACTGCCGGACGTGCCGCCGATCGCCGACGATGTGCCTGGCTTCGAGGCGGTCGCCTGGCAAATGTTGGTGGCGCCGGCCGGCACCCCCAAGCCGGTAGTCGAAAAACTGCACGAGGCACTGAAGCAATTCGAGGCCGACCCCGAGACCCAGCGCAAGATCAAACAACTCGGCATGATCCCGATCGCTACGCCGCCGGTTGCCGCCATGCAGACCTACATCAAATCGGAAATCGCGCGCTGGGGCCGCGTGGTGGTGAAATCCGGCGCGAGCGCCGATTAAAGAATCCTTGTTCACCCAACCGCCCGTTACGCATCTCAATTCTGCTGCTGCTCAGCAAGGCGCAGATGCTTGGTACAACGCAGAGCAACATCTAAAGCAGTGAGATCACAATGCCAGTCATCGACATTCATACCCATATGCTCACGCTCGATTGGATCGAGTTGCTCCGCGCACATGGCGGCGGCAAGTACAGCGTAAAGAAAACGCCGGCGAATCAGGATGCGATACATCTCTACGATGTACCCTTCATGACGTTGATGCCGGGCATGTGGGACTACGACCTGCGCATCAAGAACATGGATCAGGCAAAGGTCGACATTGCCGTCGTTTCGCTGACATGCCCCAACGTATTTTGGGGCGGGCGCGAAGTCAGCCTGCGCGGCGCGCGCATGGTCAATGACTCAATGGCGGAGCAACAGCGCGCCAAGCCGGACCGCATCCGCTGGTTCGCGACGCTGCCCTGGCAATATGCGGACGATGCCAAGGCCGAGTTCGCCCGCTGCGTTAAGGAAGGGGCCATCGGAGTGATGGTGCTTGGCTCCATCGACGGCAAAGATCTAATCGATCCGCAATTCGCGCCGATCTGGTCGGAAATCGACAAGCTGGGCTTGCCGGTTCTCGTTCATCCTACCGCCCCGCAAGGGGTGCGTGAGATGCACATGGAAGCATTCAACCTCATCCCGCCGGTGGGCTTTATGTTTGATACGACGTTGGCGTTTGCGCATATGATCTTTTCTGGATTTCTGGATAAGTACCCGAATTTGAAGCTGATCGCTGCGCATGCTGGCGCGGCGTTGCCGTATCTCGCTGGGCGTTTCGACATTTGTCATGAAAAAATTTCTGCCTGCTCTGCCGTCATCAAGGACAAGCCAAGTAGCTATTTGCGGCGCATATATTACGACACGGTGGTGTACGACCAGACAGCGCTCGAACTGTGCATAAAAGTCGCGGGCTCAGCCGATAATGTCCTCTACGGCTCCGATTATCCGCATAATATTGGCGATATGACTGGTTGCCTCGCGCGCGTTAATGCCCTGCCGGGCAATCAGGCCAGGCAGATTGCGGGCAAAAACGCCGAGCGGATTTTCAAAATTTAATGGCTCAAGGCATTAGCGCTTCTTGTATAGCCGGCTGATCGTCAGATGTTGCCCCCGAAGTAACGGTGCGATGGTGAGATGGTGTTATGGTTTGATAGGCAGCAGGGAGGTAGCGGGCTGACTGGCAGCGCGCCTGCCATTAAACAATCACACCATCGAACGACGGCTTTACCTCTGAAGTAACCGCGTGATGGTGCGATGGTGTGTTAACGTTGGATGACGGTGAGTGGGCGCGTTTCGTTTGCACCTGAAACAGAAAAGTCGCCTGCCGGCGCACCGAACGACGGCATCTGTCCCGGCAGGACGATATTGTTGCGGCCGAGCGAAGCGATATCGCAAACGCCGAGATTGCCCATGGTACGGCGTATCTCGGCATCGAAAATGGCGATCGCGCGGCGCGCTCCGGGCTCACCCGCTGCACCGACGCCGTAGAGCGTGGCGCGGCCAATCGCCACCGCGTCGGCACCGAGTGCCAGACCCTTCAGGACGTCGCTTCCCCGCCGGAAGCCCGAATCTACGATGATCTTCAGCCGGGTGCCGGCCGCCGCGGCGATGTGCGGCAGCATCTCGATCGGAAGGGCCGCGGCGTCGAGCACGTTGCCGGCATGGTTTGAGACGATAATGCCGTCGGCGCCGCACGCGGCAGCCTTCACCGCATCGTCGGGATGCAGGATGCCTTTGACGATAAGTGGACGCGGCCAGAGATCGCGCAACCGACGCAGAAAATCCCAATCGAGCATGTCGTTGCGGCTGAGGAAGCCCGCCCCCTGACCAGCCGTGTAGTTCTTCGCCCCGGCGGCCGCCGGCGGGAAATGGATATTGGGAAAGCGCGGCAGCCGCCCCTCTGCGAGGGCGTAGCGGGCGAGCGTACCAAACAACCAGCGCGGATGGCTGAGTCCGTCGATCGCACTCCGCAGCGTGACCCGCGGCGGAAAGTTAGCGCCGTTTCGGATATCGAACTCGCGGTTGTTGTAGGTCGGCGAGTCGACCGTGAGAACCAGCGCCTCGAAGCCGGCGTCGCGCGCCCGCGCTACGGTGACCAGTGTGGCATCGGCGTCGCGCCAGACATAGAGCTGGTACCACTGGGTGCCGCCGCCCTCGGCCAGCACGGTCTCCATCGCGGTGCTCGACGTGCTCGCCAGGATAAAGGGGATGCCGGCATCCGCCGCGGCCCGCGCCAGAGCGATTTCGGCGCGATACCAGACCCAGCCGGCGATTCCGGTCGGACCGATCAGCAACGGCAGCGCGTGCTTTTTGCCGAAAAGGGTGATGCCCGGGTCGCGGCCGGAGACGTCGGTGAGCACACGCGGCAGCAGTTTTATGCGGTCCAGCGCGGTGCGGTTGTCGCGCATCGCGATCTCGTCCTCGCTGCCGCGGTCGCAGAACTCGAACAGCGCCTTCGTCAGGCGTCGGCGCGCCATACGACGCAGATCCTCTATATTAAGTGCCTCGCGCGTCAGATCGCTCATGCGCTCCCCCTCCCCAGAACAGACAATCGTCGTTGCGGCTCGTGCGAAAAGGAGCACGCGGCCAATTTCGACGCAAGGAGAAGCGTGCGATGTGAATCTTGCCGTTTGATCAGGCTGATGTGGCAATCACGCTGCAACAGCACGGTCCGGTGTCATCGCGCAACAATTCTGCATCACTGTGTCGCCGTTTAGGACCCCCTGCGCCTAGTGCCTGTCTCTGAGTTCCGCCCCGGTAACAGCCACCGGGCAGCGCAACCATGTCACCATCGAACCGTTTAAGCATGGGTCAGCGCCGGGGGGAGTTACCTCAGAGGTAACTTTTAAATGGTGCGATGGTGTGATGGGCACGGCTGGCATAAAACTGAACGACTCACAAAAGCCGGCTGGCGCTGTTACTGCTCGATAACCACCTCAGGCTAGGTCGCCACCTACAAAACGATTCCATGATTCGCTGTGAGTCATTCTACCGAGTGTGCCGTCAAACTTGCGGGCTTGTAAGGGGACTGAAAGATGGTAAGCCGAGCCTTAGTTCCTATCGGATGCCCTTCCTCGAATTGCGGAACTTCCTCAGCGGTCCAAGTGTGGAAACCTTCGGAGCCGGATTTGAAGTAAGAGACTTCGCGCGCCGGATTGAACGGCGCATGTCCCTTCGGGACGGCCCACTTGAACACCTGCCGTAAAGCCTTGACGCGGCCATTGGCGGCTTCCGGCATCGATAGCTTTCGGTCGCGCAAAATCTCGACCGAATTGGCGTTCATTTTTGCGAGCGGGAAGTCACGAAAAAACCTGTCCGACTTCGGCGCAATCGGTTCATAAAACGCGGCTTTGAGGATTTGTCGGCGGACATGTTGTGTGCGCCTATCGAGGCGCTTGTACGCGAGCGGTCGCACTGATCCGGTCATCGCGGCGAAGTTCAATTGCACAACGCGGACGCTCCGCAATTATCTCCGCCGCTCAATGGAAGGCGACCCGGAAATGATTTGCGAATGGAATGGTCGCAGCGCGCAATTCGTCGAGCACGTTCAAACCGCGCATCGCATGTTCGCTTNNCGAGGGCGAGGGCGAGGGCGAGTGCGAGACGATGACGCCAAACGAGCGCCCGCTTTTCGGATATGCAACTGGCATCAACCATATCGGCAAGGAGGCAAACCGCTGGGAGGAACAACATCATCTTGGCCTCGATGAGGATGAGCAGATCCATTACGGAATGGGGCCAACCGATGTGGCTGGATTTCAAGAAGCACTTTTGAGTGTTGTCAATATTTTCGGACAACGAAGAGTGGCTGAAAAAATGCGAATTTCACGAAAGACCTTATCCAAACTGTTGCATGGCAGCGAAACGCGGCGGCTTAAAACACGGCTTGGAGGTTTCCTGCGTGCAGTAAAAGAGTTGGACGATCACAATGATCACGAAAGAGGAATTTGTAGGGAAGCTACTGCTCGACGGAAGGGTCTAAAACGCTTGACATAGAAACCACCGCAACAGAAGAAGGGATAGGCAGCTAAATAGGGGTGCCTGGAGATAAATTCCACATTCTGAATTCGCTTTGGCAGTCCAAAAAAACGTTTATTTGGTCACGCCAGTTTTGGAGGCGTCCGGGAATTTTCGGCTAAAATATACCAAATTGTGATCGACCTCGACCAAACACACTTGAATTAAGTTAGGCAACGCCAGCCGGCCCGATCTCCACCCGAACAGCGATAGCCATCCGATCTATTACCCAGTAAATGAAATGTATGCCAAAGCGCCCGCGACTCTTACTTGACCTGAGTACATCCCTGGCTTGGCGGGGCAAGCACGCCGTCGGCATCGTTAGGACCGAGAGGGAAATTGCCACCCGGCTACTAGATGACCCCGCACTTTGTGTCATTCCGGTCGTTTATCACGATCATGCTTTTCGTGCACTAGAGCTCGAATTCGCGCGCAGCTTAATCGCACTCGTGCCGGCGTCAGCGGAAGTGCCGCTGCCAAAGCCAAAAAGTCGAATTAGGTCCGGTGCTCAGCCGATCCATCGCAAAGTGGCTAATGCGATAATGCAACCGTTAGCGCGTCTCATTACCGCGATTGCGCGCGAACTGATTAAGTCGGTACCGATCCGTTCCCGGGAAGAAGTGCGGCAAAGTCTGCTCCATGCCCGACAGGCGCTCCGTCAATTTTCCTCCCGGCGAGCGCCAGTGTTGCATTCGCCAGAGACACAGAATCTGGGGATTGTGATTTACCCACAGGCAACCGATGTCCTGTTCCTCTGCGGTCTCGGATGGGATGTGATCGATTGGCGGCATCTCTCGTCGCTGCGGCTGACGAGCGGGTTGCGCATAATTTCAGTATTGTATGATCTTATACCAATAAAATTTCCAGAATTCCTTGGCGCGCCGGGTGATTATTACTATAACTATTTCATCCATATAATTGATAATTGCGAAAAAGTGTTTTGTATATCCAAACGCACCGAGGCAGATTTAAAAGAATTCATTAGCAACAATGGACGTTCGCCAGTGTCGACCGAAGTCATTTATTTAGGTGCAAACCTGCCGGCTAAACCTGACCCGACAGAAATCATAGATCTCAAAGTTCGCGAGCGCTTAGCTCGTGGCAGATTTGCGCTTGCGGTCGGCACTGTCGAAATCCGTAAGAACCATTCCCTGTTGATTGATCTGTGGGATGAACTCCTGGCTGATCCTAGCTTTGACCTTGATTTGGTCATCGTTGGAATGCCCGGCTGGTGCGCGGACGACGTGATAGCCAGATTAGAAGGATTGAGGGGCTTTGGCTCCCGTGTCCTTTGGTTCAAGCAAATGTCTGATGCTGGTCTTTCCTGGCTCTACGAACAGTGTCACATCAGCCTATTTCCGAGTTTGTACGAGGGCTTGGGCCTTCCGGTAATCGAGGCATTGCAGCACGGCCGTCCCGTCATAGCTTCTAATCGTGGTGCCATACCGGAAGCTGGATTGGGGCTTGCAACCATTTTGGACCCGGATGACCGCGCAGGTTGGCGTGCTGCAGTGATTGCCGCATCGCGTGCGCCGCGACAGGTAGTTAATGTTGGACCGGAGCGCTTTCCAAATTGGGAGAGCACCGTTGCCACAATAAAGCGTGGTATTCGGGATGTTATGCTGACTGATACTGTTGCATGACAAAAATTCTGCAGCTCACGACGTATCCGACACGATACCCTCGGCACGGCGGGCAGCTTCGTGCACACCATACTGCGCGGGTTCTGGAAGAATCAGGTTACATATTGGACCGCATGCCCGTGTTCAGCCAATCGCTTTATCCGAGGGGCGGCGAAGATCCGGCCGTGGACCTCGATCAGGCGCGAACGAAGCGCCGTTTTCGAGATACGTGGCAGGTAATGGATCTGACCACGTGCGAATTGGCCGCCGTCGACAATACGTGCTTTCAGAAATTTGCGGATCGTATTCAAGCGTCAGACGCCGACATCCTGATGCTGGAAGAGCCGTGGCTGTGGCCTGCAGTTTGGCGCTGGCGAGATAGCCTTTCGGCACCTCCGCCCGTGGTCTACAACGCTTACAACATTGAGTACCGCGCGAAGGCCGCGATGCTGGTTGAGGCGAAAGTTTCTGGCGCGGACGACATCTGCGCCGACGTGGAAGCGTTGGAGCGTGACCTTACGCAATGCGCCGCTGGTTCGAGCGCGACGACGGCCGAAGATGCCGCCACTATGCAGGCCTGGACGGAGAATCGGGTGGTTGTCGCCCGTAACGGCACGATCCTCCGCAAGGTGGAACACCTCCATCACATTTTGCCCGTGCCCTTGGAGCCATGCCAAAAATTCTTATTGTTTGTCGGAAGTGGACAGCCGCCCAATTTCACTGGGTTTTGGGACATGGTAATCCCAGCGCTCTCTACGTTGCGCGCTGGCGAACGTATTGTTGTGGCGGGTAGTGTTTCTCAGCTGATTGAATCGCGTATAGAAAAAGATGGTCCGCTCTGCATGGCGCGCGATCGTTTGATCCTACTCGGTCAAGTGAACGACCTGACCCTTGAATGTTTGCTATGCAATGCGGCGGGGATTCTATTGCCGATTACCTACGGTGGTGGATCCAACCTCAAGACCGCCGAAGCGTTGATATCAGGTCTACCTATTGTCGGGACCACTCATGCCTTCAGAGGTTTTGAGGAATATAAAAGCTTGCCTGCAGTAACCATTGAGGACGATCCAACCGCTTTTGCTGTCGGCATCCGTCGAGCCTTCAACAGTAAGGGTTCGCCGAGAGCCATACATTTGCAGAAGCAGTTGCTGTGGGAAAGTACGCTGCAGCCAATTGTTGATTTGGTGAGCACAATTGCTTCGTAAGCGGCTATGCGCGCGTTTTCGACGACCCTTCTGAGCGGCCCCCGCGTTTGAAGCCGCCACTAGTCGACGGAAGAAATAGAGTTCTATACGATCGCATCCCATGGTGGAGACTGGCATCAATGAGGCAGGAGCCACGGCTCCAATTACGGCCTCCAAAACCGGAGGGGCGACTGCTCATAAAAATCTCTCGATACAATGCCTTCGCGGTATTGCCGCCCTATGTGTTGTGCTTTATCACGCGTCATTCTATTCGGGCCGACGTTTCGGTGATTCTGGTTGGGCAACCGCTTTCGATGGTCGATTCGGTTTAATCGGCGTCGCTGTCTTTTTCGCGATCTCCGGCCTGCTTATGGCGGACCTCATCCAGCGACCCAACCCGTGGCAATTTCTTGCGCATCGGATAGTCAGAATTTATCCGACATACTTGTTGGCCGTTTCAGTCGGGATGCCCATCGTCGTACTTGCGGGCAAGTCAGAAGGGCTCCGTCTATGGTCGCTAATGCTCGTCCCAGTCGGCCAGCGCAAGTACTACTTGGGTGTTGAGTGGACTCTTGTATTTGAATGCACATACTATGTCGCGCTGTTCTTCCTAGCGCGGATCGGTTTGCATCGTTACCTAAACAGGATTGTGCTTGTCTGGACCGTAGTGATTGGAGCCGCTCCTCTCCTTATTGGGTGGACCGACGAGCTTCTTTATCCTTTTTATTCTATTTGGCTGTCTCCCGCTAATGCCGCTTTCATGGGCGGCCTGCTGATTCCGTGGCTCGCCAGTAAAAAGATACGGTTCCCAGTTGGTACAGGTATCCTTGCTCTATGCATTCTAATGGTGACATTACCCACAAATCCCATGATCGCCCGCTGGACTGCCGGGGCTATGGCGACTTTGCTTGTCATAGATATTGCCCGGATTGATGTTCCACAGCGCGCTCTGGTCGGCTTGTCTAAACTGGGCGATTGGAGTTACGGCCTCTACCTTTGTCACGTGCCGTGCATCTTACTACTCTACCAGTTATGGCCTTCATCCTTCGGGGTCAGGACCGCCTGGTTCTCCGCAGTCGCCATGGCACTCTTCGTATCGGCTTTACTCGGGAGTATCGACGTGCGGATGTATAGGTACTTTAAAGGCGTAGTCGATGGTGCAGATGAAAATCTCCGGCGACGCTTGGTTAACATCTATGCTGGCGCATTTGTGGTCGCATCTTTGATCGGATCGGTCTGGTTATAGTCTAGCGCGAACTGGCGGACCCATTCTCACACGCCAGGCTGTAGAAGATTTTGCCGTCCATCAGCTCATCGCGTAACTCTGAAGCGGCGGCCTCGATGGAAGTCGTGAATGGCTACTCTCAGAGAAAATATTTAAACCTACACACAATAAAAAGCTCGGAGATCATCCGGGGCCTTAGCCGGCCAGTATTGCCGGCATCGTCGCCGCGCCGATAATTGATGAAAATCTTGCCGGTCATCTGCCGCGTCCCCGCGCCGCACTCTGTAATTTTAGTTGGATTGACAATTACATACAAGACGCGTGGCGGGGTGGCGACGCATTAGGCGGCGATACCGGACGGTAGCAAAAAATCTGAAAACGAAACCTAGGGCCTGTCTTCAGTTA
>PMAF01000038.1 GCA_003152455.1 Hyphomicrobiales bacterium
CCGACAACAGATTATAAGAGGCTAAAACGCGATCATGCTGTGCCGTGAGTAGATTTAAGCGAGCGTTCACTAACGCCTGTTGAGCGTTCAGCACATCCAATGTTGTTCGCTGGCCAACACGTGCCTCATCGCGAACGCCATTGAGAGCGCTTTCTGAGGCTCTCACCTGGCGTACCGTTGCCTCGGTTTCGGCCTTTGTTGCGTCGAGCTGGCCCCAGAATTGAGCGACATTTGCACGAACTTGATCGCGAACTTGATCCAAACTGAGCTGTTGTTGTCCCACCGCCTCTTTGTTCTGGCGTATGGTCGAATACTCGCGGCCTCCCTGATAGATCGGAATACTCAAACTGAGCATCACAGAACTGTCGAATAGTTTTGGCGTCGTAATGTTTGCGTCGTACTGCTTTTGAACATTTCCTTGCAACGTCAGTGTCGGATAAAGCCCTGCTTCAGCAATCTTGACCTGCAGTTGAGACACATCAACGCCATACATTGCCGCGGTCACCGAAGGATTTTCAACTATGCTGTGCGCTAGTGACGCGCTCAGACTGGGTGGGGAAAGTCGATCGACCGGGGTGGCGGGTGACAGAATACCGGGTTCAATGCCAATGATACGCTGATAATTTGCCTTGGTTGCCAAAAGCGTGGCTTCGGCAGCATGCAGGGTCGCTTCACCGCCCGCCAGCTGAGCCTCAGCTTGTGCGACGTCGGTCTCCGGGATCTCACCAACGGCGCGGCGGTCGCGGGTGTCCTTGAGCATTTGTTGAAGGACACGAACAGAGCTGCGTTGAACTTCCAAGTTCGCCGTGTCCCGCAACACGTCCATATAGGCGGTAGCCGCGGAGAGCAGAACCGACTGCTCCATCACCCGCAGCGTCTCACGCGCGGCGAACACCTGGCTTTCAGCCGCGCGCGTCTGGTTTGGTGTTTTGGCGTTGAATATAGATTGCGACGCATTGAGCCCGACCGAACGTGGGTTAGTCAGGCCCTTGATCCTAACTGCCGTGCTCTGAGTTAATGGGGTTCCAGGTATTGGAGGAAAAGTTTCCGTCGTGTCGGTATACTCCCTGCCGATACTGGCGCTTGCCCCGATCGTCGGTCGATAGCCTGAGAGTGCCTGGGCGACGCCCTCATCGGTTTGCCGAACGACTGCTCGTTGAGCATTGAGCTGCGGGTTGTTCTGATAGGCTCGCGCCATGGCCGACTCGATCGTCTCGGCCGGCGCAGCGCCGGACGACATCATTGCAACGGCAAGGACAGCAATTGCGACAACACACCGGACGCACCACATCGCGCTCATTGCAACCACATCGGGTGGTGGGAGGCGCAGGGAAACACTGCACTTTTGACGCTTTGATCGGGTGGCAGACTGGATGACACTCATTGCGTCGCCTCGGTTGCAATTTAAGCATATAGCATGCACTCAAATGATCAAATTTCATGTTGAAATGCGGCGTGGGCTCGATCGCACTCGCGTGGCCGTTCCCAATTGTTCGGTCTTGAGCAACATGCGGCACGGTATGATGGGTGCGCGCCATTGTGACGACATATCCTGAATCGGTAGAGGGGGCCGCTGGACCCAATGTACTACCCGCGAACGCCACATAAATGATCTTTATACGTGCTTTTTACTCGCCCTTGCCTTGATCGTTCAGCGAGAAGCTCAAGTCAGACCATAATGTTACAAATTTATTTATAACAAAATCCACTCGCCTTGACGCGCGTTGATATGCATCAATTTTATGAGCAGAAGGAGAAATATATTGATTATCTGAACCATGTCACCCTGAGCTAAGTAGGGGAGCGACAAGTGAGAAGGTCCATTATCATCGCGATACTCTCGTCTTCGTTGGCTATCTGCAATATTTCTGCACAGGAGCAGCCGATTGCATCTCGACAGAAAGCAAATGCGCAGAGCAATTTCTACGTGGCCGATCTTGGGGACTTAATGGGTGCGATGCAACTGCGTCACCTCAAACTGTGGTTCGCGGGCAGGCAGAAATACTGGGACCTCGCCAACTACGAAATCAAAGAAATCAGGAAGAGCTTTAACGCCGCAGCAAAATTCTATCCTACTTTCCAGAATGTGGCGCTTGGGAAGCTGATCGGCGGAACCAGCGAGCCGGCTCTGGCAGAGATTGATAAGTCCATTATGGCGAAAGATAGCAAAGCCTTTTCACCATCTTTCGACGGGCTCACGGGTGAATGCAACAGCTGTTGTCACGCAACTGGTGTCGGGTTCATCGCAATTCAAATTCCGACCTCATCGCCCTTTAGCAATCAGTCGTTCTCGCCAGCTCCAGAATGAACTTGCGCATATTGGAATTGAGCGATGGCCATGCGCAGAAACCTTCTTTTTCACTTGGATATAACAACTGAATGTGTAGTCACGCCGATCGATGGTTATTTTCATGCTAATCCTTTTGCGCCAAATGAAAACGTTTAGATCGCTGCCAGGGGCGCCGGCGGCCTCCGTGAGCCCGGGAATTTAAGGCTCATAACTTATGTTTATTCTCGGATTTTACGGACAACCATTGGCGATAGAGCGATTGTCGCGTTCAACCGTTGGAGACGAGATGGATCAAGAGGACAAGACAACTCACCCGGCGAACACCGCAGCCGGAACCGAGCGGACTGATTTGCCGTTATCGGAGACGCGTAACCTCATTCCGACGTCGGCGAGTACCAACTTGCTGGCGCCGCCGCCGATCTCAAAAGGAAAGTCGGTACGTAAACGCTGGCTTCGGGTCGCGCTCGTTTTTGCTGTCCTGGTCGGTGGGGCCGGTGTTGGGTTCTATTGGTGGAAGCATTCCCAGTCCCTATTGCCGCCTGGGATCGCCTGGGGCAACGGGCGGATCGAAGCGGATGAGATCGACATCGATACTAAGTTCGCTGGGCGCATCGCCGAAATGCATGCCGACGAAGGCGACATGGTCAAGGCCGGCCAGATCGTCGCACGCATGGATACCCAGGATCTTGCGGCCTCGCTGAAGAAGGCCGAAGCCCAGGTGCTGCAAGCGCAAAAAGCCATCGACGAAGCCCACGCCAACGTCGCACAACAGACCAGTCAGGTTCTGCTCGCACAACAGGAAATGGATCGCGCCGCTTACCTTGTAAAGCAGGGTGCTCAGACCCAAGAAGTCGTAGATCAACGTCGGCAGCAATTGGACGCTGCCAATGCTGCTCTGAAAGCCGCACAGGCCAGGGTGACAGAGGCCGAGCACGCGCTCGAAGCGAGCACGCACGACGTGGAACTCTATAAGGTCAATATTGCCGACAACACGCTTGTGGCGCCGAAGGACGGCCGCATCCAATACCGCATTGCCAACATCGGCGAGGTGCTTCCTGCGGGGGGTAAGGTCTTTAGCATGCTCGACATCTCCTATGTATACATGGACGTCTATTTGCCGACGGAGGAAGCGGGCAAAGTGAAAATCGGCGGTGATGCTCGCATCGTGCTCGACGCTTATCCGAATGGCGCGATCCCTGCGAAAGTATCGTTTATCGCCACACAAGCGCAGTTCACACCTAAGACCGTGGAGACCCAAAGCGAGCGTGACAAGCTGATGTTTCGGATCAGGGTGAAGATCGATCCCGAACGCTTGCGTGCGCGTGCCGATAAAGTCAGAAGCGGTCTGCCCGGCGTCGCCTACTTGCGAGTCAATTCGACGGTCGCCTGGCCGCTTCAATTGCAGGGGACCGCGGCTCAATGACCGGGCGCGAGCGGTCAGTCGCACGCATCGAAGATGTCACACAGCGCTACGGTGAAACAGTCGCCCTCGACGCGGTCACGATCGAGCTTCCGGTCGGCTGTATGGTGGGGTTCATCGGACCCGACGGGGTCGGAAAGTCGACGCTGCTAAGCATCATTGCTGGTGCACGGCAGGTGCAATCCGGAAATGTTATTGTTCTCAATGGCGAAATGAAAGATCAGGCACATCGGAGCGCGATCTGCCCCCGCATCGCCTATATGCCGCAAGGATTGGGCAAGAACCTCTATCCAGATCTCAGCGTGCGCGAGAATATCGAATTTTTTGCTCGCTTATTCGGTCAATCCAAGTCCGAACGAAACTGGAGGATTTCCGAGCTTCTCCAGAGCACTGGTCTAGCCCCCTTTTCCGACCGTCCGGCCAAAAAGCTGTCGGGTGGAATGCGGCAAAAGCTTGGGCTTTGCTGCTCCCTTATTCACGATCCGGATCTTCTGATTCTTGATGAGCCGACCACCGGCGTCGACCCACTGTCGCGCCGGCAATTTTGGGAACTGATCGACCGTATGCGGTCGCGCCGCCCGGGTATGAGCGTGGTCGTTGCGACAGCCTATATGGAAGAAGCCGAACGGTTCGACTGGCTGGCGGCCATGAATGCCGGAAAGGTACTGGCTACCGGATCTCCGGCTGAACTCAAGGCCAGCACCGGCAGCGCGACGGTAGAGGACGCGTTTATTGGTTTGCTTCCGGAACAGCAGCGCCGCGGGCACCACAGATTGCAAATACCGCCGCGTCGCATCTTGGATACCGAGCCTGTCATTAGCGCGCGCCAACTCACCTGTCGCTTTGGTGATTTCACAGCAGTCGACCGGGTGAACTTCACCATCGAGCAGGGCGAGATCTTTGGCTTCGTCGGCTCGAATGGCAGCGGTAAGACCACGACCATGAAGATGTTGACTGGGCTGCTGCCACCGAGCGAAGGCGAAGCACTCTTATTCGGACAGCCCCTCGATGCCAGCGACATGAGGTCCCGCTATCGTGTCGGCTATATGTCGCAATCGTTCTCCCTTTATACTGAACTCACGGTCGAGCAGAACCTCGATCTTCATGCACGCCTTTTCCACCTATCGGCACAGAAGGCAAAGGCGCGAATTAGCGATTTGATTGAACGGTTCGATCTCGAGGAATATCTCAGTCAAGGCACCTTGGATCTGCCATTGGGGATTCGCCAGCGGCTTTCGCTGGCCGTCGCTATTATCCATGAACCGGAGCTGCTCATCCTCGATGAGCCAACGTCAGGCGTCGATCCATTGGCACGGGACCGGTTCTGGGAACTGCTGATCGAGCTTTCGCGCGATCAAGAGGTGACGATCTTCGTCTCGACCCATTTCATGAACGAGGCTGAACGCTGCGATCGGATATCACTCATGGACTCGGGGCGTGTGCTCGCGACTGACACGCCTGCAAACCTTATTAAGGCCCGTGGCGTTGCCACGCTTGAGGACGCCTTCATAAGTTATCTCGAGGAGGCCACGGGTTTGCGTGCTTCAGGGACCAAGGATCCTGCCCCGTCAGGCGAAACCCCTAACCCAGTGCGATCGCCAACACCGAAACAGTCTCTGTTCAGCCTGCAGCGCCTGTTTGCCTATACGATCCGCGAAACTTTGGAGCTACTGCGCGACCCGATCCGGCTCGGGTTCGCATTATTCGGCACGGCACTGCTGATGCTCGTGTTCGGATTCGGAATCTCGACCGATGTCAACAATCTTTCTTTCGCAGTACTCGATCGAGATCAGAGCCATGAGAGCCGCGCGTATCTTGAGGAACTAAGAGGCTCGACCTATTTTGTGGAGAAGGCGCCACTTGCGACCTACGCCGATCTCGACAAGCGTCTCAAGAGCGGAGACCTAAAGGCTGCGATTGAAATTCCTCCCGGCTTCGGCCGGGACATCAAGCGCGGACGTCCGGCCTGGGTCAGCGCATGGGTGGATGGCGCAATGCCATTCCGGGCAGAAACTATCCGCGGCTACCTGCAAGGCATGCATCAGTTGTACCTGACTGATCCTGCCGTGAAGACGACCATGCCGGCCGCGGCGCCGCCTGCCGACATCGAAGTCAGATTCAAGTACAACCAGGATTTTGACAGCATCTATGCGATGGTGCCCTCAAGCATGTCCATGCTTCTCGCGCTGTTTCCTGCAATCTTGATGGCGCTCGCCATCGTCCGCGAAAAAGAACTCGGATCGATCACTAACCTATATGTGACCCCTGTTACCCGGATCGAGTTTTTAATTGGTAAGCAGCTTCCTTACATCGCCGTTGCAATGGTCAATTTCTCTCTAATGTTTTTTATGGCGCTGTTTGTATTCGAAGTACCATTTAAGGGAAGCTTTCCAACGTTGCTTCTGGGTGTGCTGATCTATGTTACTACGACAACTGCCTACGGCATGTTAATTTCGGCATTTACTCGCACGCAAATCGCCGCGCTTTTCGGAACCGCCATCTTAACAGTCCTACCTGCGACGCAGTTTGCCGGCTTGATGACCCCCGTTTCATCATTGTCCGGCATGGCTCAGATCATGGGTCGTGCCTTTCCGATGACTTACTTCGTGCCAATCAGCATCGGCACTTTCACTAAGGGGCTAGGCTTTACTGACCTCAGTACGAATCTGGCAGAATTAGCAGTTTTTATCCCAGTCTTGACGCTGCTGAGCCTTCTTCTCCTGCGCAAACAGGAACGATAGGAGCTATTGGCAGGATGCGTAAGATAGCGAATATATTTTGGCTCGGTATCAAGGAATTGCGCAGCTTCATGCACGATTATGTGCTCTTGGGGCTTGTGATTTACGCGTTTTCGTTGGCCGTGATCAGTCAGGCGCAAAGCAATTCGCAGGAACTGCATAACGCGTCAATCGGGATTGTCGATGAAGACCACTCTGAGCTCTCGCATCGAATTGAGCATGCATTCTTGCCGCCATATTTTCAGCTACCACATCAAATCGCAGAGCGAGACATCGTTCCTTTGATGAATAGCGGCAGATATACCTTCGTGGTCGACATCCCTCCGAACTTCCAGCGGGATGTTCTGGGTGGACGCCAACCCGCTATCCAGATCGATGTCGACGCAACCGCAATGGTGCAGGCGGGCCTTGGCTCCGGCTACGCACAACAGATCATTACCACCGAGATAACAGACTTCCTGTCCCATTCCGAGGGCGCGCCGCTTTCGCCGGTAAACCTTGACGTTCGGATCGCGTTCAACCCGAATATCACGACCGCATGGTTTACTAGCGTGATGGGAATCATCAACAATGTCACCATGCTGGCCATAATTCTTGCCGGAGCAGCGATCATCCGTGAGCGTGAACACGGGACCATGGATCATCTTCTTGTCATGCCGCTGACGCCGTTCGAGATCGCGATGTCAAAGGTATGGGCGAACGGCCTGGTGATCACGATAGCGGTCGGCCTTTCTCTTTACATCGTAGTACGCACATTCCTTGGAATTCCTATCGCCGGCTCGATACCGCTCTTCATTGTTGGCGTGATGATTTACCTGTTTTTTGCAACAGCAATCGGCATCTTCTTAGGCACCGTGGCGCGGTCGATGCCGCAGCTCGGGCTCCTTTACATGCTGGTCTATATGCCGATGAACATGCTGTCGGGCAGTAATACTCCGCTGGAGAGTATGCCGGCTTGGCTCGCGACGGTGATGCAAGCATCGCCCTCAACGCATTTCGTGTCATTTGCGCAGTCAATTCTCTATCGCGGCGCGGGCATTGATGTGGTTTGGCCGCAATTTGCGTTCGTTGCGTTGATCGGCGGCCTATTTTTCGGTCTTGCCATTCTGCGTTTTCGGTCTGTCGCTGCGCAGACTGTATAGCTTGCCGTGCTCGCGAATGGCTGTCCCTGCTCAAAAATATGTTTGGTCTCGGAATCTGTTTACCGGTTGGGATTGCGACTGGTGATTATTTATTCGCCGAGTAAAACATCGGCCAAAGCCCGGTCCCATACATGGGCTGGGGGCGTCATGCATTCGAGTGATGCGGTTTCAAAACAGAATGATCCTGCGCCCTGAAACGGGCATGCCAGTGCCGCAGCAACAAGGTTTAAGCGGCACGACGTTCGTAGCGATGATGCAGGCCACCGACCTGGGGGAAGGCAATGATCTTGCCGGCGGTTGGCGGGTGTATTGGGCGCGTCTCGGGGCAATCCTTGTCGAG
>PMAF01000099.1 GCA_003152455.1 Hyphomicrobiales bacterium
CGCGGGTAACGCGATTAGGTATAACGCCACCGCGCCACATCTCGACTCTACACCGAACGGACGTAGCTGCTCCGCCGACCAATATTCGCAGTTGAGCGAAGAACAGCCTTAACTCGGATATGGTTTCTGGGCCGTTCGTAACCAGCATCTAATGAGATGGTTTGTGCTTCGGCTTTTCGCCGATCGTCCCTTTAGCCCGGACCACCTCGCCAAGGCGATTATCGTTATCCACCCGGAGCCCTTCCTCGCTTCCGGACATTCGTCCGTTGCTTGCCGTCAATAACTGTCGTTCGTCCTGCTCCCAGGTGTTGAGTGCGTTCTTTTTTCATCATGGGAGAGAATGGTATCTTTAACGACTTGTTTTCGGCTTGACGAAGTGTGCTTTAGGATTTTCAACTTTGTCCTTAGTCTTCGGTGTACTCGCCATTGGCTTCCTCCTCGCAGGTAACCACACAACTTCAACGTTTTGACGAGACGTAGAGTTCCTCCAGAACTACGGCCACCGCCAGCTCCCGCCCCTGCGTGAGTCGTTGCTGCGGACATCGCGGCTTTGGTAATCATGCTTGAGCCGATTTCCCGACGCAGGACCAGGTAACGAGAACACTCGGAACCGAACGCCGTGGACGGCGTTGTTGCAATGCTGGGCGATGACTCATGCGTCCGGGTTGGATGAGGCATCGCAACACTCATTACCGAGGGAGACCAACATGGCCAGCGCCACAGACCGCGATCCGCGTCATCACACGCAAAAAATGCAGAAGGCCCTACAGGATATAAAAGTCCATCTCCGCGAAGACATTGAGAAGGTCGATGAGCCCCAGCTCAAGGCGATGTTTGAAACCGCCGCCGAAGTGCTGGGTGGATTGATCAAGGCCTTCCGCGATTACGAGCAGAAGAACGAAAGCGCCTGGCGCAAAGCGTCCTAACGCAAGCGAGTTGAAACCAGCTTCAGAGAGATGGAACCGAAAGGGTTGCCGATGACACGGGAAACCAGGACGCGTGCGGGAATTGCCGTACTGATCTATTCGATGGCAAGCGGCGTTCTGTTCGGTGCAGGCCTAATTATTGTGCTAACATTGCCCGCGCTGAATGCTGATACCGGCTTCTGGATTTCGGTGGTCGTTGGGGCGAGCTTCATTTTGGCAACTCCCATCGCGTGGTGGATGGCCCCTCGACTGCGTGCCCGTTATTGGCGGCGGAGGGTAACCGCACCTGCGATGATGTCAGAACCGCTTTGAATCCATCTATGAACGAACGCGTCACAAAGCAAATATTTGGACGGGTCTTGTCGAGCGTGTTGTTGACTATGGTCGTACTCAACGCCATTGCCGGGTAGGCTGCGGACATCGTGGGACGTTTGTCGGAAAATGATTGCACGCCCCGTCCTCGTCGCATCGAAGGTTATGCTATTGTCTCCGAGGATGGCATGCTTGCGAATGCGGCAGGTATCATGCCGGACTCGCTTAAGTTCGATGCCGATCTAGATTTCTTTGAGCGCGGGCTCGACGGGGTCGATGTGGTAGTGCATGGACACCACTCCCATGAGCAACAGCCGCATTCGTATTTGCGTCGCCGATTGATTTTGACCCGGCAAGTGCCAGCTATCGCCGCCGACCCATCGAATGAAAAGGCGCTGTTCTGGAACCCAGGCGGCGCTTCGTTCGAGCAAGCCTTGATTGCTCTCGGGGTGCCAGATGGCAGCGTTGGCGTAATCGGCGGCACGGACGTGTTCGGGATGTTCCTGAACCGTTATGACGTTTTCTATCTGTCGCGGGCGCCTGGGGTGCGAGTGCCCGATGGCCGACCAGTCTTTCCCGACGTGCCCGCGCGGACCCCAGAGGAAGTGCTTACAAGTTATGGGCTCGACCGAGGCCAACGGCAGGTGCTTGATCCGGCAAAAGGCGTGGCGGTCGTTAGCTGGCACCGTTCGTCAAAACTCGACTGATTAGACTGCCGGAGTTTGAAGGCTGCATCGCCAACAATGTCTACTCATGATGCTGTGGACGGCTCCTCCACTGGCACGTGAGTGCCATAAAGGTGGGCCGTGTTACCCTTTATCGAATAAAAAATTGCTGCGATGCATCGGTCGCGAATGGCGTTAAGTGGACGAACGTGCATCGGGTGGACGTGCCTGGCCCGCGTGCGGAGTTGGCGCCGCGCTAGATCCCAATCGCCGCCTTGATGCGCGCCGCCGTCAGCGGCAGCTCGCGCAGGCGCGCGCCCGTTGCATCGGCGATGGCGTTGGCGATGGCTGCGGCGGCCGGACCCTGGCCAGCCTCCCCTGTGCCGAGGAATTTCTCACCCGGGCGGTCGATCACGTGGACCTCGATGCTCTCCGGCGCCGCCGGAAACCGCATCATCGGGAAGCTCGACCAGTCACGGCTGGTGATGCCGTCGCGGCCGAAAGTCACTTCCTCGTACAACGTCCAACTTGCCGACTGGACGATGGCGCCTTCGATCTGATTGCGGATGCCGTCGTGATTGACCGCCTGGCCGCTGTCGACCGCGACGACGATGCGGCCGAGCTTGACCGCGCCGGTCTCGTGCTCGACTTCGAGTTCGAGCGCGAGCGCGCAATAGGCGGCGAGGTTCTTGTAGCGCGCAAAGGCGAAGCCGCGGCCGTGCCCGCGCGGCAGCTTTGCGTCCGGCTGCCAGCCGAATTCCTTGGCGGCCATGGTGACGACGTCGTGCGCACGCGAATCGTCGAGGTGACGCAGGCGGAATTCGACCGGATCTGCGCCGGCGGCATGCGCCAGTTCGTCCATGAAGCTTTCGATCGAAAATACATTGTGATAGGCGCCGAGCGCGCGCAGCGCCGACACTCGTAGCGGCATCTGCGGAATGAAATGGCTGATCACGCGCGCGTTCGGCACCGTGTAGATCGGAATGGCGTTGCGGTCGCCGCCGCCTTCCGGCTGTGGAATCGGTTTGGGCGCCGGCTGCGCGAATGGCTGCGCTAAGTAGCGGGCGGCAAGCAGGTTGCCGGCCGGGCCTTCTGGTCGGGTGGAATGCGTGTTGCTCCAAACGTCGTATTGCCAGTCGATCAGCTTGCCGTCGGCGTCGAGGGACGCCGCAGCTTGCGAGATCATCGCCGGACCGAACGGCTCCCAGCCATGCTCGTCCTCGCGCATCCACTGCACGCGGATCGGTCGCCCGGGAAGCGCGCGCGCGATCAGCGCCGCATCAGCGGCAACGTCGTCAGCGGCGTTATGCCCGTAGCATCCGGAGCCCTCGACGTGAATGCAGTGCACCTGTTGTTGCGGCATGTGCAGCATGTCGGCCAGCGCATTGCGAAGCGGATAGACGCCCTGCGAATGTGTCCACACCGTCAGCTTGTCGGCTTCGAATATCGCGAGCGCGCACGACGGCCCGATCGAGCCGTGCAGCTGGTAGGGGCGGTGATATGTCGCGCGCATAGTATGCGCGCCTTGCTGGCCAGGCGTGCCTTTGTCGAGGATGGTGCTGTCGTTCGACGGAAGCTGGCGGATGGTGTCGTAGATCGTCGCTTGCTCGGGTAGAACGGGGCCTTGCTCCCATTTCGCCAGCGCCGACAGCGCCTCCATGGCATCGATGGCTTGGAATTCGCCCTGCGCGGCGACCGCCAGGAAACTGCCATCGCGTACGACCTTGACCACGCCCGGCATGCTCTCGACTGCACCGGCATCGAGCTGTGTGAGCCTGGCGCCATAGCTCGGCGGTCGGACTACGCGCGCTTGCAGCATGCCGTTGGGGCGCATGTCCTGCACGTAAGCGGGCTTGCCGGTGAGCTTGCCGGGAATGTCGACGCGCTGCATGGGTTTGCCGATCACGACGAAGTTTTTCGGGTCCTTGAGCGGCGAGGTCGGCTGCGCCGGCCTGTGCAGGTCCTGGCCGGTAAGGAGCTCGCCGTAGCGCACGCTGCGGCCGTCATTGGCCACCACCGTCCCCTGCGTGGCCTTGAGCTGCTCGGCGGGCAGATTGAGCCGCGTGGCGGCGAGTTCGATCAGGATGCCCCGCACCTGCGCGGCGGCGTTGAGGATAGCGGTGCCGCAGTCCTGCATGGAATGGCTGCCGGCGGTGTAGCCCTCGTTCGGAGTGCGCTCGGTATCGGCGGTTATGAGTGTGATCCCCGCCGGATCGACTTCGATCTCTTCGGCGGCGCATTGGATCAGCGCGGTCTTGATGCCCTGGCCGAGTTCGGCCTTGCCGGCAAACACGGTGATGCGCCCTTGCGCGTCGATCGCGATCCAGGAATCGAGCATCGGCGTCTTGTCGAGATCGCCCGGCAGTTTCGGCACATTTTGTGCGAGCGCGGCGAGTTTGGGCAGCAGCGCGAAGCTGACGACCAGAGCGCCGCCGGTGGTGAGCAGCAAACGGCGGGTGAGGGGAGGCATCGCGTTCATTTCGCGGTCTCCTGTATCGTCCCGGCATCGGCCATCATTGCTTTCGCCGCGCGCCGCACCGCTCGCAGGATGCGCATCTGCGTGCCGCAGCGGCAGAGATTAGGCGCCATGGCGTCGCGGATCTGCGCGTCCGAAGGCGATGCGTTGTGCTCAAGCAGGCCCTGCGCGCGCATCATCATGCCAGGGATGCAGTAGCCGCACTGGGCGGCCTGTTCCTCGATGAAGGCGCTCTGCACCGGGCCGGGCCGGCCTTCACTGCCGAGGCCCTCAACGGTGCGAATGTAACGGCCCTCCAACACCGAGATCGGCAGAATGCAGGAGAACACCGGTTCGTGGTCGACCAGTACGGTGCAGGCACCGCATTGGCCGAGTCCGCAGCCGAACTTGGCGGCGTTGAGCTTCAATTCATTGCGCAGCACGTAGAGCAGCGGGGTGCGCGGGTCGACGTCGATCCGATGCTGCTGGCCGTTGACGTTGAGCACTGTCATGGCGCCTCCGTTGCCGGTTCCTTATTTTGCCGGACCTTGGTCAACGCGGCGGCGATATTTGGCCACGCCGGTTGCCGGCTGAATTGGCTGCGTACGTGCGAGACCAAAGCGGTGATTTGCGGATCGGTGAGGGCACGGGAGAAGCCGGGCATGATCGGCCCGCGCTCGCCGGACGACGGATGAATTCCATCCAGGACGATGCGAAGGAGAGCGGCCGGGTCGGGCGCATTGACCGGCGTGCTCAGGCCAAGCTCGATCGGCCGCGAAACCGGCAATTCGCCGCCACTATGATGACAACTGGCACAGGCGCCTACGAAGATGACGGCGCCACTTGGGGCCGCGCTGTCATTGTTCGTTCGCCCGGGCTTCGCGTCTGCACGTGTGCTGGTGGTGATCGCGCCCGATGGCGGCATCGGCACTTTGCTGTCGCGACTGCGCGCGAAATCAAGCGCCTTTTGCGTCTCTTGTTCGCGATCCGCGTCGTTCTGCAAACCTGCAAACGAAGCAACATAGGTCGCGATTGCGCGCAGGTCGGCGTCCGACGCTTTCTTCAAGTTCCGCACCACCGGCTGCATCGGCCCTGCGGCAAGCCCGTGCTGTTTAGCAAAGCCGTTGCGCAGATAGGCGTAAACTTGCTCGGCGGTCCACGACACCGGCGCAGGCGAGGCTGCGTTGAGCGCGGGGGCCAGCCAGCCTTCGCTTTGGCCGCCGGCGAATTGTCCGTCGCGCTTCTCGCCGCCGAGGACATTTCGCGGCGTATGGCAGGCGCCGCAGTGGCCGAGGCTTTCGGCGAGATATGCACCGCGATTCCATTCGGCGCTTTTCGAAGCGTCCGGCGGGATTTGGCCTTTGTGCAAGAACAGTAGTTTCCAGCCGGCTGCGAACAGTCGCACATTCAGCGGAAATGGCACCGCTGGCGCGCGGTTGGCCTTGGCGACCGGCTCGCGCGTCATCAGGAACGCATAGAGCGCGCCGATGTCGCTGTCAGTGGCGTGTGTGAAATGATCGTAGGGAAATGCTGGGTAGAGATGATTGCCCGTGCGGTCGACGCCTTCGTGCAAAGCGCGCCGAAAGGCGGTTTCCGACCAACTGCCGATCCCGGTGTCCGGATCGGGCGTGATGTTGGTGCCATAGATGGTTCCGAACGGGGTCTGCACCGGAAAGCCGCCGGCGTAGGGTTTCGCCCCGGCCTGGGTGTGGCAGATGCCGCAATTGCCGACGGCCGCGAGCTGCGCGCCCTTGGCGACGATGCCTGGATCGAACAAGGTGGCTGGCGCGTTTGTCGGCGGGATTTCGCTATTCCATGCCCACGCATAGAACGCGCCAAAGGCGCTGCCGATGACGACGACAACAGTTAGAAGGACGCGCCAAACCATTACATCGGTCCGAAAAGGCGAAGGAAGCCGGTAAGCAGACCTGCCTGGTGGCAGCTGTGGACGGTAACTACAAAGTTGGGATCGGGTTCCCGGTGTTGAATTCGGCCGAGACAGCAATTCTCGGCCGCGCGGGCCGATAGCAGCATCGCAAACAGCGTTACTTACGCTGTGAAGGCGGTTCACGACCCAGCGCCGGACTCAGCATATGTGCACAAATAATCTAAATTATCGCTCCGGCGGCAATAGCGAACCCGATGCACGTGTGTTTCGTAGCGTCCGTTTATGCGTCAATTGCTCCGTTTAGTAGAAACGGGAAAGAGCTTGGAGCTTCGGTGCTGTACTCCATGTGCGATGCCACACGCAATTGTGTCAGTTACGGCAGGAGTAATTCCGGCCCTGCGCAACCATCTTCCAGAAATCGCAGTCGTCACGTTGTCCACGTGCCTTCTGCTTGCGTCCTGCGCCGCGCTGTTGGCCTACCGCAGCTTGGCCTTCAGCGTGATCTCCGGGACGCTCGCCAGCGCCTGCGAGACCGGGCAGTCACGCTTCACGGCGTTCGCGATCTCCTGGAACTTCGTCTCATCGATGCCGGGGACCGTGGCCTGCATCGTCAGCGCGATCCGATCGATCACGAAACCTTCGCCGTGTTTGGCCAGGCGCACGGTGGCTTGCGTGTCGACATTGCTACTGGCCAGCCCCGCCTTGTCGCAGGCGAACGAAAACGCCATCGTGAAACACGCGGCGTGCGCCGCGCCCAGGAGTTCCTCGGGGTTGGTGCCGCGGTGGTCGTCCTCGAAGCGGCTTGCGAAGCCGTACGGATATTCCTTCAGCGCGCCGGTCTCGGTGCTGATCTTTCCCAGTCCCTTCTTGCCCTGGCCTTCCCAGTGCACGCACGCGGTCTTTTCGTTCATGGAGAACTCCTTGTGAATCAGAAACGTGACGAATTCGCCGTCGTCACTTCGGCCACGGCTACTGGATCTTCCGGTCGGGCTGCGCCAACCTGCCGGCGCGCAGCTGACAAGTTACGGAACGTCCGCGTCCCGTGTCAGACCGGAGTTAACGACCGCTGGCGAAATCCGCCTAGACCGACAGCAGCTTCTCGAGTCGGATCGGAAGCTGCCGCACGCGCACGCCGGTGGCGTGATAGACGGCGTTGGCAACCGCAGCTGCGGTCCCGACATTGCCGAGTTCGCCGATGCCCTTCACGCCTACCGGATTGACGAAGTTGTCCTCTTCCGAAACCATGATTACGTCGACCCGGGGGACGTCGGCGTTGACTGGCATTAGGTAGTCGGCAAGATTGTCGTTCACATAGCGCGCATGGCGCTTGTCGATTTCGGTGGCTTCATGTAGCGCCGACGACAATCCCCAGATCATCGCGCCCATATATTGGCTGTGGGCGGTGCGGGTGTTCATGATGCGGCCGGCGGCGAAGGCGCCGACCATGCGTGGCACGCGGATCTCCTTAGTGAACGCGTTGATCCGTACCTCAACGAATTCCGCGCCCGTCGCATACATCAGCTTTTCGCCCTTCGAGCCGCCGGTAAGGAAGGGCGTGCCGGCATAAAGCTTCTTGATTGTGTCAGGCTTGCCTCCCGGTGGTAGAAATTCGGCATATTCCTCGATTGCGCCGACCCCGAGCCTGGCGAACCTATCCGCTAGCTTCTCGCCGTCGCCGTCAGCGGCTGCGCGGCCCACAGTTTCCGCCGCTGCTACTGATTGGCCACCATTGAGTTTCGCATTGATGGCGTCGCAGGCTTTTAGCACCACGGAGCAGCAACTCGCGGTCTGGTTCGAGCCGCCCGCCACCGGAGAAGGTGGAAAGTCGCTGTCACCCATCTCGACGTTCACCGATGAGACCGGAATGCCGAGCCGCTCCGCCACCATCTGCGCGATGATCGTATAGGTGCCGGTGCCAATCTCATGCGCAGCGATCTGCACCTGCGCTTTGCCTTCGGCGAAAAAGCGCACGCGCGCCGCAGCGGCGCCAACGTGGGTCGGATAAACCGCGCTGGCGCAGCCCCAGCCGATCAGCCACTCGCCGTCACGCATGGAGCCCGGCTGGGGCGTGCGCTTCGACCAGCCGAAGTTTTCGGCCGCCTCATCATAGCATTTCATCAGTGAGCGGCTCGACCACTGTTTGCCGGTTGCATCGGTCATCGAGTCGTTGATCCGGCGAAGTTCGATCGGATCCATATTGAGCTTGACCGCCAACTCGTCGATCGCGCTTTCGAGCGCGTAAATATAGGGAACTACCGGCGGCGAGCGCATGAAGCCCGGCGTGTTGCGGTCGGCATGGACGATNNCGGCGACCGAATAAGGATCGGGCCGAGAGCTGATCTCCCAGCCTTCGTGGTTGAAACTGGTGATCTTGCCGTCCTTCTGCGCACCCATGCGAATGCGATGGCGCGTCTCGGCGCGATAAGTCTGAATCGTGAAGCCTTGGTCGCGGGTCGCGACCAGTTTGACCGGCCGGTTGAGCTTCTTTGCGGCGAACGCGACAAGCCCAGTGCGGGGCGACAATTGCCCTTTCGAGCCGAAGGCACCACCGACGAAGGGACTGACGGCATGAACCTTTTCCGGCGCGATGCCGAGTTTTTGCGCGACGCCGTTTTTCAGGCCATACATGAACTGGCTCGGTTCATAGATCGTCAGTTCGTCGTCGCGCCACAAGGCGGTGGTGGTGAAAAGTTCGATCGGATTATGGTGCTGCGTCGGCGTGCCATATTCGGCGTCGAGCTTCACCTCCGCTGAGGAATAAGCCGCTTCGGCATCGCCCGCTTGCGGAAACTTCTTCGGCTCGCCGCCTCCGGCTTTGGCGGCGTCCTGTTCGGTGACACCTGGCGAGTCGAACGTCGCGCTCGTCTTTTCGGCGGTATAAGCGACTTTGACTTTGTAGGCAGCTTCGCGCGCCGCCTCGAAACTATCGGCGACCACCATGGCGACAATCTGCCCATCGTGCTGGATCTTCGGGCCGAAATCCTGAATCGATGTGGTCGGTCCGCCGCCCCCCGCGCCAAATTTAAGATTTATGAGTTCGCCGGTATTTTCGTGCGTGAAGATGTCGAGCACGCCGGGCACCGCCTTGGCATCGCGCAGGTCCATGCTCGTTATTCCGCCCTTCGCAATCGAACTGGTAACGAGATAGGCAAAGGCCGGATTGCTGACCGGGAAATCTGAGCCGTAGCACGCTTCACCGGTGACTTTCAGCCGGCCATCGACGCGCGGCTCGGGCTTGCCCATATTGGCTTTCGGTTCGGGTGCGGCGCGGCTCATGTCAAATCTCCAAGGCGGCGGCTTGGTGGAGCGCACGCACCAGCGCGCGCTTGCCAAGCTCGACTTTGAATGCGTTGTGTTCGCGCGCTCGCGCTTGCGCGAAGGCGGCTGTCGCAGCGGATTCGATCGTTTGCTCGTCGAGTTGCCTGCCGGTGAGTTGGGCTTCCGCTTCTTTCGCGCGCCAAGGCAACGCGGCGACGCCGCCCAGTGCGATGCGCACCTGCTTCACGGTGCCGCCGTCGAGTTCAAGCGCGACCGCTGCGGACGCCAAGGCAAATTCATACGATTCGCGGTCGCGGATCTTGAGGAAGAGTGAGCGACGTGCCCACGGCGCCGGCGGCACGCTGAAGGCTGTAATTAGTTCGGCCGGAGCGAGCGTCGTCTCGAGATGCGGCGTCTTGCCCGGCGGCCGGTGGAGGCCTGCGAAGGGAATTTCGCGCGCGCCCGTCGGGCCGTCGATTTCGACACGCGCATCGAGCGCCAGCAAGGCCTGGGCAAAGTCGCCCGGGTAGCTGGCGATGCACTGGTCGCTGACGCCAAGCACCGCATGCGAGCGATTGAAGCCATCGAGCGCCGCGCAGCCCGAGCCGGGAATTCGCTTGTTGCAATTGGGATATGAGGTATCGCGAAAATAGCTGCAACGGGTCCGTTGCAGCACGTTACCGCCGAGCGAGGCCATGTTGCGGATCTGCGCGCTGGCGGCGAGCTGCAAAGCCTGTCCGATCACTGGGAAGTGTTTTCGCACGTCCGGATGATCGGCGGCCTGCGCCATGCGGACCATCGCTCCGAGCCGCAGTCCTTTCGAACTGAATTCGATCTTTCCTGAATTGGTCTGCTGCAAAGCGTTAATGTCGATGACACGGGCGGCCCGCATTACGTCGAGTTTCATGAGATCGAGCAGGGTGGTTCCGCCCGCCAGATATTGGTTTGGCGAATTGCTGGCGCTGACGTCATCAGCGCGGCCGCCTCCGGTGTGGGCGTGAATGGCGGCCTTGACGTCTTCAACGCGTGCGAACTGGAACGGCCGCATGTCAGGCCTCTTTCATTTTCGGTCTAGCCTGCTTGATGGCGTCCACGATGTTCGGATAGGCAGCGCAACGGCACAGATTTCCGCTCATGTATTCGCGAATCTCGACGTCGACGCCGGCGTGGCCTTCTTTCACGCAGGCGACTGCCGACAAGATTTGGCCAGGAGTGCAATAGCCGCACTGGAACGCGTCGTGGTCGATAAAGGCCTGCTGCATCGGGTGCAGGCTCCCGTCGGACTGCGCCAGACCTTCGATGGTGGTGACCTCCTGACCATCGGCGCTGGCCGCCAATGTCAGGCAGGACAGCACCCGGCGGTCGTTGACCAATACAGTGCAAGCACCGCATTGGCCATGATCGCAGCCTTTTTTGCTTCCGGTCAGGCCCATGTGCTCGCGCAGCGCGTCCAACAGCGTGGTGCGGACGTCAAAAGAGAGACGATGTTGCCGTCCGTTGACCCGCAACGTGACGTTGACCGGGTCGCGCGGATTGGTCTGAACCGTCGCGGGCGCGGCTTCAGCTCCCGACCGACCCAGAAGTGTGACTGACACGGTCGAGGCGATTGAGGTTGCGAGGAGATTGCGGCGGCTCCAGCCCCGCGTCTGGTCGGTCATGCGATTACTCTGTTCCATTGCGCGGTGCTGCGGACGCTGCACAGCCAACGTATTGTTTGCGCGGATGTTCCCGCGCCAACGTAATTTTAGGAGGGCCGGGTTCCGCCCGACGCGCGGGGTAGGTGATTGTGGGCCAGTAAAGGAACCGACCGCCACTGGTCAATCACGGTAATTTACCGGCAGGGCAAAGCTCTTGGCGGGCCGGGAAACTGGATTCGTAGAATGACAGGTTACGGAAGATCGACGCTTGCCGATGACCGACACCTTCGCCGATCTATCCGGACGTTATGCCCCGGTCTGGCCCGCGTCCGCTATGCGACAAAATAAACTGCGTCCGTTTTCTCCATTATGGTCGGTTGCCACCCGGCGCGTGCATTCAGCTAACTCCGATCTAACATATAGTTTCACGCCAAAGCGCAGGCCGATTTGACAAAATTAGATGACAGCACCTGGTCGGTCAAAATCATCAACTTCATCAGGTGTCCACACTCACAATCGAAATCTCGTGTCTCGGTATCGACTGCGACGGCACGAATTTTCGCGAGGCGCATGTCCTTGCCGCAAATGCAGGTCGGGGTTTCCGTTGAGTTCGGCTCTAAAACATCTTCGATTAATGCCATTTGTGCACCTGATGTTTGGACGCTGTTGAACAAGTCCAGAATGTCGGTTTCGTTCCTGGAGCTTGTGACAGCGCGGTGAAATTGATGGTTGCTATCTTAGTCTAAGGAGGACAGTACTTTTCCGGCAGACAATTACGGCCAACGACGGGTCGATCTACGAGCTCCCACCGGCCGAATACAACTACGAGAGCACCGAGACGAAGGAGCAGGTGTTGGAGAAAGCTAGGCAGGCCGCGGCGGCGGTGAAGACGTCGTTCGCCGTCATCGTGACAGCTTCTGCTGGCCAGACCAGGATCGGCTTGAAGCTCTTGAAAAGGGCCGCCGCCTAGCAACGCCCAGCTAAACTAAACCAGTGGTGGCCGGCGAAATCCTCGTCGGCACCAATCCTTCTTCAAGTTCGTTCCTGCCCCGTCATCTTGCGCCCCCGCCATGCGCCGGCTCCGAGGGAATGCCACTTCCTACCCCACCAAGGGAATGGTCCTGGCGCAGAAGCTCCTTTTTTTGACGTATCTGTGCAGGCCACCGCAATGAAATGAAAGAGGCAGCCAACTGATGAGGCGGCCTCTAATGCGTGCGGTAGTGATTTAGAACGAATAGACGGATCGCTGACGACAAACTGTTCTG
>PMAF01000265.1 GCA_003152455.1 Hyphomicrobiales bacterium
TCGAGAAAACGGCGGCTCGTGTCGCCGCCGAGAGGGTTCCCGGCGTTCGTGCCGTTAAACGATAATTTGGTCGTCTGGTCTGCTGTTGTCTCGAGAGCCTAAACGACGAATAAACCGTAGCGGTCCATGCACACGGCCTCATGCTGGCGGCTAGCTCGAGACCACCGAAGGAGATCAGGCGGAACCATCCGCGCTGGACCCTTCATCGTCACGTTGCTGCCAAGCGAAAGACGCGCTCATCCGCATGCACGGGTGAGCGCGTTCGGCTTGCAGCGCCGGGGCGAAATTGCTCGATGCCGCCCGAAACCGCCTTAGGCAGTTTTTTCCTCGACTAGCCCCAGCTCGCGGATCGTCTCGGCGCGCATCATGAATTTCTGCACCTTGCCGGTCACCGTCATCGGGAAAGCGTCGACGAAGTGGATATAACGCGGGATCTTGTAATGCGCGATCTGGCCGCGGCAGAAATCCTGGATCTCCTCCGCCGTCGCCGTTTCGCCCGGCTTCAGTTTCACCCAGGCACACAGCTCCTCGCCGTATTTACGGTCGGGCACGCCGATCACCTGCACGTCGGCGATCTTTTTGTGGCGGTAGAGGAATTCCTCGACCTCGCGGGGATAAACGTTCTCGCCGCCGCGGATCACCATGTCCTTGAGGCGCCCGACGATGTTGCAATAGCCGTCCGCGTCTAGCGTCGCGAGATCGCCGGTGTGCATCCAGCGCGCGCGATCGATCGCCTCCGCCGTACGCTCGGCATCGCCCCAATAGCCGAGCATGACGGAATAGCCGCGCGTGCAAAGCTCGCCGGGCGTGCCCGGCGGCACGATGCGGCCCTCGGCATTGACGATCTTGACTTCGACATGGGGATGGACCCGGCCAACCGTGCCAACGCGGCGCTCCAGGGGATCGTCATGCGAGGTCTGGAAGCTCACTGGGCTGGTCTCGGTCATGCCGTAGGCGATGGTCACCTCGCTCATATGCATCTCATCGACGCAGCGCCGCATCACCTCGATCGGACAGGGCGAGCCCGCCATGATGCCGGTGCGCAGCGAGCTCAGATCGAAACGCTTGAATTCGGGGTGGCTGAGCTCGGCAATGAACATCGTCGGCACGCCGTAGAGCGCCGTGCAGCGCTCGGCTTCGACCGTCTCGAGGACGGCCAAGGGCTCGAAGCCCTCGCCCGGATAGACCATCGCCGCGCCATGGGTGATGCAGGCGAGATTGCCCAGCACCATGCCGAAGCAGTGATAGAGCGGCACCGGGATCGCGACCCGGTCGCGTGGGCTGAGCCGCTGCGCCTCACCGATGAAGAAGCCGTTGTTGAGGATATTATGATGAGTGAGGGTCGCGCCCTTAGGCGCGCCAGTCGTTCCGCTGGTGAACTGGATGTTGATCGGATCGTCGAATTGCAGCTTCGCCGCGAGCTCGCCGAGCCGCCCGGCATGACGCCCGCCGCTAGCACTCATGATGTCGGCAAAGCGGAACATGCCGGGGCGCTCATCCGCGCCGATGCGGATCACCGCGGCCAGCGACGGCAGGCGCGCCGCTGAAAGACGGCCCGGCGCGCTGCGGTCGAGTTCAGGCGCCAGCTCGCGCAGCATGCCGACATAGTCGCTGGTCTTAAAATGATCAGCTGTGATGAGCGCCTTGCAGCCGACTTTATTGAGCGCATATTCGACCTCGGCCAGGCGATAGGCCGGGTTGATATTGACCAGCACCAGCCCCGCCTTGGCGGTGGCGAATTGCGTGATCACCCATTCCGCATTGTTCGGCGACCAGATGCCGACCCGGTCCCCGGGCTCGAGGCCCAAGGCCAGCAGCCCGGCGGCGAGATCGTCGACCCGCCGTCCGAGCTCGCCATAACTCCAGCGCACCTGCTGATGCCGCGCCACGAGTGCCAGTTCGTCGCACCAGCGCGCCACGGCGCGGTCGAAATACGCGCCCAGCGTCTCGCCGATGAGCGGCACGGTCGACGCGCCATGCACGTAGCTTTGCATGAGTTTCGTCATGGCTCGGTCTTCCGATCGCGTCTTAAGCCCGCCATTCCCCAGATTCCTGGGCCGTTGCGCATGATTTCCCGTCTATTTGGAGACCACCGCAACGCAATTCGATTGGCCGACCTTATCAGCAAATTGAATATTAAAAATCTCCACCAATCGAGACCGTTGCAAAGCCTAGCCATTTTGCTGCGGCAATCGCAGCGTGATTGGTCAGTCACGGACAGATGGATCATCGCAAAATGGGGTGTTCGGTGCACACCGACAGTGTCACCATCTTGACGCCGGGATCGCCCGGATCGTCGGTGATGTGAAAGCCGAGTTCGGTGCACATGGCGAGCATGGTGGTGTTCTGCCACAGCACCTGGCCTCGCACGGTCTTTAGGCCCTTGTGCTTTGCAAACTTGATCATGTGCTTCATCAGCAGCCAACCGACTCCGTGGCCCTTGAGCCGCGAGCGCACCAAAATGGCAAATTCGCCGTTCGCTCCGCTTGTGTCGTCGTGCAGGCGCACTGCATCTAGCATCTTCCCAGACTGCTCGTCGTCGACGGCGATGAAAGCCATGGCGTGGGCGGGATCGTAGTGGAGCAGTTTATCGATCAGGTTTTCGCTCACCGCGTGCATCGACGCAAAGAAGCGCAGCCGTAAGTCCTCGGGTGTCACATCACTGAGAAAATCGTGATAGAGGGTAGCATCCTCCGACATAAGCCGGCGGATCAGAACCGGCGTTCCGTCGCGCAGGAGGACACGGCTCTCGGTCAATGCGACATCAGCGTTGGCACCGTCATCGTCGCGAGGATGCCACGAGTAACGCCTCCCAGCACGAATTCACGCAAGCGGGAATGCCCATAGCCGCCCATCACAATCATGTCGGAGGAGGAATCCGCCGCGTAGGACAACACCGCCGAGGTCACATCTATATCGGGCGCTACTAGTCGTTTGACGTTGACCTCTAGCCCGTGCCGAGCGAGGTGCTGGCCAAGATCGGCGCCGGGAATTTCATCGCTTTTGGCGCGATTGCTGGCAACAATGACGATGTCGACTTGCTTGGCCTTCTGCAGGAAGGGCATTGAGTCGGCGATTGCGCGAGTAGCCGCACGGCTGCCGTCCCAGCACACCATGACGCGGTCGAGCTTGAGGCCTTGCTGCTGGATATACGGAACCATGATCACCGGGCGGCCGGATTCGAATAACACGGCTTCGTCAAACACTTCCCCAGGCATCGATTTTTCGGGTTCGGGCTGGCCGACGACGGCAAGATCGAAGCGCCGCGCCATCCGCCCAAGCTGTTCAGAGGCATCGGAAATGCTGGTACTGATGGCAAGGCTCTCGGCCGAAATCCCGGCACGCTTGGCCGCTTGCTCGAATCGGCCGATCGCAATACGCGACTTCTTTTCAGATTCGGCACGTTGGGAATCGATAAATGACGGCGGAATGCCGCCCATGACCAAACCGGGGATTATCGGATCATAGGCGAAAGCAACACCGAGGATATGTGCACCAAAGATTTCCGCCACCGAGAGCGCATAATGGCCAGCGTAATCGCGCACGCCAAGGCCGAGATTGACGATAATATCCTTGATCATGACTACCGCGTGGCCGGACCAATCAAAACATTGTTTAACCCAATATTTCCTCGATACGTTTCGACTTGACGTCAACGGTATCAACTTTCTGGATCACATGGAAGCCAATGCGCAGGACGACTCTAGGCGTCAAGCCGTTGTCGCCATTTGAATCAGTCACACAGGATGCGGACGAGAAGGAAAGCGTTTGCGACCAGCCAGCCATCACGATCTGAATCGCTAGCGATCACGAATTCAATGGATGAGGGTTTCGAAGCCGACAACCGACCTGAACCGACTTGTTCTCGACGATTGCCGCCTGATTTACCTGCAGCGCCTGTCAAAAGCTCTCGGGCGATCCCGACTGGTGTTTATAGATTGAAAAGGCAAACGGACGACCACGCAACCATAGCTGGCGCGGCCGTTTCGTGAATCTCGTCGCGGAGCCCCTCCGAGAACGAGGATAGGCCTCTTTCCATGTTTGATCCAAATCATACCGCGTGGCAATAAATTGGATATTTTTACTTCTTATACTCGACTCCCTATCAAAAGGCCAAAGAGAGCAAGGGTTTTACGGGCAGTTTTGGGGACAGGAGTTGGGGGAGGAAGACGATTATTTGATCAGGACTTCCGGCGGCAAGGATTTTGCGAAGCGTGTTCAGACCGAGAGCGAACAGCGACGACGCGCGGCGGCCGTGTGTTTTGATAGGAATTGCATGCAGGCGGCCCTTTGCGGCACCAGTTTTCACCGATAGCAGAGTTTTGAGCAGGGACACGGAGGCGATCGCCAGTGCGCGGCGCGACGGGCAGCGGTTGGTTGTCAGCATCATGGGTAATGGCCATATTGAATATGGGGACGGCGTGCCGCACCAACTCGCTGCACTGGGGATTGATGATGTGGCCACCGCGCTGCCCTAGCCTGCGGGCACGGAATATCCGTTTCATGATCCGCCCATTGCAGATGTTCTTTTCGGTGTCGCTGACGCACACGAATAAGGTGTCGATCAAGATCAGTGAATTATAGGCAGCAAGGCTCAATATACGTAGGCAATTGAAGGGGGGATTGGCGCATGAAGGCCTCCGACATCATGGTTCCGAAAGTTGTTACGATCGGTCCCAATGCGAGCTTGCGCGATGTTGCCAATCTTTTGCTCAGCAACGGCATTAGCGCGGTTCCGGTCGTCGCCGACGATGGCAAGCTTTTAGGGATCGTCAGCGAGGGGGACCTGATGCGGCGTGCCGAGACAGGCACCGAGAGGCGTCATTCCTGGTGGCTAAAAATGTTTGCAACGAACGAGGAGCTTGCTGCCGACTTCGTAAAGTCGCATGCCCGTAAAGTGACCGACGTGATGACACGGAACGTCATCACCGCCACGTCGGGAATGCCCATCGGTGACATTGCCTCATTATTGGAGAAGAACGGCATTAAGCGGGTGCCGATCGTAAAGGATGGGAAGGTCATTGGTATCGTGAGCCGCGCAAATCTACTTCAGGCGCTGGCAAGCGCAGCCCAAGAGACCGGCACACAACGAAGGGCGGCTGACTCTGCGGTTCGCGAGAAGGTCGAAGCACAGTTGAACGCGCAGCCGTGGACGAAACCTTGGCAGCTCAACGTCATTGTTCGCGATGGAACGGTGGAGCTTTGGGGTGTGGTCCATTCCCGGATCGAGAAAACCGCGGCTCGCATTGCTGCCGAAGAGGTGCCGGGAGTTCGCGCCGTTAAAGACAACTTGCTTGTCTGGCCCGAGGTTTCAGGGACGTGAAGGGCGCGAGCGGCGGTGTAGCCTTCTAATACTGAGACCCGGCGCGGGTTGTCCCTACTCAAAACTCCGAAAGTCAAAGAAATCCTGGCGTTTCTCCGGCATTTAGAATTTTGAGTAGGGACAGCCTTGTTATGAACCAATTCAGTCAGGAGTTTCAATTTTACGTTAGGCCATAACAAAGCACCAGGTTAAGAAAGTTGGAGGAAAATCTGATCCGAATCCCCAAAGGTTGCTAAGGCCGGTTCATTCATGAAATCCGCGGATCAAGTAGCCGGGAAAATGCGAGCTGCAGGCCATCACGTGGGTGATCGCCTCGCGGTCGTAGTCGTCGCCTGACCGATAATAATCGAAAAAGCTATTTAGCCGCGGTACCCGTTCGCTCATCGCTTGCACGGCTTGCAGACCAACCGAAACGCCGTAATTGGTGAAGGCAAACTTCATATCTGGGAGATCGGGCTCGGGGCAAAAATATCCATCGTCACGCCACATATGGTCGAGCACCGCAAGGCTGCGGTGTCGTTGCGTCACGGCCCAAGCCTCTGCCGGGAAAAAATGGCTCAGCCACAGCATCATGCCGAGGCCGAGATCCTGGGTGATGGTGAGGTCCGCGGCACTCGCATCGATGAGCGCGCGCATCTCGGCGATCTCACGGGCCAAGGCATGCTCATCGAGGTATCGATAGGAGATATAGCCGTCGAAAGCATCGAGCGCGCCGAAACCGTACCTGGGATAGGGCGCGCTCAAGTCCTCCTTCATCTTCCAGATCACGCCCCGGCCCGGCACGACGAAGGCATTATGAATCTGGTGCACGAGATCGACACCCTTGCGCTGATAGGCCGGCACATGGCGCGCCAATACGGAGAGCGCATAGAGCCACATCGCGAGGTAGTGGAAATATTGTCCGTCCCGGTCAGGCGCTTCCCCGATGCGGATGCCGCGCGGGCGCCCGAGCACCCGGTCGACTTCGGACACCAGCCATTCCGCCTCGTCCAGGAAGCGCCGTTCGCCCAATTCGGCATAAAGCGAAACCAGCAGCACGACGCCGAATGCATCGGTCCAGGTATAGCGGAGCCCATTGGGCCATATGCGCTCCGCGCGCATCCAGTTCAGCTTGTCGAGAACGTAAGGAATGTCCCTGCAAGCGGGCATGGCAACGCTCACACCCCGAAGGGATAGGTATCAGGCAGTCCCGCAAGCTCCGCGGTGTCGAACGGCGTGACCGCGCGGGTGCTGTCGAACCAGATATACTCATCGAATTGCCGCGGCAGCACGGCCTCGAAATAGTGACTGGCGCGCTCGGTCTCCGGCCGGTAGATCACGCCGATTGCCCGCTCAAGCTGCGGCTTGCCCAAGCCCTGCGCACCGGTCAACTCGGCGCGCTGGCGCAAGCCCAGGGTAAAGCAAGCATGTCCGGTGGCGTGGAATAGCCGCTCATAGCTTTTCGGCAATGCCGGCTGAACCTTCTTGATCTCCATCGGCCCGTCCCAGTCGGTTGCCGCAGCAACGGTTCCGCTATTGGTGCCGAAGCCAACCAAGTAGGCATCGTCGCCGAATTCCTGGCGACACAAGTGACCGATATTATGCTCGCCGCGCGAGGCCATCTCGGTCGCCGCCGAATCGCCGACATGGGAATTGTGCGCCCACACGATCGCCTTACTGCCGTTGCCGTAAAATGCCAGCAGGTTCTTCAGTGTCATGAACATATGCTCGTCGCGCAAATTCCAGGACGCGCGCGAGCCATAATACATGACTCGATAATAGCGCTCCGCGTTGGCGACAAGGCGAGCGTTCTGCACCGCGTCGAAAAAGCGTTCGCCGTCACGCTCGGCGTAGGCAATGCGATTTTCCAATAGGTCTTTGAGCGCGCGCACAACGTGTGGCTCGCATGTGTGGTAGGAGCCGGTGAGCGCCGCATGGCCATAGGCCGCCGGATCGCGTTGCCACGGCGTCAGGCAACCGTAGCGCTGACGTGCAACCTTGGCGGCATCCGGCTCGACCTGATCGAGATAATCCAGAACCGAGCGAATCGACACATACAGGCTGTAGAGATCGAGGCCGTGAAACGCTGCCCGCGTCCTGGGCTTAGCCGCGGCATTGTGCGAACGCAGCCAGTTGACGAAATCGCGCACCTCATTGTTGCGCCACATCCAGGTTGGAAAACGGGCAAACGCCATCCATTCGGAGGGAGAATATTCGAGATGCCGAACATAATTGTCGACGCGCGCGGCATCCGGCCAATCGCCTTCGATGGCGATGAAGCGGAACCCCTTCTTGACGATCAGTTCGCGCGAGATGCGCTCGCGCATCCGGTAGAATTCCGAGGTGCCGTGCGTCGCTTCGCCGAGGAGCACGATGCGGGCGTCGCCGATTCGTTCAAGCAGCGGACCAAGATCGGCCGTGTCGATCGAGTCGAACGGTTCGGCTGCGCCGGCAATTGTCTTGACCAGCAGTTCTTCGCTGGCGGCGATCGTCGCCGGCGCGCGGCGAACGCGGGCCGGCGCCGCCATCTCGGGCGCCCATCCTTCCTCGCCGAGCAGCGGAACAAATCGCACATCGGCCAGGTCTTCGCGGCGATATTCGTTTTGCGAAATCCGCGTCACCCGCACCAGTTCTTGCGCGCGCTGGTCCGCCCCCACCGGGATCACCAGCCGGCCGCCGATTTTCAGTTGGCCTTTCAAAGATTCTGGCACCGTAGGGCCGCCAGCCGCGACAATGATCGCGTCATAGGGCGCGTGCTCCGGCCATCCGCGCGTCCCATCGCCGTGCAAAACGTGGACATTGCCATAGCCAAGATCGGTCAGCGTCGCGGCGGCTTTCTCGGCCAACTGGCCGTGGCGTTCGACAGTGTAGACATTAGCGGCAATTTCGGAGAGCACCGCCGCCGCATAGCCGGAACCGGTGCCGATTTCGAGCACCTTCTCACCGCCACGGAGCGCCAATGCCTCGGTCATGAACGCGACGATATAAGGCTGCGAGATTGTCTGCCCTTCTTCGATCGGCAACGACGCGTCATCGTAAGCAAATTCCTGAAGCCGTGGCGGCAGAAAGGACTCGCGCGGCACGCTGCGCATGGCATCGAGAACCAGGTCGGAGCGAACGCCGCGCGCGAAGATGGCCTTTTCGACCATCTCGGTTCGAAGCTTCTTGAAATCTGGATTGGTGGAAGCTCGCATAGGCTGCTCCCCGTATTTACATCCACAAAATACAGGGTGCGACGACGGCCTGTTTGACGCAGATCAACGTCTAAATGCGATCGCCGGTTTCCGACGTGGTCGGCTTTGCTGGGGTTTTGAGGGAATGTTCGACCATCCAGTGACGGGTCTTTCAGAGTGGCTCTCAGGTGTACCCGACCTCGCCGAGCTCATCAAAGGCTCGACCGTCAGTCTGGCGGTCACTGGCTTGAGCC
This sequence comes from Hyphomicrobiales bacterium, assembly GCA_003152455.1. GTDB lineage: Bacteria > Pseudomonadota > Alphaproteobacteria > Rhizobiales > Xanthobacteraceae > Pseudolabrys. The sequence goes on from PMAF01000265.1 coordinate 8,730, forward strand.
GCGCCGGCAAGACCGTGTTTATTACCAGCCTCGTACACAATCTGCTCAGCGCGCTGCATCAGCCTCACCGCATGCCGCTCTTGAAGGCAGTCGGAGACGGCCGGCTGGTTGCAGCCAGGCTCGCAAGAAGCCCCGCCACTTATGCGTGGGGCTTTTTTCCTATCATTTCATGTATATCTGCCTCCTACGTTAACGCTACAGGGCCGCATTTCTGCGCCCGTAGCAGCTTCAATCAACACGGCAATGAAAGGGGTTGCGTCGGACAGACGCGCCGAAAAGGAGATAATTGTGACGAAGAATTCAAGGGAAGCTCTGAAGAGGCGGGCACTCGCGCGCGCACCGCCGCCCACCGCAGCGGAGCTTTTATTGTTCTGAAGGCAAGCGATACGGTGATCGCGGCTCCGGACGGTCGGGCGATCATTAACGCCAATGCTCCGCCGACATTGGCTACCGCAGGATCGGGCGATATTCTGAGCGGAATCGTGCTCGGACTTCTTGCGCAAGACATGGAGCCGTTCCTTGCCGCAGCCGCCGCGGTGTGGCTGCACGGTGCAGCAGCCGCGGGGTTCGGGCCGGGCCTCTTAGCCGAGGATCTGCCGGATCTGCTGCCGGGCGTGTTTCGACGCCTCTATGGCTCGGGATGAGAGCACTGGTGATGACTCGTCGTGTCGCGCTGTCCACGAGCCGGCGGAGAAAGCAAGGGAGCACGCCATGCAGGCGATGGTGTTGAAAAAGCTTAGGACCGCTCTTGAATGGACCGAGCTACCCGATCGGCAACCCGGGCCGGGCGAGATAAGGGTTAAGGTGGGGGCCTGTGGTGTTTGCCGTACCGACCTTCATGTCGTCGACGGCGAACTGCCCAATCCGCACATTCCGATTATCCCTGGCCATGAGATCGTAGGCCGAATTAACGCGATCGGCGCCGGGGTCGAGGGCCTGCGCATCGGCGAGCGTGTCGGCATTCCGTGGCTCGGCCACACTTGCGGCGTCTGTCCCTATTGCATGATGCATCGGGAAAATCTGTGCGATCATCCGATATTCACGGGATTCACGCGCGATGGCGGTTACGCGACGGCGACGATCGCTGATGCGCGCTTCGCGTTCCCGCTCGGTGAGGTCGGCAGCGACGCGGCGCTTGCCCCCTTGCTCTGCGCCGGTCTGATTGGCTGGCGCTCGCTGGTGATCGCCGGCGATGGCAAAAAGTTGGGACTTTATGGCTTTGGTGCCGCGGCCCATATCGTGGCGCAGGTGGCGAAGTGGCAGGGGCGCTCGGTGTTCGCCTTCACGCGGCCGACAGATGTCGCCACCCAGGGTTTTGCTCGAAGCCTCGGCGCGACATGGGCAGGCGGTTCCGACGAGATGCCGCCGGGGCCGCTCGACGCTGCGATCATCTTTGCGACCGTTGGCGATCTGGTGCCCTTGGCGCTGAAGGCGGTTCGCAAAGGCGGTCGTGTCGTTTGTGCCGGCATCCATATGAGCGACATCCCAAGCTTCCCGTACCAGATCCTTTGGGAAGAGCGAGAGCTTTTGTCGGTCGCCAATCTCACACGGCAAGATGGAATCGATTTCCTGCGCTTGGCGCCGGAGATTGGCATTGTCACTAAGACCACGAGCTATCCACTCAAACAAGCCAACCATGCCCTCGCGGATCTTCGTGCCGGCCGGTTCGAGGGCGCTGCGGTTCTTCTGCCCTGAGCGCGGTCGAACAGTTCGTCCGCTTCTTCCGTGAGTTGTCACGTACCCGCACACGAAGGTCCTATGAACCATCTTCATTGTCAGCCTTTCAGGGAACTGGCGCATAGTCTCCTAGGATCTCGTTCGGGCGCACTTTTTTGCTGGGCTCGGTAAAAGGGTCTGTTGCTTACCGAAGTGCCGTTCGTAGGCCGAGCGTTGGGCGATAATGCCGATCAAGAACGACAATTCTTTTGGAGATGTAACGATGCTCCTTGATCAGTTCATCTCCAAAATGGCCTTGCGTCCAAAAACCGCTGATGCGCCTCACAAGCTGAGATGAGCAGTGCAGCGGTGCGCTTGTTCTGATCGCCGAGACGACCAACCCATACGCCAACGCGTTCCCCGTCGCGCCGCAATATTTGTACGGCAGGAATTTGCCGGTCATGCCGAGGCTGACGCGGTCGCCCTTGGGGTCGG
>PMAF01000137.1 GCA_003152455.1 Hyphomicrobiales bacterium
GCACCATCATCAATATCGGCGGCATGAGCGCGCATATCGGCTCGAAGGGCCGTGCCCATGTGATGACCGCGAAAGCGGGCGTCGTCGGCTTCACCCGCGGGCTGGCGCACGACCTCGGCGTCTACCACATCACCGCCAATTGCGTGGTGCCCGGCGCGATCCACACCACGCGGCCGCGCACTTCGCTCAATCCGGCGCATCATCTCACCCACGGCACCATCACCGGCGAGCCCGGCAAGCCCGACGACGTCGCCGCCATGGNNAGCGGCGAACCCGGAATCCATAACCCCCGTGCTGCGGAGTATGGATTCCGGGCCCGGCCACCTGATCTCGGGTTTACCCGAGATCAGCACTTACTAATCCTAAGTCGGCTAAAACCGACTTGGGTGGGCTGTCCCGGAATGACAAAGGGTGGTTGAAAGTGCTAATCCACCGCCGACAGTTTTCCCGTGAGTAGTGAGGGTCCCATGTATTCCGATCTCGCGCTTTACATCGACGGCAAATGGCTCAATGGCGAAGGCCGCAAGGCCGAGGACGTGATCAATCCGGCGACCGGCAAGGTGCTTGCCGTTCTGCCGCACGCCTCGAGCGCCGATCTCGACGCCGCGCTCGCCGCCGCCGAAAAGGGCTTTGCGGTCTGGAAAGCGACTTCGGCCTATGACCGCGCCAAGATCATGCGCAAGGCCGCCGATCTGGTGCGCGAGCGTTGCGATCACATCTCCAAGGTGCAGACCCAGGAGCAGGGCAAGGTTTACGTCGAGTCGCGCGCCGAGGTGCTCACCTCCGCCGACATCATCGACTGGTACGCCGAGGAAGGCCGCCGCACCTATGGCCGCGTCATCCCCGGCCGCCAGAAGGGCGTACGCCAGATGGTACTGCAGGAGCCGGTCGGCGTGGTCGCCGCCTTCACGCCGTGGAATTTCCCGACGCTGACGCCGATCCGCAAGATCGCCGGCGCGCTGGCCGCCGGCTGCTCGCTCATCATCAAGGCCTCGGAAGAAACGCCGGGCGGCGCCGTCGAACTGGTGAAGTGCTTCGCCGATGCCGGGCTGCCGGCGGGCGTGCTCAATCTCGTATTCGGCGTGCCGGCCAACGTGTCGGAGCACCTGATCCCGTCGAAGATCGTCAAGAAAATTTCCTTCACCGGCTCGATACCGGTGGGCAAGCATCTTGCCGGCCTTGCCGCCAAGGGCATGAAGCGCGCCACCATGGAGCTCGGCGGACANNTTCAAGTACCGCAACGCCGGGCAAGTCTGCATCTCGCCGACGCGCTTTTACGTGCAGGAGGCGTCGTACAACAAGTTCGTCGCCCGCTTCACCGAATACGCCAAGGGCCTCAAGATGGGCGACGGCCTGGAAAAGGGCATCACGCTTGGCCCGATCGCAAATCCGCGCCGGCTCGACGCCATGGAGAGCTTCGTCAACGACGCCAAGGACCGCGGCGGCAAGATCGTCACCGGCGGCTCGCGCCAGGGCAACCAGGGCTTTTTCTTCCAGCCGACGGTGATCACCGACGTGCCGGACGACTCGAAGATCATGACCGAGGAGCCGTTCGGACCGCTGGCGCCGATCGTATCGTTCAAGACCTTCGACGAGGTGGTCGAGCGCGCCAACTCGCTGCAATTCGGGCTCGCGGCTTACGCCTTCACTTCGTCGGACAAGACCGCCGCCGCTATCGGCGACGCCATCCAGTCCGGCATGGTCGGCGTCAATTCGGTCGCGGTCTCGACGCCGGAGACGCCGTTCGGCGGCGTCAAGGAGTCGGGCTACGGCTCGGAGGGCGGCATCGAGGGCCTGCAGGCCTACATGAACACCAAGTTCATCTCGCAGGGCTAGGGCGCACGTCCGTCACTCGCGCGCGCCGATCGCGACCGCAACCGAATCGGAAGCGGCGCCGCTGAACTGCAGTACGAACGGCGCGGCGCCGAGCTGGAATCGCACACTCTTGCGCAAGCCGGGACAGTCGCTCCGCGCGCTGCTTCCAACCGAACGCGCGTAGCGGCCGTCCTGCACGACGTCGATCCAGGCTTCCTCGGATAGCGTCACTTGATAGATACCGGGCTTATCCAACGCCGGCAGCCGAACCGTACCGCCGAACCATTTTTCCGATTTCGGCTTGCGTTCGGGTGGCATCGCGAACGCCGCGTCTGCGCCCGCTTGCAGGCGCAACACGAATGCGTCTTTCGGGATTGCCGCGAATGTCTCGCCCGCCTTGACGCTGGGCTTTTCCGTCGCCGCGAACAAGACGCGCTCGTGGGCGAGCGGCCAGGCGAATTTGTCGCAGCCGTCTTCGGCACGCGCCGAGCCGAGTAGAACAGCCAGGACCGCGATGGCAATACCAAATCGGACCATGATCAATCCACCCCAATCAGCCGAGTCAATTCCCCGGGGCAAACCCGTGATTCACGAGAATTTTTTGTCCCTCCGCCGACGCGATAAAATCCGCGAATGCGGTTGCCGCCGGCGGCGCTCCGGCAAGCACAGTCAGCCCGTAATCGGCGCCGACGCTGAGTTTGTCCGGCAGCGCGACGATCTGCTGGCCGGGGTTTTGCTTCTGCGCGGCGAGTGCATTCGTGCAATAGGTAAGGAAGATGTCTGCCCGCCCTTCCGCCACGTGCCAGCCATAGACGGCGCGACCGGCCGACGGCGCGGCGCTGTTCGCGCTGCCGGTCAGTTGCAACGCTTTCTGCTCCAGTATGGCTTGCGCGCCCGGTTTGATCGCCCCAGCTTTGCGGAACACCTCGAAGGCGTAATCGCCGGACGGATCGGCCTTCGGCGTCGAGGTGCCGAGCTTCACGTTCGTGTCGAGCATGCGGTCGAGCAAGCTCGTGCTGTCGACTTGCATATCCGGTTTCACCAGGGCGCACAGTTTGTTGCGCGCGGAGCGCAGCACCGACCCGCTTTTGTTGGCGTCATGCAGCGCCTGCGGATGTTCCATGTTGGCTGATGCGAACACTTGCGCTGCAGCGCCGCCGGCGATCTCGTTCTTGAGCAGGCCGGACGCACCAAATTTTGCCATCACCTTGTCGCCGGTTTTGGCCTCGAATGCCTTGGCCGCGTCGGTTAAGGCGTCGCGCAGGCTGCCGGCGGCGTAGAGCTGGACGGTGTCGGCTAGGGCCATGGTGGGGAATAGGGTCAGCAGCAATACGGGAACAGCGTCCGCGCTTTCTTTCTCCGCTCCCCTTGTGGGAGAGGGTGCCGAGCGAATGCGTCAGCAGAGCGAGGCGGGTGAGGGGGCAAACTCGCGTTTTGCGTAGACCCCTCACCCGGCTCGTGCTCGCTCCGCTTCGCACTCGCCACCCTCTCCCACAAGGGGAGAGGGAAGCGCTGCGTTGCGGTGCTCGCCACCAACGTCACGCGCTGGGATCGCTGGCGTTCGGATAGAACAGCTGCTCGCCGTTGATCTTATAGTTGGCGATGTCCTTCTGTCCTTCCGGCGAGATCAAGTAGTCGATGAACTGCTGGCCGAGTTCTTTTTTCACGTTCGGGTGCTTGGCCGGATTCACCAGCATCACGCCGTATTGGTTGAACATGCGCTTGTCGCCTTCCACCAGGATCTGCAAATCGCCTTTGTTCTTGAAATGAATCCAGGTGCCGCGGTCGGACAGCACGTAGGCATTGCCGGCGCCGGCGGTGTTGAGCGCGGCGCCCATGCCCTGGCCGATCGATTTGTACCAGGGTCCCTTGTCCTTCTCGATATCGATGCCGGACGCCTTCCAGAGATTGAGTTCGGCGATATGGGTGCCGGAGCGGTCGCCGCGCGAGATGAAGCCGGCCTTCTTGTCCTTGATCGTCGTGAACGCCTTGGCGACGTCCTTCATGCCCTTGATGCCGGAGGGATCGCTCTTCGGCCCGATCAGCACGAAGTCGTTGTACATCACCGGATAGCGCTTCACGCCTTGGCCTTCGGCGAGGAATTTCAATTCCGCCGATTTGGCGTGCACGAACACCACATCGGCATCGCCGCGCCGGCCGGTGTCGAGCGCCTGCCCGGTGCCCTGCGCCACCACTTTCACGGTAATGCCGGTCTTTTTCTTGAACAGCGGCAGCAGATATTCGAACAGGCCGGAATCCTGCGTTGAGGTGGTCGAGGCGACCACGATCGATTTGTCCTGCGCGAACGCGGGCGGCGTGGCGGCGACGAGCGCGCCGAGTGCTACGGCGGTAATGAGAGTGCGGCGGTTAAGCATGGGAATCCTCCTGTTCGTGTTTTTGTCTAGACCAGCAGTTCACCGGCGATGAACGTCCGCGCGTCCTGCGTGCGCGGATGGGCGAAAAATTCGGACGCCGAGCCGCTTTCGATCAGACGGCCGCGATGCAGCAGCACGACGTCGCCAGCCAGACGCTTGGCCTGGCCGAGGTCGTGGGTCGACATCACCACCTTGACGCCGCGCGCGGTGACCGCGCGCACGATGTCCTCGATTGCCTTGGTGGCGGCGGGGTCGAGACTGGCGGTCGGCTCGTCGAGAAACAGCACCGCCGGATCGCGCGTCAGCGCGCGCGCCAGCGCCAGCCGCTGCTGCTCGCCGCCCGATAAGCGGCGCGCTGGGCGGCGTTCGAGTCCTTCGAGGCCGACCAAAGCGAGCAGCTCGGCCGCACGTTGGTTGCGCGCGGCGCGCGGCACGCCGGCCGCAGCGAGCGCGTAGCGGACATTGCCCGCCGTGCTGCGGCGGAGCATGACCGGGCGCTGGAACAAAATGGCGAGCCGCTCGGGCGCAGCCGTGTCGCGTCCGCCCCAGGTAATTCGTCCGCGCGAAACGGGGATAAGTCCCATGGCGGCGCGCAGCAGCGTCGTCTTGCCGGCGCCGTTCGGGCCGATCAGAACAGTGGGAGCAGAATCGGCCAGAAGAACAAGCGATATGCCGTCGAGGATCGTCACCTCGCCGGCGACGATCGCGACTTCTGAGAACATTACGGGCAGTTCCGAGGCGCGCGCGCGCATGGTCATCCCGCGTAGCGTTGGCCGGCGCGGCGCGCGCCCCAGGCCAGCGCGTTGATCAAAACCACGATGAAAATCAGCACCATGCCCAGTCCGATGGCGAGCGGCAGGTCGCCTTTGGAGGTTTCCAGCGCGATCGCCGTGGTCATGGTGCGGGTGAAGCCGTCGATATTGCCGCCGACGATGATGATGGCGCCGACTTCCGCCGCGGCGCGGCCAAAACCCGCAAGTAGCGCTGTGACAAGGGAAAATCGCGCGTCCCAGACCAGCGTCACGATCCGGCGAGCGGGCCCGACATTCATCGCCGCCAACTCGTCGCGATATTCGATCCACAAGTCTTCAATGGTTTGGCGCGTGAGCGCGGCGATTATTGGAGCGACCAGAATGGTTTGCGCGATCACCATGGCCTGCGGCGTGAACAGTAGATCCCAGTCTCCGAGCGGGCCGGAATGCGACAAAGCCAGAAAAATCGCCAGCCCCAGCACCACCGGCGGCAGTCCCATCATGGCGTTGAGCACGACGATGGCCGCCTCGCGGCCCGGAAAACGGACGAGACCCATCAACGCGCCGATCGGCACGCCGATCAGCGCCGCAAACAGCGTGGCGCTCAGGCTCACGATCAACGACAGCCGCACAATGGCGAACAGCCCGGGATCGCCGGTGAGCACCAATTGCAGGGCTGAAACGTCACCCGTCATTTCGATTTCTAAGTTATTTGCCTGCCGCGGCCGCAACGGTACGTAATGGATATTTTGCGCCTTTATTACTTAATCGGTCAATGTCTGTAATAAAAACATACTAAAACATATAATTTCCGCCGGGTTGCTCGATCAGCGAAGAAGCATCCTTGGAGCTTGAAAAAGGCCGCCCGCGTCGGCATGACGTAGCGATCAGCTGGCAATCAGCAGGGGCGGCCGAGTGGCCTGAAGGCGCATTAGCGCGCGCCCCGCGCGCGCCTTTGTGTAAGAAGGCGGACGCGTTTGCGAGAGCTGGTGAGGAGGGGTGGCCGAGTGGCTGAAGGCGCACGCTTGGAAAGCGTGTAT
>PMAF01000218.1 GCA_003152455.1 Hyphomicrobiales bacterium
TCTTGACTAAAAAAGCCCCATACAAGGGCCTTGGTGCCGATTCCGAAGAGAAGCACGAGCCCGTGAGCGACACCGACACTGCAGTGGTGGATAGTCTGAAAGTGCTTGACCCCAACCGGCCGATTAGAGAAGCGGACAAACAAGGGCGGCGGCCTTGGCCAGATAGGCCGTCTTTGACCCTTGCGTCACTTCAACCGATCGCGGATTTTGTCGAGCCCTGCGTGCGCGCAGGCATCGTCGAGCTTAGCCCCGGGCGCGCCGGCTGCGCCGATGGAGCCGATGACCTCGTCGCCGATCTTGATCACCACGCCGCCGCCAACGAACATAATGTGAGGCAACTTACCGAGTGGCGCAAGTTGAGCAACTTCGGCCAAGGCAAGCGTGTCTTTCTTGAAAGAAACGCTAGTGTACGCTTTGTCGTGCGCGCTATCGAGCGTGTGGATACCGGCAGCGTCGCCGCGCAATGTCACGATAGTCGTGCCGTCGGCGTCGAGAACCTCCACGGTTTCGCGGAATCCTTGCTTGGCACAGACCGCGACCGCCTCGCTCGCCGCTTCGACCGCGAGCGCCGCGGGAATGCGATGCGTCGGTAACGTATCCGCCCAAGTTGTCGACGCGCTGACCAATGTGCCGGCCGCAATGATTGCCATTTTTGACCCGTGTTTCATGATCTAACTCCCGTGATCGACGTTTCCCAAATGATCCCCTATTCGATGCACGAAGAGTGTTTCCACTCTCAGCTCTCAGCTAAGTAGTCTAAAATTGTCAACCAGCGGCGACTTTTGCTGCGGTCGGGGGATAGTGCTTATCGACAACCGAGACGCTGGGATCCAGCCAGAACGCCCAGACCGCCGAACCCAGCACCAATAGGCTGGCAGCGACGATGAACGGCGCCTGCCAGGAGCCGAACTGGACGAGCACGCCAAACACCAGCGGCGACAGCGCGCCGCCGATGTTTCCAGCCATGTTCATCATCCCGGATACGGTCCCGGAGTGCTCGCCGCCGATATCCATGGGCACCGCCCAAGACGGGCCGATCGTGCATTCCAGGAAGAACATCGAAGCGGTCAGGCAATAGACCGCGGTATAGGCATTCTCGGTCATCGCGGCCGGCACGATGAATACCGCGCAGCCCAGCATGCCGGTGATGGCCACCGCGCGGCGGGCGAATTTGATGTTGCCGGTCTTTGCCAATAGCCAGTCGGTCGCCAGACCGCCGACGGTATCGCCGACGACGCCGGCCCACAGCGGCAGCGAGGCGAACAGGCCGACCTTGATCAGCGTGAAATGCCGGAACTCCACCAGATAGGAGGGCAGCCAGCTCAGGAAGATCCACAGGCAATACACATAGGTGAAATAAGCGCACATGATCGCCCACATATTGGGAGATCGCAGCATCGTTCCCCATGGCACGCTGGGCTTCTTGTCGGTTTTGATGCTGATCGCATTGCCTTGCGCGTCGGTGCCGCGGATATATTTAAGTTCGTCCGCGTTCACCAGCGCATGGTCTTCCGGTAGATCGCGATAAGCGAAGTACCACAACACCGACCACACCAAGCCGACCGCGCCGCAGATATAGAACACTGACCGCCAGCCCAGCGTCGTTATGATGAGCACGACAAAAGGCGGCGCGATGGCTGCACCGAGGCGGCTCGCGCTGTGGGTGATACCTTGCACGAAGCCGCGCTCATGCTTCGGATACCACATCTGCATCGCTCGCGTTGCGCCGGGAAACGCGCCGCCTTCGCCGACGCCGAATAGGAACCGCAGCACAATGAACGATGTAGCGCCGGAGGCCACGGCCGTCGCCGCGGTCATGACCGACCAATAGGCGACGATCGTCGTCAAAACCTTGCGTGGCCCAAAACGGTCGCCGATCCAGCCGCCGGGAACCTGAAACAGGGCATAGGCCCAGACAAAAGCGCTGAAGATCACGCCCATGGTGATCTTGTCGAAACCAAATTCCTTGCTGATGACCGGCGCCGCGGTCGAGATGTTCACCCGGTCCAGATAGGTGATGAGGTACATCAGGCTGATCAGTACCAATATGTACCAGCGACCCATGCTGGGCCGTGCTCTTGGCTGTTCCATGTCGTGTTTCCCCGGTATCCAGGCATCCCGAGACCTGGAGCGAACTGGTCGTTCGCTGAGCAGACTGCCTATTTGCAGCTATCCCGACAAGCCCACATAAATAAATTGCCGGGTCGGGGCGGCAAAGGAATTGCGTGAGGCAATGGCAGCTTGGCACGAAGCGTCATTTCGCCGCGCCGCAACATTTTGGATGTTATTGGGCAAGAGAAGCGGACATCGCTGGGTCGCCAGCATCAATGGCCCTCGGCCACATGCGTGAGCACGCTGCTTGGCGTCTAGGTCGTGGCTGTAATCACCGCTAAGCTGACCCCATGCTTGTTCTGAAACGCGCCCCTGACGGATTTCAAGGCGGCGTGGGAGCGCAAGCCGTGATCCTCAAACTGGCGCGTTAGCAACGGCGACTGATGCAGGTGCGGCTGCATATCGTTGCCCCGCATGGATGCGCTCCGCAATGGAGGGTAAATGCGGTGCAGTTCGGCGCAAGTTCGCCGGTTCAGTGATGGCCGCCTGTCACCGGCGAACGCGGCATGGGATGGAACGGGCTGAAAAGCGGCTGGGGAACGTCTGTCAGCGCCATTGTCACCCGACCGCCACGTCCCGGCATCCCGTTCTGACGGCACCACTGTACGAGCTTCCCCAGCCCGTCTGGCTGCAGGGCGCCGGAGATCAAAAATATTTTCAGCCCAACGATATCTCGGAAGGGTTACGCTGGAGGGTGGCCACGCGCTTCCCCAGACATGCACTGGTTCCGGTAATGCCAATTGGGCTAACGCCGGGTGGTAATTTTGCCGATTCAGTGATGGCAGCTTGTCACCGGCGAGCGCGGCATAGGATAGAACGGGCTGCCAAACGGCTGGGCGGCGTCAACCAGCTCGGTCGTCACCCGACCGCCAGTTTCCCCGGCATATCGTTCTGACGGCACCTCTGTAGGAGCTCGCCCAGCCGTCAGGCTGCAGGGTACCGCGCATCAAAAATGCTTTCAGGCCAGCGAGTGACGGAAACGTCAGTCCGGAGGATGCCTTTCAGGCCACGCACCTCCTCAGACATCACAGGCCGCATTCAAGTGTTTCGATGATTTCCTGCAAATACCAACAAGACCAACGCGTACCTGCGAGACCAGCGGCAGACCAACAGAATACCAAAGGAAATTCCTGTCACACCCCACGCACTGAAGCTGCTGGACCAAGCCGAACCTATGTCAAACCCGAGAAGAGGGCGGCAGACCAAGCGCATGAAGTCCAACGGAGTGCGGTGGCGTGCGGCCACAATTCTGGTCACGACCGCCTGCAGGTCGTCAAGGACGTGCCGGCGGCGGTCGTGAGGTCTTTGAATAAGGCAGCTATCACTGCGGACTTGCCGGATCATTGTCGCTTGTCGCGGTCGCATGCCAAAGCGCACGCCGCAATAGACGCTTCACGTCAGATAGGAATATCCGCAGGATAATAATCGGACGGGCCGGGCTAGAGGCGAAGTCAGTGTTCGGCGTGTATTTGCAACCCAAGAGGCTGGTAGCCTCCACACCCCGCGTGCGTCTTACGGGAAGGAGGGAAAGACCCGAATATTCGCGCCGGTTCGAGAACCATCCGGGGAATTCTGGTCCAATAACGTGACCATGGTAGGCATAAGCCGGAGCATGCACAGGGGAAACACCTTATGACCGTTCAAGGGCTGCAGCGCAGCGAAACACCGCACGAAAAGATCTTCGACGTCGCGATCGACGAGAAGCTGTCTTATGATCAACTTTTGATCCTCGGCCTTCAGAATATATTTGGAATGACCGGGATGTTCGTGTTCCCCGGCATCCTTGGCCGTTCCTTCCACCTCGTTCCGGCGCAGATCGCCTATCTCTACGGCATGACCTTCGCGGTCTGTGGTGTCGTCACCATTCTGCAATCGACGCTGTTGCTGCGGTTGCCGGTCATTCAGGGTCCTTATGCAGGTAGTTTCGCGAGCTTGCTCGTCGTCGGCCATCTACAGGGCGGCGGTCTTGGCGTTGCCTATGGCTCGTTCTTCATTGCAGCGCTGATTTGGTGTGTGCTTACCGTACCGATCCGCGGCTTTAGCGTCATCGGCCTGTTTTCGCGTTTTCTGCGCGCGCCGATCATCGCCGGCATGATCGTCATCTTCATTATGATCCAGGTCGCCAATGTCGCGCTGCCAGGCTGGATCGGCCTGCCACAAAGCCCCGGATTTCCATTGGTCAATCTTCTGGCCGGTGCACTCGCCGTCGCGGTGCTGATCGGGGTCAGCCTATGGGGCGGCAAGTTCCGCCGCGCCGCGATCCTGATCGGCCTCGCCGCCGGCACGATCGGTTACGCGATCTTCCGCCCAGTGTCCCTTGCCGCGGTCGCCGACGCGCCGCTCCTAGTCACGCCGCAAGTGTTTCCGTTCGGCTTCGCGGTACAGACGGACCTTGTCATCGTCTTCCTGCTGGTCCTGCTGCCGGCGAGTGTCGGCTCGATGGCGCTCTACCAGATGGTCGGCGACTGGGGCGGGCAGACAATCAGCTCCTCGCGCATGTCACAGGGCATTTTTGCCATCGGCTTGGGGGGCGTACTGGCTGGCCTCGTCGGTGGTTTCAGCACCATCGTGTATCCCGACAATATTGGCATGTTGCGCACGACGCGCGTCGGCTCACGTTATGCCACGATGTCGGCGGGCGTGCTGTTGATCGTGCTCGGCGGCTGCGTCAAGTTCGACCT
>PMAF01000157.1 GCA_003152455.1 Hyphomicrobiales bacterium
GTGTTAGATTCCATCCACTAGCGCGTGCGGCGGGGACATCATCACGCGGCGTCGTCAGAAGATTCATGGTCGGGATTGGCATCGTTGAAGCGCGAGCTCTGGCTGGTGATAAAGCCGCCGCGAGAGGAGTTGTAATTGTAAGAGGGGAGCCCTCGAAGACAATCGAGTGCCATGAGCGTCTTCGGTATCGAAAGGGTGCTCTTACTGAAGAGTCGCGTCGCCCCGTCGACGCCATAGACGACGGCGCAGATACCCTCGATCGAGCCGCGCTCATATTCCCGCCGCAGGTCAGCTAGCTTACCTCGGGTCCAATCCCTGACCCCCTCCTCGATGACGTTACCGCGCCGCCTAGCGACACGCAGCGTCTTCCTAAAGTCTCGGATGTGCTCGATCTCGGTGATGAGGCGCGCGAGGTCCGCATCGCGGCGGCGGGAAGAGATCCATCCGGTGACTAAGGCTGAGATCACGTTCTTAGTCTCGGAGAACCGAACGAAGCCCATGGCACTGATCTCGCCCGCCTCGTTGCGCAGCTGCATCGCGTTTATGAAGCGAGCGAAGTCGTCGTCGCCCCTCAGCGGATCGATGACCAGCTGATCGCTCGGCGGCGGCTGATCACGGAAGTATTCGAGCAAGGCTGAGGTCACCGGCGTCTTCCTTGTGTAGCAATTGGCGACCGGCGCGCCGGCGTGGTCGGCAGGATTGACGTCGGCGGGGGCCACATCGCGCGCTGCCTCCGCAGGGTCGCCGGCGTTGTTCGAGACTGATTCAGGTTTCGGCGGATTCGCGGCCGGGGGGATAAGTGAGGGTCTTCTATTATAAATCATCACACGTTCTCTTTTTGTTATCCCCTTGTTGGTCCCGCCCGCGCGCCGTTTGGACAATGGCGGTCGTTACGCGCCGAAGAAGTCGCTCGCGTCATCGTCCTCATCGGGAATCTCGCCGTACAGTCGCTGCAAAAAGTCGCCCGGGTCGATCGATGCCCTTCTTCGCCTAATCTCGCCCAGCAGATGAAGCGGAGCGGGATCCATGCGATAGAAATAGCGCTTGATCGTGCCAGCCTTCTTGGTGTGGGCGAGGTCGAGCCCCAGTCCGAGCATGCGCAGCAGGTGACGCAACTGCAACACCGGCTTCGCGCGCAAGTCTCGGCGCACTTGTCTCTTCATCTGCATCTCAAAGACGCGCTTATGTTTCTCGACGATGTCGCAGAATGCGTCGAGGTCCTCGCCGGAGAAGATGGCATCTCGGTCCCACGCCCCGTCCCTGACGAGCGGCGTCGCCTCGAGCAACAGCCGCATGAGCCGAATCACGTGATCGAGGTCGTAGATCACCGCGCTCTGCTTGGGCAGAGCAGCCGCCGGCGGCTGGGGCAGCACGGCCGTAAGCGATTCGAATAGCTTAACGCGGCCGCGAAACCTGCCACGGTCATCGCGCTTGGCGAGATCGACGCTGATCTGCTCACGGTAAAAGCCCTCTATTTTTCTTCGCTCAAGCGACCATCGCTGGTCCTGCGAGACCGTGGCGCCGGCTTCGATGGCCTCGCGGATCCTCAGGTAGCTGATGCGACCCAGGGGCGGGGCGGCCATGATGCGGCGGGCGTACTCTCTCTCGCCGATCGAGCGCGCCAACTTGAGCAGCTCGCTGCCCTCCGCTTTCGCTTCCTCGACCGGCTCGACCTCGACCATGGCGAATCCTTGCGCCTTCTTGTGGGCGATGAAGTTCTTGCGGATGTTATTCTTCGACGAACGCTTCTGCGCCTCCACCATAGTGGCCATCTCAACCAGCGGGTCGTCATCGATGCGATCGGGCCTCTCGCCGTCGCCGCTACCCAAGATGACGTGCGCCCTGAGGATGCCGTCGAGTAGGTCCCGCCGAACCACGTCGGCGTGTGTCTCGTAGTGGAACCGCTGCGGGCTGATCCAAACCTTTACGGCGCCGGGCTGGCGCACCCGCGAGATGTGCTGGTCGAAGTCCCAGTGGGTGACGACGTCGGCCTCGCAGAATCCGAACACCACGTCGATCTTGACGGCGCAACCAGCGAACGTGATGTCCAGCCCCGTGCCGGCCGCCGGCGACGTGATGATCGCGTCGTACTTCAGCGCTGCTTGTGCCGGTGTCTCGAGGAACTCCTTCTGCTGCATACCGGAGGCCGTGTCAGCTGTGAGCAGCAATCGCCGGCAGCTCGGCAGTTTCTCGGCTACCAGGGTATCGATCTTTTCCGCGAAGGCCTTGGTGTTGGCGGCAACAAAGACTCGCTTTTCTTTAGCCAGCGCATCGACGAGCTCGGCCACGAGCTGCGTCTTGGACGTGTAGAGCTCGACCGATTTGCCATCACCGGGCTTCGATACGTTCATCAAGAGCCGCACTGTGCTGCTCCGGTCCCGAAAAAGGTCGCCCTGCTCTGGATTTGGTATGACCCCAGTCATCAGCCGCGTAAGCGTGACGAAGGATGCCCAGCCGATATCGGCGTCCATGGCAATGACGGAATCCGCGGTGCGAAGCAGTCCGATGAACTTTCGGAACAGCACGATCCGGCTATCACCACTTATCGTGGAGCTGAGAATATGGGCGAGCACCTGCTCGACCTCGTCGATGACGACGAGCTTAAAGGTTGACCTAGGGGGCATGCGCACGAGGGAGTCGAAGCAGACACCGATCTGGTTATGATCGAGATGGTCGACCTCGAGATAGCAAGGAATGTCGAGCCGCCGGCAGGCCTGGCGCGACAGCATCCGCCGGTGCATGATCACAATGGCGGTCTTCACGTTGGGCAGCAGGTGATTCAGCGCCTCGGTCTTGCCGACCCCCTTCGGCGCCTTCACAAACGTGAGGCCTGGCATCAACGCGGTGAGGCCTGTTCCCTGCTCGACGATCGTGATGTTCGCGCGGCCGTCGAATCCGCGCAAGGAAGGGAAGCGGGTCTGACAGACGTTCTCGCCGTGCGCGGCGTGGGCCTGCACCACGGCGCTGTCGAAGGAAAATAAATCCATGGCATCGGGCACGTCCGCGGGCCAGAAGGAATCTCGACACGCCATGCAGTGAATGCCGCGCACGCCGGCTTCGCTTGTAACGACAAACGCACTGGCGTGTTTGTCGGCGTGGAACGGGCAATGGAGCTGCGCTTTGCCCCCGACCCTCGACAAGGCGATCACTTGGCCACCCGCGAGCGTCACCAGTTGGTTTGGATCGAGCCGTAGGGCAGATCGCGTCGCGGGCCGCGCCATGATGGCACCGCCACGGGTGATGGCGCGCTCCGACTGGGCGATCAGTTGTTCTTGCATCTCGACGGTGAGACAGCGGTCCGGGAATACCCAGGTCTGCGCGTTGCGGTTTCCGAAGAAGATTCGCGTAGGGTCAGTCGCGCTGAGATCGCCGCCGAGCCGAAACGCTAGCGAGCGCTGGATCGCTCGCATCTCGCGCGGATCAGTGATGGTCTGGGCGAGCGGAAAAACGACCCGCAGGCGGGGCGCTTCTTCAGTGTGCGACGAGGTCGTGTGGACCAATCCGGCGTGCGCCGCCACCAGCGGGTGCGCCAAAGCCTGCTCGACGGTCATGCCGCGGTCGATGTCGACCGTGACGACGTCGGACGCAAGGAAATTGGCCGTCTTACGCAAACCGCTGAGCTGCGCCGTGAAAGCGATGCCGTCGATGAAGAGCTTGGCTAGCTCGGCTACCGCCAGTTCGACGTTTTGCCATCCATCAACGAACAGCCGGCGGTCACCGGCTTCGTTCTTGCCGATGAGCTGGCGGTTGATGGCGAGTCGGAGCTTACGATCGGGCATGTGATCTTCGGTTGACAGTTAGGGTTCACGGCGATACCGTGACACCTAACTGATCCAGCCGGTCCGGACAAGATGAAAATGCAAAAAAACCTCGACATCCATGCGCCGCGGTTCTCTCGCGCGGACCTCGTCAAGGTGAGCGGCCTTGACCCGAAGATCATTAAGCTGTGGATCGGCCGCCGCCTTATTCGCCCCGCGCTCAAAGTGCGGGTCGATATCCGCAGCCGCCTGCACTTTTCCGTGGTGACGATCTTCGAGGCGAAATTGATGCGTCTCATCGGCGAAAACGTGGTGTTCGGACCGTCTCACGGGAATGAAATGGCGGCGCTGGCCGAGGCCGCCAAGCCGAAAAATAATGCCACCATCTCGTCCGACATCGCCCGAGTCTTGGCCGATGATGGATGGATGTTTGCCGTTGCGCGGAGCGTCGAGCTCGGGAAGCCCCTTCGCGTGTTCGCCGGAATTGCGAACCTGCAGGGTTGTTGGAATCTTCACCTCCGTCTGAACGACGCCGCCTTCGAGGGACAGTTTGAACCCGAAGTCTCGTACATCGTTGTGCCAGTCGGCGTGATATTCGCCGCCGTCTATCGCGACTGCCGTGCGCTATGTGTCGGCGCCCTGCCCGGGCCGCAGTGAAAGGCGAGACGTGCAAGATCGTGATCGACAGTCATCGTGGGCATGGTCAGGCACATCAATAACGTGGTGTCGGATGTGACTAAACCCAAGTCAGAGCTTCCGCTCCCCGCTCGCACGCCGACCTACGTCTCGCGCGAGGTGGGTGCGGCCGAACTTTGCATTTCGCCAGAAACCTGGGATGCGATGGTCGCCCGCGGTGAGCTTCCGCCGCCCGATCACAAGATCGGCGGCGTGATGCCGCGATGGAAATGGGACCGCGTTGAAGGCTGGCTCAGCCGTAATGATGGCGAATCCGATGTCCCGCGCGACCCCTATGTCACCGGCGTGGAGGGCCTGAATGCGCAAGCGGAAAAGAAGCGGCGTCATTAATCTTCCCACGGGCGTGCACCGTGTCGTTTCAAAGGGTCAGGCCTACTATTACTTCGCGCCAGGACGGGGAACGAAAGCTGCCGGCGAGCGTGTGCCGCTTGGTATTGATCCGACGGCGCCGGAATTTTGGGCAAACCTTAATGGTGCTCGTGGTGCGGCTCCCGAGGCCGTCAAGGCCGGCACATTCGCAGCGCTAATTCGCGATTTCAAAACATCGGCCGAGTGGAACCGACTGCGGCCGAATACGCGGCGGGATTATTTGATCTATCTCGACCGCGTCGAGCGCGCATGGGGCGCACTCGTGGTCTCCGGCTTAACCGCCGTGGGAATCTATGCGCTGCGTGATCAATACGCGTCGACCCCCGTGGCGGCGAACCACCTGGTCACGATATTGCGGTCGCTAATGGCCTGGGGCATCAGACGCGGTTACCACGATCGGAATCCCGCGATTGATGTCACGCCAATCGAGATCTCCGACGTCAAGGGCGCGCGGCCTTGGCCCGAAGCTGCTTATGAGATCGTCGTGCAGCGCGCACCTGAGGCAATTCGTTGTGCCGCGATTCTCGGGCGTGCGTGTGGCCAACGGCGATCTGATCTTGTTCGCTTCGGCCGCAAGACCCGTCGCGATGATGGACTTGAGATCACCATCGGCAAACTTCGCGATCGGCGGCATTTCATACCGCTTAGAAAAGCTGAACTGGCTGAGATAGATTCTTGGTCATGCTCCGATACCGGCCCCTGGATCGTCTCGGCGCGAGGCGATCCAATGAGTGGAAGTGGGCTCGGCGATCTGCTTGAACAGTTTGTTGCTCGAACGCCAGAGCTTGCAAGCTTCGGCGCGATCAAGCTCCATGGCTTGCGCGCGATGGCAGTCTGCGACCGACGGCTAGACGGCCTTGAGCACCAAGAGATCTCCGCACAATTGGGCATGTCGTTGGCGATGGTCATGCGCTATTCGAAGCAGGTCGACCAGGAGGCCCTAGCCCGGCGCGGCAATGCCAAGCGTGAACGTGTCGTGAACCAAATTGTAAAACTGAAGGGCGATAAATTGTAAAACCGGCACGCTATCCCTCTGGACCGCCGAGCCTTTCCGGTTGAGCGGTCTTAACAGCCCATTAAGCCGGACCGGCCACATTGCACCAAATCGGCACAGCCGCCGTGCGTTGCGAGGTCCAATGTCCGTAACCGTGCTCATCGTCGACGACGATCCCGTCCAACGCCGGCTGCTCGAGGCCATGGTCCAGCGCTTCGGATATCAGGCGCGCGTCGCCGAAGGCGGCGACGCGGCCTTGCGGGCGCTCGGCGGGACGCAACGCGTCGACTGCATGGTGCTCGATCTGGTGATGCCCGACCTCGACGGCCTCGGCGTCCTGGCGCGCATGCGCGAGGCCGGCCTGGACATTCCCGTCATCGTGCAGACCGCCCATGGCGGCATCGACAATGTTGTGTCGGTCATGCGCGCAGGCGCCACCGACTTCGTGGTCAAGCCGGCGAGCCCGGAACGGCTGCAGGTGTCGCTGCGCAACGCGCTCGCCACCAAGGCGCTGGCGGGCGAATTGCAGCGGTTCAAACGCAGCCGCGACGGGACGCTCGGCATCTCCGACGTCATCACGCGCTCGGACGCCATGCGCCTGGTGCTGCACGCGGCCGAAAAGGCCGCGGCGTCGGCCATCCCGGTGCTAATCGAAGGCGAATCCGGCGTCGGCAAGGAGTTGATCGCGCGTGCCATTCACGGCTCAGGTGCACGCCGCACCAAGCCCTTCGTGGCGGTCAATTGCGGCGCCATGCCGGAGAATCTGGTCGAGTCGATTTTGTTCGGCCACGAGAAGGGCGCCTTCACTGGCGCCACCGACAAGCATACCGGCAAATTCATCGAGGCCGACGGCGGCACGCTGTTCCTCGACGAGGTCGGCGAATTGCCGCCCGCCGCGCAGGTCAAATTGCTGCGCGCGCTGCAGGAGGGCGAGGTCGAGCCGGTCGGCGGACGCAAGAACATCAAGGTCGACGTGCGCATCATCTCCGCCACCAACCGCGATTTGATCGCCGACGTGAAGTCCGGCCGTTTCCGCGAGGACCTGTTCTACCGCCTGCACGTGTTTCCGATTTCGGTGCCGCCGCTGCGGCAGCGGCCGGAGGACATTCCCGAACTCGCCCGCCATTTCCTCGCCCGTCTCGCGGCCGAGGAAGGCAAGCGCGTGCGCGGGATCGAGGCCGGGGCGCTGCGGCTGCTCACGGCCTATCGCTGGCCGGGCAATGTGCGCCAGCTCGAGAATGCGATCTTCCGCGCGGTCGTGCTCACCGACGGCGAGCAGATCGGCGTCCATGAGTTTCCCCAAGTAGCCGCCCAGGTCGGGCCCGACGCGCTTGCCGCGCAGCCGATGATCGAGCCCTCCCCGGCCATTGCCGCCGCCTGGCCGGACGTGCGCAACGCCGCCGACCTGTCCGGGCACAATGCCACCAAATCGACCTCACCGACGCTGCGGCTGACCGACGCACAGGGCGAAGTGCGGCCGCTCGAAGAGATCGAACGGGAAGCGATCCGCTTCGCTATAGCGCATTACCACGAGCAAATGTCGGAGGTTGCGCGCCGTCTAAAAATCGGGCGATCGACGCTCTACCGCAAGCTGGAAAGCCTCGGCCTGGACGACGTTCCGCACGACACGGCGGAAAAGGAGAATACGACGGCGTAAACGGCGGCGGCGCGCCATGCACGTCGCGTTAGCCTCGTTCGAAAGTACGGGCAAACGAACGACGAAATTAATTCGGCAAACCGCCGAATCGACGCATAGTCGCGGTTGCTTGACGGGTTCAGCGGAATCATCGATGCGAAAAAGACAATTCGGCCATCTGCTCTCCGGCAGCCTATTGGCGCTGATTTTCATCACCCCGATCCACGCCGCGGCGATTTCCGAGCCGCTCGGGCCCGCAGCCCAGCCACCCTCCGCGGCGCCCGCTCCAGCCGCACCCGGCGACGCCTGTATAAAAAACGAGGTCGACGAGCACCCGGCGGCGATCGACGCGCAGATTGCGGACAAGTTGCGCGCCATCATGACTTCCGGCCCGCTCGACAAGCGCATCGAGCGCGAAGCGATGGCGGCTTTCTATGCCGCACGCAATTACGCTCCGCTGTGGATCGCCAACGGCCAGCCCGACTCGCGCGCCAAATCGGTGATCGCGCAGTTCGAAAACGCCGCCGCGGACGGGCTCAACGCGGCCGATTATCGGATTCCAGCCTTCGGCACATCCGCCGAGGCACTGGCCGACGCCGATATGACGCTTACCAATTCGGTTCTTACTTATGCCCGCCACCTGGCGACCGGCCGTATCGCGCCGGGGCGGGTGGTGTCGGAAGTCGATTACGGCGATCATACGACGCCGCCGGCCGACATCCTGCGCAAACTAGCCGAGGCCACCGATGCCGGCGCCGCGCTCGAAAGCTTCAATCCGCCGCATTCGGGATTCCGGGCGCTGAAGGCGAAGCTCGCCGAATTGCGCGGCCGCATTTTCCAGCCGGCTCTCGTCGGCGACGATGCGCCTGTGAGACCGGCCGGCAGAGGCGCACGCGCCCAGAAAATATCCGCCGCCGGCGCCAGCCGTTCCAAGCCGGGCCACGCCATCGACCGCGTGATCGCCAATATGGAGCGCTGGCGCTGGCTGCCGCGCGACCTCGGCCACACTTATGTGATGGTCAATATCTCGGATTACTCGCTCAAGGTCGTGCACGACCATCAGGTGCAGTGGCGGACCAAGATCGTCGCCGGCAAGCCGAAGACCCCGACGCCGCTGCTGACTGCGTCGATGGATACCGTCCTGCTCAATCCGTCGTGGCACGTGCCGCAATCGATCATCAAGAAAGAACTGCTGCCGCGTTACGGTCGCGATCCCACCATTTTCGCCCGCATGGGCCTCAAGGTGAAACGCGAACGCGACGGCACCTTGAGCGTGACGCAACCGCCCGGGGCCCGCAATGCGCTCGGCCGCATCAAGTTCAATTTTACCAACGAGTATTCCGTCTACCTGCATGACACGCCGGAGAAGCGACTGTTTGCCGCCGACAAACGCGCCTTCGGCCACGGCTGCATGCGGGTGGAGAACCCGACCGAATTCGGCGAGATCATTCTGCATCTCGCAATGAACGGTCCGACGCCGAACGCGCAACAGCTCAGCGCGATGTTCGGCCGCGACGAGCGCTCCTTTAGGCTCACCGACCGGCCGATGGTGCATCTCACCTACCAGACGGCCTTCGTGGACGATGCCGGCAAGCTGCAGCAGCGCGAGGACGTCTACGGCATGGACGAACGTATCGAGAACATCCTGCACAAGGACGGACGCCGGATTGCCGATGCGGCGGCGCAGCAGGACATCAAGCGCGAGCGCGCAAGCGCGCAGGCCAATCAAGCCGTGCTGCGCCGGGTCGAACGCGGCGAGGCCCCCAATGCGTCCGAATTCTTTGACCACATGCCCCGCGGTCAGGCCAGGCGTGCCCCTACCCGGCTAAAGCCCGCGGCGGCCGGCTCCCGGGTCCTCGCAGAAACCCACGATTCACCTCCGCCTCGGCCATTTTTAGCCACTTTCGGTCGCTAGGAATCGACGAATCGGGGGGGCGACCGCTAGGTTCACGTTAACCCTTGCCGAGAAGACTGGGTGATTGTCGCAGCCGGACGAAAGAAAACGTTCCGGGGGGAGCGACATTTTGGGACGGCACAGTTCACGGACGGTGGCAGTGGCGGTTGGGGCGCGGCGCGAAGGTACTGTCGTTTTGTCCTTGGCGCGCACCGGCGCGCGGCTTGGTGTTGCCGGCCTGCTGCTGTTGGGCGCCAGCAATTCCCTGCAGAACGCCGTCGCCGAAGGCGACACCCGCACCATCTCCTTTCATCACGTTCACACCGGCGAAGACATCACCATCACCTACAAGCGCAACGGCCGTTACGACGAGGCTGCGCTGAAGAAGCTCGACTGGTTCATGCGCGACTGGCGCAAGGAACAAGAAACCCACATGGATCCCCACCTGTTCGATCTGATGTGGGAGACCAATCGCGAGGTCGGCGGCACCGAGCCGATCCAAGTGATCTGCGGATACCGTTCGCCGGGGACCAACTCCATGCTGCGCGCGCGCTCGAGCGGAGTTGCGCAGTTCAGCCAGCACGTCAACGGCAACGCGATCGACTTCTACATTCCCGGCGTACCGCTCGCCAAAGTCAGAGCCGAAGGCCTGCGTCTCCAGCGCGGCGGCGTCGGGTTCTACCCGACCTCGGGCTCGCCGTTCGTGCATATGGATACCGGCACCATCCGGCACTGGCCGCGCATCCCGCGCGAGGAACTGGTCAAGATCTTCCCCAATGGGCGAACCGTCCACATCCCGGCCGACGGACATCCGCTGCCCGGCTATGCGCTGGCGCTTGCCGACGTCGAGCGCCACGGCGCGATGCCGTCCGGAACCTCGCTGGAAGCCGCGCGCGAGGCCGGCGTCATCACCGCCAGCCAGGAGCACGCCGCCGAACAGCCCAAGCGCAGCCTGCTCGCCCGGATTTTCGGCTCCGGCAAGGATAACGATGAGGCAAGCGAACAGCCGGAGCCCAGGCCGTCGCGAGCGCCCGTGGCGGTGGCCAGCCTAGGCCCGTCCAAGCGCGTTGCGGTCGAGCCCATCGTGCAGGCAGCGCGGCCGAAGCCGGCAGAAGTCGCGGCCCTGTTGCCACGACCGCGGCCGGCAAAGCCGGCATCCGCGACGGCCAATGTGTTCGCCAATCGCGGCTACTGGCAAGGCGCGGCCGAGACCGGACCGGCGCTGCCCGCGGCGATCGCGGCCGGCACGCGGTATGAAACCGCCTCCGCCGAACCGTTTAGCACCGGCAGTGCGGGCGGCGATGCGCTCGCCTACGCCACGCAACCCGAGCCGCTCGCCATGCGCGCCCGCCCGATGGGCGCGCGCCTGCCGCGCATGCCGGCGGAAGCGCGCGTGATGCCGACCTCGGCCAATACCAGCGTGGTGGTGAAGCCGGCGCTGGCGGCCGCAGGGGTCCAGGGCGGCGTCGAGCGGATCGATAGTCCGTGGCTACGCGCCGCCATACTGACACCGAGCGTCAGCGGGTTCATGACGGCGACGCGGGTCGGCGCGATCGACCCGCGCTGGCAGCACGCGCTGCTGCAGAAGCCGCCGCAGTCGGTGATGATGACCTTCTCGGCCGATCCGCATCTCGGCATGGTGGCCGACCGCTTCACCGGCAGCGCGGTGGTGTTCATGGCCACCGTCACATTCAACCGTCAGACGACGGCGGCCCTCCCCTAATTTCAGTTCAACATTCCCAGCGCGTGCATGTAGGTCTCCAGCACGGCCTGCTGCTCGCGGCGCTCGTCGGTGTCCTGCTTGCGCAGGCTGACGATGGTGCGCAGCGCCTTGACGTCGAAGCCGGTGCCCTTGGCCTCGGCATAGACGTCGCGGATGTCGTCGGAAGTCGCCTTCTTTTCTTCCTCGAGCCGCTCGATGCGCTCGACGAAGGCTTTCAACTGATCCTTGGCAAAGCGGGTTGCTGGCTGTTCTTTTTCAGCGGCGGCGGTCGCAGGCATCGAAGTCTCCTGAATGACAAAGGCGGGTTTCCCGCCCTGTCATAAGGAGAAATCCTGCCCGGGGGCCATCGTATAATTGCGAAGCCCCCGACATTCACACCTGTTCACAAAGGCTAGTACTTGGGGCTGGACTTTTCGAAGGCCGCCTTTTGCTCCGGCGAAGCCTCTTTCTGATGCTTCTTGCGCCAGTCATCGTACGGCATGCCGTAGACGATCTCGCGGCTTTCGTCCTTGCTCATGGCGACGCCCTTCGCGTCGGCGGCGTCCTTCATCCAGTTCGACAGGCAATTGCGGCAGAAACCGGCGAGATTCATCATGTCGATGTTCTGCACGTCGGTACGACTACGTAAGTGCTCGACCAGTCGCCGGTACACGGCGGCCTCCAGCTCGGTGCGGGTCTTGTCGTCCATGGAGATTTCCTGCCTTTCTCAAGAGCAAAGATAGGCGCGCACCGCCGCCAGTTCCATAGCCAATGAAGCCGGCTACTGCGCGTCGCGCAGTTCTGGCCGCGCCGCCAGACGCGCGGCATTAAGGCGATAAACGATGAAGCAAACGACCGCGCCGACGACGAAGGGCAGCGCCGACCACATATAGAGCCGTTCCACCGGCAGCCCGATCAACAGCGCGCCGACCAAGGGCCCGGCGATCGATCCAATCCGCCCGATGCCCAATTCCCAGCCCGAGCCGTTGGCGCGCAACGAGGTCGGATAGATCAGCGCCCCGATGACATTGATGCCGGATTGGATGCCGAGCACGAAGAAACCGGCGAAGAAGGTCGCGGTCAGCACGGCCGCCTTGGACGCCAAACCGGCGAAGCCGATCGAGGCGACGACCGGCACGGCAACCGCGAACATGACAGCAAGGGCGAGGAATCGGTGCCGTTGCAGCCACCAACACAGCAGCAGCGCGCCGACAGTGCCGCCCACTTGGAGCAACGCGCCCGCGAGCGCCGCCGTCCCCGGCGGAAGCTTGGTCGCGGTCATCAGGATCGGCGTCCAACTGATGAGGAAGAAGTAACCCATCAGGTTCAACGCAAACAGCAACCACACCAGCGGCGTGATCAGCGCCAATCCGTCGCGGAACAGATAGGCGGGACTGAAGCCGGGATATTGCTTTTCGTCTTCGATGACGAATTTGGCGTTGGCCGGCACGGGATAGTCGGGCCGGATGGCCTTGATGGCGGCTTCCATCTTGCCGCGCAGTCGCTCGTGCAACGCCATGTATTTGATGGATTCCGGCAATCCTACCATCGCCACGAGAGCGATGATGATCGGTACGATGCCGCCGATATAAAACAGGATCTGCCAGCCATGAGTCGGCACCAATGTCGCCGCGACGAAGCCGGGAATGGCGCCGCCGAGCGGCACGCAGCCGACCGCGATAATCGCCAAGGTCGCGCGCATTTTGCGCGGGGCGGATTCGGCATTGATCGCAACCGCATTCGGGATCACGCCGCCGATGCCGAGGCCGGCCAGGAGCCGCAGCCAGAACATCTGCGTGAGGTCGGTTGAGAAGGCGGCGGCCAGCGTGAACACGCCGAACACCAGGTTCGACCAGATCAGCGCCGCCTTGCGGCCGTAGCGGTCGCCGACCCAGCCAAAAAACGCCGATCCAAAGAGGATGCCGACGAGGCTGGCGCTGAATACCGGACCGAGCGAGCCTGACTTCAAGGCCCATTCTTTAACAAGGCTGGGCGCGGCGAATGCGATCGCGGTGATGTCGTAGCCGTCGATCAGGACCATGAAAAACGACCAGGCGATAAGCTTGATCTGAAACGAGCTCAGTCCACGTTCGTCGAGCAAACGCGAGACTTGGACGACCGGTTGGTCCGCCATTGTTCCCTCCCCAGGGCGATCTTCGTTGTAGGCGGGCCTTTTGCGGCCCTTGGTCGAATGCTATGCCGCCCGTGCAGCGGTGAAAAGCGGGGTATCCCGCATATCAGGCCGGGTTTGGCGAGATCGGCAAAATTAATTCCGATGGATGGGCGGCGGCGTGATGGATGCTGTCGCTGCCCACCTTGTCCGGCCGGTAGTAATGCGGCCATAGCGCCTCGCTGACCGGCGAGTCGCCGTTGACTATTTCAAGCCGGAGACGATGGCGTTGCTTGATCAGATAGGCCATCGGCTCGAGGCTGATCTCGAATTTGTAGATTTCATTCGGCGTCAGCGGCTGCGGATCGCAATGGCTGTGATAGGGCACCATTTCGGTGCAGTGCTGGAGATCGAGCGCGCGGTGCGAGGCGCGCAGCCAGCCGCGCGTGATCAGCTCACCGAACGGGTTTAATCCCTTGCCGCGATCCTCCGGCGTCTGCGGGAACTGGTCGGAGAGCTTGATGAAGAAATCGGTGTCGCGCGCGCTCGACGAGGCATAGAGCACCAGCTTGATCGGCCCGCAGATTTCCATGTCTTTTTCCAGCGGCGCGGTGGTGAAGGTCAACACGCGGCGAACGGAATCGAAGCCGCCTGCCGGTCCGCCCGGCCCAAAGCCGACCACGCCGGCGACCCAGCCGGGCTGCGGATATTTGTAGGTCGTCGCGGCCGCGCCACTGACGGGCTGCGGCGCCAGGCCGCCGTCGTTGAGCGACGTCACGCTGCCGGACGGCGAAGCGTTGAGGAACCAATGCGTGTATTGAATGCTCGGAGGCGGCCACGTCTCTGCGCTGCGCGTGACATTGGCGCCGCGCACCGCGAATTCGACATTCGGGCGCGCCAGATAGCCGGTGCTCTTGCCTTTGAGATAATGATCGTAGAACGGCAGCATCACTTTGGCGTGGAATTCTACGCTGGAAAATTCTGCCGCCGCCGCCCAGGCGTTCGGCACCCCGGACATGCGCAGTTTCTTCGGTCCGCTGGCGCGGCAGTAGCCGTCGATATTGCCGCGCGTATGCAACTGCATCTTGCCCCAGACGCCGCTCGAATAAAGCGGGACTTTGATGCGGTCGAGAACTTCCCAGGCGCTGCGTTCGCGCCAGAAATCGTCATAGGTCGGATGCGCGGCGAATAATTCGGTGAGGTCCGTGTCTTGGTCGCGCGCCGGGCCGCTCGCCGGATAGCGGTTGATGAAGCGATTCTGGTACCACCAGTAGCCGGGAAAGAAATCGCACGGGATGCCGCCGTGGTAACAGCCAGCGCGGTAGGCATCCGCCAAGCCGTCATGCGCACCAAGGCAGGCGAGCGACGGCGGCGCCAGTGCGCCCATGAACCATTGCACCATGCAGAAATAGGACTGGCCGATGCCGCCGACTTTGCTGTTCGACCATGGTTGCGCGCCGATCCATTCGATCGCGTCGTAGAGATCGTTCTGCTCGCCGCGGCCGAGGAATTCGAAGGACCCGCCGGACCGGCCGCTGCCGCGCACGTCCATGTGCACATAGGCGTAGCCTTGCTCGACATACCATTCGATCGGCCCGGTTTCGCGCCAGAGGAATTGCGGGCTAGCCGGCAGGCTATTGTTGTCGAAGCGATAGGGCGATGCGCCGAACAGCGCGGGATAGGGGCCGGCGCCGTCCGGCCGATAGACGCGCGCGCCGATCGAGGTCCCGTCCCGCGCGGCTATCTGGACAATTTCGTCGATCATTGGCAGGCACTCCGGCCCCCGGCGGCCCTACGACGCGGGCTCGTTTGTTAGGCTTCGATAATGATTATAAGCAGGTTTATCGACGCGGTAGACCGCTATGGTTGATTCATGATTGGCACTACGCGCGCATTTCTGGAAGGCTTGTTTCGCACCGCGGTAGCCGCGGCTCACCCCGCGACCTGCCTGCCGCCGCTGTTGCCCTCGCCGCCCAAGGGCCAACTCATACTGCTTGCTGCCGGCAAGGCCGCCGGCTCCATGGCCGAAGTCGCGGAAGGCTTTTATCTCGACCGATTGAAGCTGCCGGCCGGACACCTCTACGGCAACGCGGTGGCGCGCCACGGCTACGGACGGCCGCTGAAGATCGTAACCATGATCGAAGCCGGCCATCCGGTGCCGGATGGAGCGGGTCTGGAGGCCGGCTTACGCGCCATTGAACTTGCCAACGGCGCGGACGCGGACGATTTGGTGCTGGTGCTGATGTCGGGGGGCGCTTCCGCCAACTGGATCGCGCCGACCGCTGGCGTGACCTTCGCCGAGAAGCAATCGGTGACGCGCGCGCTCCTGCGTTCGGGAGCGACCATCGGCGAGATCAACACGGTGCGAAAACATCTCTCGCGCATCAAAGGCGGACGGCTGGCGCGCACCGCCTTTCCGGCGAAGCTTGTCACCATCGCGATTTCCGACGTGCCTGGCGACGATCCTTCGGCGATCGGCTCCGGCCCGACCGTGCCTGATCCGACGACGCTTGCCGATGCGCGCGGCGTCGTCGCCAAATACCGGCTCGATCTTCCATCCAACGTCGTTGCCGCGCTCGCCGACCCGAACAATGAAACGCCGAAACCCGGCGATCCGGTTTTTGCCGGCAGCCAATTCGTGCTGGCGGCACGGCCGGCCGACTCGCTGCGCGCGGCGGAGGCCGCCGTGCGCGCCGCCGGTTACGAATGCCTGTCCCTGGGCGATCGCGTCGAAGGCGAAGCGCGCGAGGTGGCCGCCGCCCACGCCAAGCTCGCGCGCGAGCTGCGCGCGCAGGGCAAGCGCGCCGTGATCCTCTCGGGCGGTGAACTCACGGTCACCATCCGCGGCAAGGGCCGCGGCGGGCCGAACCAGGAATACGCTATGGCTCTGGCAATAGGCTTGGCCCACATGCCGGCAGTGGCGGCCTTGGCCGGCGACACCGACGGCACCGACGGCGGCGTGGGCGAGGCCAGCGACCCGGCGGGCGCGCTGCTAGACGGCGAAACCGTGGCGCGGGCCAAGGCGCTTGGCCTCGATACCGCCGCGTTTCTTGCCGACAATAATTCGACGACTTTCTTCGCCGCCCTTGGGGATTTACTAATGACCGGACCCACTTATACCAACGTGAACGACTTCCGCGTTATCGTCGTTGACAGGGCGTGACCGATCACGCGACAACCGTGATGAATCATAAGCGACGGTAGCTTGACCGCATTGCCCCGCCATTCAGCTACGCATCGTATCGCCGCTACAGTCGCGCTTGCTGCCGCGCTGCTAACTGCGTCGGCGCATACGGCCAAGGCCGATTTCCGGTTATGCAACAACACCGGCAGCCGGGTCGGCGTCGCGCTCGGCTACAAGGACGCCGAGGGCTGGACCACGGAAGGCTGGTGGAACGTTACGGCGCGATCCTGCGAAACACTGCTACGCGGCTCGCTGGTTGCGCGC
The DNA here is from genome assembly GCA_003152455.1 of Hyphomicrobiales bacterium. Taxonomy (GTDB): domain Bacteria; phylum Pseudomonadota; class Alphaproteobacteria; order Rhizobiales; family Xanthobacteraceae; genus Pseudolabrys. The sequence goes on from PMAF01000157.1 coordinate 16,608, forward strand.
TACTATTACATCTACGCGGTCGATTACGACCGCGGCGGCGAATGGTCCGGTCGCGCTTTCATGTGCTCACGCGAGAAAGAATTCACCATCCGCAGTACCGAGAACTGCCTGGCGCGCGGCTATGACCGCACCGGCTTTTTCGAGGTCGACACCGGCGAGCAGAGATCCTGGACGGTGCAGTTGACCGACAGCGCCGAACAGAAGCCCGCCCGTCCGTTACCGCCGCGCACGCCGCCCGCAACACAGCGGCCACCCTCCGCCGCGCCGTCGGCGCCAGCCGAAGGCGGCAAGCGATGAGACACTTGAAATGAGACGATTACGCCGCGCCAAGATCGTTGCCACGCTCGGACCGGCCTCCTCCGACGCCGCCATGATCGCGCGTTTGTTCAAGGCCGGCGCCGACGTATTCCGCATCAATATGAGTCACACCAGCCAGGACCGCCTGCGCGAGCTGGTCGCCATGATCCGCGGCATCGAGAAGGAGCTCGGGCGGCCGATCGGAATCCTGGTCGATCTGCAGGGACCCAAGCTGCGGCTCGGCACCTTTACCGGCGGATCGGCGATGGTGGCGAGCGGCGACAGCTTCGTGCTCGATTGCGATCCGGCCCCCGGCGATGCCACGCGCGCGTTTCTGCCGCATCCGGAGATTTTCGCCGCGGTCGCGCCGGGGCACACGCTGTTGATCGACGACGGCAAGGTGCGCCTCACCGTCACGCAAGCCGAGCCCAAGCGCATGACCACGCGCGTCGAGGTGGCCGGCAAATTGTCCGACCGCAAGGGCGTGAGCCTGCCGGATTCGACCATTCCGTTTTCGGCCCTGGCCGAGAAGGACCGCTCCGATCTCGAAGCCGCGCTCAACGCCGGCATCGACTGGGTGGCGCTGTCGTTCATCCAGCGGCCGGAGGACATCGCGGAGGCGAAGAAAATCACCCGCGGGCGCGCCGCGGTAATGGCCAAGATCGAGAAGCCGCAAGCGGTACACCGCCTGTCGGAAATCATGGACCTCGCCGACGCGCTGATGGTGGCGCGCGGCGATCTCGGCGTCGAGATGCCGCTGGAGAAAGTGCCCGGCGTGCAAAAGCAGATGACGCGCATGGGCCGCGCCACAGGCAAACCGGTGGTGGTCGCCACGCAGATGCTGGAATCGATGATTTCGTCGCCAGTGCCCACGCGCGCGGAAGTCTCCGATGTCGCCACCGCGATTTTCGAGGGCGCCGACGCGGTCATGCTGTCGGCGGAATCGGCGGCCGGGAAATATCCGGTGGAAGCGGTCGCCACCATGAACCGCATCGCCGAAGAGATCGAAAACGATCCAGTCTACCGCACCATTATCGACGCCCAACGCGCGGTGCCGGAGGCGACCGGCGCCGATGCCATCGCCGATGCAGCGCGCCACATCGCCGATACGCTCGATCTGGCGGCGGTAGTGTGCTGGACCGCATCCGGTTCAACTGCATTGCGGGTTGCGCGTGAGCGGCCGCGCCCGCCGATCGTGGCCCTGTCGCCCAATATAGCGACCGGGCGCCGGCTGGCGGTGGTGTGGGGCGTGCATTGCGTGATCACCGAGGACGCCCACGATCAGGACGACATGGTCGACCGCGCCTGCCGCATCGCCTTCAAGGAAGGCTTCGCCAAAGCTGGCCAGCGCGTCATCACCGTCGCCGGCGTACCCTTTGGCACGCCGGGCGCGACCAACATGCTGCGCATTGCCTACGTGGGGAGCGAGGCGGCGGGGGATTAAATATCCCTGCCCTCGACCTTTTCCTGCAGCGTCTTGACGATGTCGAGGATGCGCGGCAGGCGCGGATAGATCGCAAGCGTGCGCCGATAGACTTCCAGCGCCTGCTTGTCGTCGCCGATTTCCTGCATGATCAAGCCGAGGCCCGACAGCGCGCCGAAATGGCGCGGCTCGCGGCGCAGCACCTCGCCAATGTCGGCGAGCGCGCGGCCATAATCCTTTTTCGTGTAGTAGATGGTGGCGCGCCGGTTCCAGGCTTCTATGTATTTCGGTTTGATCTTGATGACGGCATCGAGCAGCTTGACCGCGAGATCGAGATCGTTCGCCTCGATCGCGGACTGAGCGCGCGACATCAGCAGCGACGTGGTGTCGCTGCGCGCGGCGGTCCACAGCGCCCAGATGCGCCCCTCGATCGCCTTGGCGGTGACGTCGTCGGGCGCAACTTTGAGCGCTCCGAATAGAAAATCGAGATTATGCGTGGCACCGCCGTGCTGCACGTGCGGCAGCTTTTTCGGCGGCGTCACCCAATCGCTCGGCGCCGCGGCGGCAGGCACGGCGAAGGCCGTGGCCAGGACAAACAAGCTTACGAGGAATCGCGCGCGCATAGGCGGAGATTAATATCTCCGTTGCTTAAGGCAAATATGCGGCGATGACGGAAGCACCCGGCCGAGGCCGGCTCAAGGCTCGTTGTTCAGCCTTGGCGGGCCTTATAGCGGGCATTGGTCTTATTGATGATGTAGACGCGCCCTTTGCGCCGGACGATTTTGTTGTCGCGGTGGCGGCCGCGCAGGGATTTCAGGGAGTTACGGACTTTCATGACAATCTCTGGGTTTTCTGGTTGCCGGGTTCATAGCAGCCTCCCCGCCACTGTCAACGCGACAGGCCTGCAGGGCTGCAAAACGCCGGCCGACCGCGGGGGCAACGAAAATACCACGCGGATCAATGCCTTAACAGGCGGCTGGACATCGTTGGCGGTTGCGAAGACTATTATTCATCAGCGATATTCGCGGGTGTTCTGCGGCGCGACCTTGGGCAGAGAATGGCAAGAGCAGCCAGTATGAAAAAAGCATCCTTTTGATGGTCTGGCCGCTGCTCGCGGTGCTCGCCGCCTATGGCCCCGCCGAGGCCCGCCGCCTGCCGGACCGCTTCGACGCCGTGCAACTGAGGAAGGGACTGGCCGCCTTCGACCGGCATGACTACACGGCCGCCGGGCTATTGCTGCGCTCGCCGGCCGAGCATGGCAATTCCCGCGCGCAGGGCGTTCTGTGGTTCCTGCACACCTACGGCCGCGGCGTGCCGCAAAGCTTCCGCGAGGCGGCCATGTGGTGGGTGTCGGTGCCATAGCGTNNCCGACTTCTGCAACAAAATCGGACTAACAGCAGACATTGATCGGCACGGGCGTAAAATGGTTCGGTCGCAAATGACCCGGAGCTGTCAAAATAATGAAACTATAAAACTGCAGTATTTGACCGTTTACAAACGATTGAGCTACGGTTGCCCAACTAAAAAAGCCGGCCGACTGAGCCGACACGATGCAGGGGGGCTATTCATGTTCTTTATGACTAGAGCGCTTCGGCGCGGAATGATCCTTGCTGGCTTCGTTCTGCTGGCGGCTATGGCTCCCACGAAAATCTTCGCACAACAGAGTGTGAATGTCGGCGCCGTCGATATCG
>PMAF01000300.1 GCA_003152455.1 Hyphomicrobiales bacterium
ACATTGATCTGTTGCCGTAGGATCAGGATTTCTGCTTCCAGCTTTGCTCTCGACTTGAAGAGCGAAGCCAGGATGCCGAGAATCAGCTTGAACAGATCCTTCATCAGGTCGCGAGCTTACCCCGTCTGTTCTCTGCGTCCATCCTAAATCGAATTTTCGGTACACACAGGAGCGGGCATATCGAATATGGCGACGGTGTCCCACGTCAGCTCGTCGCGCTGGGTATCGTCGATGTCGCTATCGCGCTGCCTTGGCCCGCTGATGCCAATTGTCCAGTGAGTGAACCGCCCGTCGCGGATTTTTTATTCGGTGTGGCATCGCAAGGGATGTGATGCAAGCCGATGCACAATGGCGCGAATGTAGCCTGCAGTCGAACACAGCATCTCTAACTCCCGCGAACGCCGAACAGACTACGCGGCGCGCGCTCCTGTCAGTTCGGCCGCACGTCGGCGCCTAAATGGCCGCAATGACCTTTGCCCATGCGGCTCCGGCAAGAAGTTCAAGCGCTGCAATGGGGCGCCGTCCGAAACGGCGCATTGAGCTGCTTCATCGTGGAAGCTTGGACAACTGCCATCTTTGCAGCCGTTTTAATTTTTTGACCATACGGCATCCGGGACAAGCCCACCGTGCCAGCCTCGCCTTGGCAGAATGGCTTTGTCAACGGCTGATCGGGTCTATCCGGCGCGAGTGCGTGGACCATTTCATCGTCTTTGGCGAGGCGCATCTACGCCGCATCCTGCGAACCCACGCTCGCTATTACAATGACATCAGAACGCACCGGTCATTGGACAAAGATGCGCCGGTCTCTCGCTCCGTTCAGCGGACTGGAATCATCAGTTCACGCCCGATTCTTGGCGGCCTTCATCACCACTACGTCCGGGTTTAGGTTTTCGGTACACACAGGCGTGTAGTCGTACTCAAACGCACTATTAACAAGCGAATATCCCGAGCCCGGCGTCACGATTTCGATTTATCCCAATGCATTGATTTAAATCAATGCGATCTGTGTTGAAGGCGTTGCCACATAAAAGGGGGACTATTATTCGGAGCTGCGCACACGGCAGGGGGCGGAAATCAATGATGGAAGAGCGGGATCTGGTCGCAAAGGGTGCGACTGTAAAGAGGCTGGACAAGAGTTTTCGTTGGCCAGGCGGCAAGCGCATCGCAATCTTCTTCAATATCGCGTTCGAAGCCTGGAGCGATGGAAAGGGACCAGGCATCGGCCCCATGGGGAATCCGCTGCCGGCGGGTCATTTCGACACCAACGCGCTGTCGTTCGGCACTTATGGACCGGTGCGCGGAATTTGGCGACTGCTCGACAGCCTGGCGCATCACAAGCTCAAGGCCGGCGTCATGGTAAGCGGCGTCTTGGCCGAGCGATATCCAGAAACGGTCAAGGCGATCGCCGCCGCCGGCCACGACGTCATCGCCCACGGCTATGGCCAAGAAATCATACCCGTCATGCTGGCCGAGCCGGCAGAAAAAGAGCACATCGCCAAGGTAACGCAACTCCTTGCAAAGGTCACGGGAAGCGCTCCCAAAGGGTGGATGAGCCCGCGGGCAACGCCAAGCCCGGCGACATATCGTCTGCTCGCCGAGGCTGGTTACCTTTGGCATGGCGACTCGATGGATGACGACCTGCCCTACGTCCAAGATTTCTCCGGACGAAGCATTGTAGCGATACCTTTCGCCATAGAGGTGAATGACATGCCGCTCTACATGCGCCATGGCGCTCCGCCGCGCCAGTACGTGGAGATGTTCGAGCGCACGCTCGCGCGCCTGCGCCAGCGTGAGAAGGGCGCCGTCCTGCTCGACGCAACCGCGCATGCCCATGTCTTCGGGCGCCCGCTCGGCACCTGGGCCTACGAGGCGGTCATGCAGATTGCCAAGCGAACGCGCGGCGTCTGGATCGGTACGCGTACCGAAGCGGTGAAGCACATCCGCGCAAGTCTGCCGAGCAAAAGCTAACCGCTCGCGATCGATGTAAAGGAGTGTAGGAAAGGGAGCGTGGGAAAGGGAGCGTAGAACAAAGGAGATCGATCGATGCCCGAAAAGTCAACCCCGCGCTTTAGCCTGCCCGCGGCGGGCCTCATCATCATCAGCATCGTCTACCTCATTTATGTATGGGACAGGATCGTCTTCGCGATCGAGCTTGTCGATATACGCAAGGCGTATAATTTCGAACTGCTATCGGCGGGATTCCTTGCAACGATCTTTACGCTGGGTATCGCACTCACGGCCATTCCGGCGGGGTTCTTCGTCATGCGCTTCGGTACGCGCGCCTCGCTGATTATCGGAGGCATCATTTTTTCGATCGGCACTGGTTATACGCCACTCGGCTTTGGGGTGGGCGACTTGACCGTTGCACGGGTTGTGACCGGCGCCGGCGAAGGCCTCTTCAATATCGCACTCTATTCATTTCTGGGCGGCCTGAGTTACAAGTACCGGGGAACATTCACAGGCCTGGCGGCCTCGCTCTTCGGCATCGGGATTTTCTCCGGTCCCCTCATCGTCGCACAAATCCTGATCCACACCGGGAAGTGGGAAACCGCGTTCTGGGCGCTTGCGGCGGCCGGCATCGCGGGGGCAATTCTCATCGGCATCGCACTTCGCCGGCATGACGTCATATCTGACAAGACTACCGGGCCCGTTACCTTGGCGCGCTTGCGTCACGTCTTGGTGCCAAAGAATATTGCGGTCGCCGCGGTAATGGCAATCAACGGTCTCGGGCTATATTCCTTTCTCGGTTTGTACGAAACGTTTCTCCGTACCGCACAACAGATGGACCTGGTCTCGGCTAGCGCCGTTTTCAGCTTATTCGGCATTGGAAACATTATCGGCGGTTCTCCGGCCGGCTATGTCGCGGACCGGATTGGACGGAAGTTGTACCTGCTGATCGCTCTGATCGGATGTGCGATTTTTGGGGCCGCAGCATATCTGGTGCCGGCAACGCCCTGGTTGGAAGCGACGCTCTGCTTCGTTTTCGGGCTGGGCGCAAACTCGATCTTCACGAATTGCTATGCGCTCATTCAGGACCAGGTCGAGAAGAAGGATATCCCTCTCGGAACCGGGGTCTTGGCGACGATCTACTTTTTGGTGGGCTCTATCTCCGGGTACTTGCTCGTGCAAGCGCGAAATGCCTTCGGCTGGGACTGGGGGAGTGTCGTGATATATGTTGTGCCCTATCTGATTGCGGCCGTCATCATGATCGGTCTCATGTTTTCAGGCCGTCCAGTCACCCAACGGGGCGGGCAGTGAGCGATGGGGATGGATACCGATCTTTTTCTTTGTGCCATGAGGGCCTGGAATTGCACCAGGTGAAGTTTTGGAAAGGGCTTTAGGCGTAAAGCGTCCTGCTGCGCCACGAGATAAATCGTGGTCCCATTCGGGACGCGGTTCAAATCCGCGGGTCGGCATCTGTGTGTACCGAAAACCTAAACCCGGAGGATGGTAGAGACGAGCCTTGAAGCTGTAGCCCTTTGCGGAGCCTCACTGTTATCTGACACTTTCGCGCCAGTGCCCTCACCGAGCGAGCTTGGCTTCTTGAACTCGACTCCCAAGCAGAACCCAGCGTGCAGATTTTCTGCACTGGGCTCCCCAGATGACTTTTGCGATGATCTCCGCTTCATACCGCTGGATGCAGTGTGCGAGCTGACCCGCCGAGTATGTTCCGGTCGCCGGAGGTGCTGACCGAGGCCGAGGTAATCGAGGCGGAGGCGGAATTAAAAGCGCTGCAGCGCCACGCCCTGGCAGTCGTCGATCCCGAAGCAGAATCTTAGGATCGACGCGAGATTCCATCAGCCACGAATACTGCGCCAATCAGAATCAATGATTCCGAACGGTGCAATCTTTTCGCACTGCGGTACAGTTCTTGCGTACCGCCCTGTCTATTGACGGAACGGATGTCGGGGCGGATCGTTGCCCAAACCCGGGACGCGCGGGTTAGTCCTTCGCGGCCGGAAGCAGGGAGGCTGCCATGATCGTCAAGAACATTTTAGCTGGCAAACTCGGCGACGTCGTCACGATCGAGCCGACCGCCGATCTCGCCGTGGCGGTGAGGCTGTTGACCGAGCGACACATCGGCGCGGTGGTGGTGCTCGGCGCCGATCATCGAGTCATCGGCATCCTGTCCGAGCGCGATGTAGTGCGCGCGCTGGCCGAACGTGGAGCGACGGCGCTGAGCGAACCGATCAGTCAAGTCATGACACGCGACGTGAATACCTGCTCCGAGGACGACACCGTTGAGGGCTTGATGGGTCGCATGACTGACGGAAGATTCAGGCATATGCCTGTGGTGCAGCAGGGCAAGCTCATCGGTATCGTGTCGATTGGCGACGTGGTCAAGAGCCGCGTCGAGGAGATTGACCACGAGGCCAGAACCCTGCGCGATTACATCCAGACCGCGTGAGCGGAACTGATTTGGTGGGCGGCGATAAGAAATGTCGTCATGCGAATTATGATTGGCTCAGCGGGCTTAATCTTAGTGTCTGTCCGGAGAGTTGTTGAATCGTATGAATCATTTGTGATTCAAAGGTGGCAGCCTGATTCGGAGGGGCTGCCGATCTGGACGAGTGAAAATCGCGGACGATATGATCGGAGCCGATTACGCTATCCGAGCGACCTGACGGACGACGAATGGAATCTGGTCGAATCGTTGATCCCGCCGGGCAAGCGTGGCGGCGACAAGCGCACGGTGATCATGCGTGAGGTGGTGAACGGCCTCATGTACATTCTGTCGACCGGCTGCCAGTGGCGGGCCATTCCGAAGGATCTGCCGCCGCGCTCGACATTATACGATTATTTCGATCTTTGGAGTTGGGATGGGACGCTCGATCTCATCCATCATGAGCTCTATGTGAAATGCCGCGAGGCGGCTTCCAGAGAGGCGAGCCCCACCGCAGCCGTCATTGACAGCCAGAGCGTGAAAAGCGCCGAAAAAGGGGG
>PMAF01000073.1 GCA_003152455.1 Hyphomicrobiales bacterium
CTGCCGCGCCTTGGCGCGGCCACGATCCATCGCCGCACGCATCACCTTCACAACGTCGGCCAGACCCTCGAATATTGCCTCGCCGACAAGAAAATGACCTATGTTTAGCTCCACGATCTCCGGCAGCGCGGCGATCGTCTCGGCGCTCGCATAATTGAGGCCGTGCCCGGCATGCACTTCGAGGCCAAGACCGCGCGCGAGCGTGGCGCCGTCACGGATGCGACGCCATTCTGCCTCCGCCGCGTCGCGCCGGCCCTCGCCGAGCGCATCGCACCAAGGGCCGGTATGGATCTCGATCACCGGAGCGCGAACGCGCGCCGCGCTCTCGATCTGCCGCGGCTCGGCGGCGATGAAGAGGGAGACGCGGATGCCGGCATCGATAAGCCTGGCAACGACCGACGCCAGCATGTTGTGCTGGCCGGCGACATCGAGCCCGCCTTCAGTCGTTCTCTCCTCGCGGCGCTCCGGGACAAGGCAGGCGGCATGCGGTCCGGTCTTCAGCGCGATCGCGATCATCTCATCCGTCGCCGCCATCTCGAAATTGATCGGCTTTGAAACTTCCGCCTTCAACCGCGCAATGTCGTCGTCGCGGATGTGGCGGCGGTCCTCGCGCAGATGCGCGGTGATGCTGTCGGCGCCGGCGGTGATGGCAAGCTTCGCCGCGCGCACCGGATCGGGATATTGCCCGCCGCGCGCATTGCGGATGGTGGCGACGTGATCGATGTTGACGCCGAGACGCAAGGGCGGCATTGCGGGCCCGATTGTCACCGACATTCCCCAATTTTAGTTATCAGGCGCAAAGCTGGAAGATACCACGCCGCGTGGGGAATGTCGGCTTGAACAGGCTGGGTGCAGCCATACAGCCAAACACCGCACCCAGCAGTTATTCCGTGGCGCAACCGCTCAATGTGTCGTGAGCGGGATCGAGGTGCGGGAGGGTTGCCCGCAAGCGTCGCATTTCCAATGATGGCGGATTTCGCCGTCCTCGACGAATTCCGACATGGCGGGGGCAACCATCCAGTCGCTGCAGTGTGGGCAGCGCGCGGCCGTGGCGAAGGCGCGAATAGCTGAGAGCCTTGCCGTGTCGATATGAAGCTGCATGGTCTCGGCCTCCTGTAGTCGTCCGCGCCCCATGTCGGTGGATAACACGGCCCATCATGGGTTAGATCAACGAGTGAAGCTCTCGATCGTTCCAACGTGCAATCAAATTAGGTGGTTCAGGATTATTCTTCTCCGCGTCGAACCTGACCGCGCCGGGGCGGATTCACGCCAACTGCCGACATTCGCGCGGCGCTGGTCGGGACCCCTCTGAGTTAGCTATTTTCCTTCAATAATCAGTGGCTTAACGGCAATCAGCGCGGAGGCACCGTCCGGTGCTGATCCATATTCACCTGTGCGCGTTGGGACTTTGAGCCTAGCGAAGGAGATTGTGGGCGTTGACAAAAATCAAAGCACACTTTGTTGCATTGCAACAATATGCAACATGCTGAATGTACATCAAACGAACTCGGGGCGTGGTGCGCGGGCGCGATACGGCGCGGAGCGGATTTTGAGGCCGTTTGGACTCACATCCTCAAATACAATTCGCTGGTTTGTGGTCAATCATCGGGTCATCAGTCGAGCAATGCGACATTGTTTGAGCAATCTCGTCTTCGAGCGCTTGCTGCCGCCGTTCAAGATCAGAAATGTGATCTGGTTTTGGCACGTCGCCCGCCTCATGAGCGGTCGCGGGAGCTGAGATGAACACCTCATTCTTCGGGGAACTGTTACAGACTATATCCGAGCGTGGCCGCGCGTTACTCGACCGTGGCCACGACCGGCGTGGCGATGCCTCCGCCCGCTCCGAGAGTCTGGTCGAGCTGTGCGAGGACGTCTTGCCCGGCCGCGGCGAGGCCTCCGGCGTCGCGCGCGCACGAGAGATCCTCGGTCGCTACGCCGAGCTCACCACTGGGCCGCGCATTGCCTTCTTCGAGGCGCTTGGCGACCGATTCGGCACCGATCCAGTTCGCATGGAACAGGCGGTCGCCGCCTGGCGGGAAAAGCCTTCCGACGAAACGGCCTCCGAGGTGCATGCCGCATCGGAGCCGCGCCGGCAGGAACTGTTCCGCAGGCTCAACCTCGCGCCCGGCGGCACCGGCGCACTGGTGCGCATGCGCGAGCAACTGATGGATGTGCTGGACCACCGCAACGATCTTACCGCGGTCGATGACGATTTTGTCCACCTGTTCTCGTCCTGGTTCAATCGCGGCTTCCTGGTGCTGCGCAACATCGACTGGTCGACACCGGCGATCGTGCTGGAGAAGATCATCCGCTACGAGGCGGTGCACGAGATTCACGACTGGGAAGATCTGCGCCGGCGCATCGATCCGCCCGACCGGCTCTGCTACGCCTTCTTTCATCCGGCGCTGGTGGACGAGCCGCTGATCTTCGTCGAGGTCGCGCTCACCCGCGACATCCCGGCCGCGATCGCGCCGATCCTCGCCACCGGGCGCGAGGTGGTCGAGCCCGACAAGATGCGCACCGCGGTTTTCTATTCGATCTCCAATTGCCAGGAGGGCCTCGCCGGCGTGCCGTTCGGCAGCTTCCTGATCAAGCAGGTGGTCGAGGAAATTAGCCGCGAGATGCCGAAGCTGTCGACCTTCGTCACGCTGTCGCCGGCGACGAGTTTTGCGGCTTGGCTCAAGCGCGAGCGCGCTGAGGAAAATCCCGCGGCGCTGACGGAAGCCGACAAGGCCACGCTCGATCAGCCGGGCTGGTGGCGCGCTGCGGAGACGGCGGAGCGCCTGCAGGATCCGGTGATGCGAGCGGCGGCCTGGTATTTCCTGCGCGCGCGCACGCCGCGCGGGCTTCCCGTCGACGCGGTGGCGCGCTTCCATCTCGGCAACGGCGCGCGGCTCGAGCGCATCAACTGGCTCGCCGACACGTCCGACAAGGCGATGGTGCAGGCGCACGGGCTGATGGTGAATTA
>PMAF01000222.1 GCA_003152455.1 Hyphomicrobiales bacterium
ATCCCGCATTTCTATCTGACCGCCGATATGGATGCCGGCCGGCTGATCGCCATGCGCGAGGAGGCCAACGCCGCCGCGCCGGTCAAGGACGGCAGCCCTGCGTTCAAGCTCTCGCTCAACGACTTCATCATCAAGGCCTGGGCGGCGGCGCTNNCGACGGCGGCCTGATCACGCCGGTGATCCGCAATGCCGAATTAAAATCGCTCACAACGATCTCGGCGGAAATGCGCGACCTCGCCGAACGCGCACGCGCCCGCAAGCTCAAGCCGAACGAATACCAGGGGGGATCAAGCGCGATTTCGAACCTGGGCATGTACGGGGTGCGCGAATTCTCCGCCATCATCAACCCGCCGCATGCCACCATCCTGGCGGTGGGCGCCACGCGCCGCGCGCCGGTCGAGGCCGAAGACGGGGCTGTGAAGTTCATCAGCCAGATGACCGTGACATTGTCCTGCGACCATCGCGTGGTGGACGGCGCGCTCGGCGCCGAGCTGCTCGCCGCGTTCAAGACATTCGTCGAAAAGCCGGTCACCGCCTTGGTGTAAGGAGAAGCGTCTATGGCTGGCGAAAAACCGGATGTATTGCTGGTCGGACAGAGGAAGCCGGTTCTCGTCGGCGGTCTCGATCCAAAGGTCACGTTGCATTACTTCCTTGAAGCCAAGGACCGGGATGCATTCATAAAATCGGTCGGCGACAAGATCCGTGCCATCGCGGTCGCCTATACGGAGAACAAGATCGACGCCGATTTCATGCAACGTTTTCCAAAACTCGAACAGATTTCAAGCTTCGGCGTCGGCTACGATCACATCGACGCCAAATGGGCGGGCGCGCACGGCATCGTCGTCACCAACACGCCGGAAGTGCTCAACGAAGAGGTCGCCGACACCGCGCTCGGCCTCCTGCTATGCACGGTGCGTGAATTTCCGCAGGCCGAGCGTTTTGTGCGCGCCGGCAAATGGCCGCAAGGGCAGTATCCGCTTACCAAGGCGACGCTGCGCAACCGCACTGTCGGCATGGTCGGCATGGGCCGCATCGGCAAGGCGATCGCGCGCCGGCTGGAGGCGTTCGGCGTGCTGGTGGTCTATCACAGCCGCAATCCGCAGCCCGGCGTTGCATATAAATATTATCCGAAGCTCGTCGACATGGCGCGCGACGTCGACACGCTGATGGTGATCGTGCCGGGCGGAGCGGCGACCGCGAACATGATCAATGCCGAGGTGCTTGCAGCGCTAGGGCCCAACGGCATCCTCATCAATCTGGCGCGCGGCTCGGTGGTGGATGAACCGGCGCTGATCGCGGCGTTGAAAAATCGCACGATCTATTCCGCCGGGCTCGACGTCTTCGCCAAGGAGCCGCAGATTCCGAAGGAGCTGCTGGAGATGGATCATGTCGTGCTGTTTCCGCATCTCGGTTCTTCCACCGAGGTGACGCGCGCGGCGATGGACCAACTCGTGGTCGACAATATTCTGGCCTGGGCGGCGGGCAAGCCGCCGCTCACGCCGGTTCCGGAAACGCCGTATCCACCGAAACGGTAAAGTCTTCCCAAGTTGGCGAATTGACGAACAGTCGCCTAGGATAACCGGCATGACACGCGCTGTCCTTTTCGCGATGCTCGTTAGCGTCTCCGCCGCGTCGGCGCAGACGCCGCCCACGCTCGGCGATTCGGCCAAGGCCGTGATCGGCACCTGGGAATTCTCCAACGCCGATCGCGACAAGATTTGCACGGTCGTCCTCAAAAGCGATCCCGCGCCGGGCGGATTCAAAGTGGAGTTCGACAAGAACTGCGGCACGCTGTTCCCGCTGGTGAACGATGTCGTCGCCTGGAATTTTCCCGAGAGCGATCTGCTGCGCCTGCTCGACGCCCAGGGCAAATCGCTGGTCGAATTCAGCGAAGTCGAGGACGGCATCTACGAAGCGCCGACACCCGGCGTTGGCGTGCTGTTCCTGCAGAATGCCGCCGCGGCCGCTCCAGTCACCAAGCCGCCGGAGCAGGTGGCCGGCGATTGGGCGGTGGTGCACGGCAGCGGCGCGCCGCTCTGCCATCTGACCCTGGCCACGACGGCCGCCCAGGACGGTCTGGCGCTGACCGTGAAGCCGGGCTGCGATCCGGCAATCGCGCGCTTGAACCTGACGCTATGGCGGATCGACCGTGACGAGCTGATGCTGGTGCCGGCGCGCGGCAATCCGTGGCGCTTCGAGGAGGTCGACGCCAATAGCTGGCGGCGCATCCCGGAGTCGAACGACGCGATCATGCTGGTGCGCGAGTAATCCGGCGGCCGTCGCTCCTGATTAATCGTGACGATATTACTGATTGATCCAGATCATGGTGCGTCGCAATAAATCCGTTAGATTTCCGCCAATATTTCAGCGTTCCATGCCGTTTCCAAAGAGCGGAAACCGCGGACCAGAGGTGCGCTATGACGATTGCATTTCCCCCGCCGGCCGATGCGCCGGACAGTCAGCCGGCCGCCGATACGGCGGCATTGCGTCTCGTTGCGAAGACCGGCGGCATCGCTCCGAGCGAGGATGTCGACGGGCGCGATTCCTATGCGGTGACCGCCGTTTCCGACATCGTCGATCGTTCGCTGCATGCCACGATCGCGCGGTTCACGTTTGGCCTGTCGCCGGCGGCGCTTGCCAAGGCCTATTTCGATTGGATGACGCATCTTGCCGTTTCGCCGGGCAAACGGCTGCAACTCGTCGACAAGGCGGCGCGTAAGGCGACGCGCTTCGGCAATTATGCGTTCCGCTCCGCTTTGGAAGGCGGCAAGACGCCGTGCTGCATCGAGCCGTTGCCGCAGGATCGGCGTTTCGCCGGCGAAGATTGGCAGAAGCCGCCGTACAATTTCATGTATCAGGCGTTTCTGCTGCAGCAGCAATGGTGGCACAACGCGACCACCGGGCTGCGCGGCGTCTCCAAATACCATGAAGCGATGGTGGAGTTCGTGTCACGCCAGATCCTCGACATGGTCTCGCCCTCGAATTTTCTGGCGACCAATCCCGAGGTCCTTCGGCAAACCGTCAGCAAAGCCGGCATGAACCTGGTGACCGGCTTGCGCAACATGGCGGAAGATTGGGAGCGCACGGTCAGCGGAAAGAAGCCGGTCGGCACCGAGAATTTCGTCGTTGGCCGCGACGTGGCGGCGACCCCGGGCAAAGTGGTTTATCGCAATCGATTGATCGAGCTGATCCAATATGCGCCGGCGACCGGCAAGGTTCGCCCGGAGCCCGTGCTCATCGTTCCGGCATGGATCATGAAATACTACATACTCGATCTGTCGCCGCATAATTCGCTGGTGAAGTATCTGACCGACCATGGCTTCACGGTATTCATGATTTCGTGGAAGAACCCGAATCCGGAGGACCGCGATCTCGGCCTCGACGACTATCGCACGCTCGGCGTTATGGCAGCGCTCGACGCGGTGCGCGCGATCGTGCCGGAGCAGAAAGTTCATGCGGTCGGCTATTGTCTGGGCGGCACGCTGCTGTCGATTGCCGTCGCGGCCATGGCGCGCGACGGCGACGATCGTCTCAAATCCGTTACGCTGCTGGCGGCGCAGACCGATTTCACCGACGCCGGTGAGTTGATGCTCTTCATCAACGAGAGCCAGGTTGCCTTCCTCGAAGACATGATGTGGGAGCAAGGTTTCCTCGACGCCAAGCAGATGGCGGGCGCCTTCCAGATGCTGGGCTCGAGCGATCTGGTCTGGTCGCGCATGGTGCGTGACTATTTGATGGGCGAGCGCGCACCCATGATCGATCTCATGGCGTGGAACGCGGACGCAACCCGCATGCCCTATCGCATGCATTCGGAATATCTGCGCCGGTTGTTCTTGAACAACGATCTGGCGGCCGGGCGTTACATGGTCGCCGATAAGCCGGTCGCGCTCACCGATATTCGCGCGCCGATCTTCACCGTCGGCACCGTCCGCGACCACGTCGCGCCGTGGCGTTCCACCTACAAGATCAATTTTCTGACCGACACCGACGTGACCTATCTGCTCACGACCGGCGGCCACAATGCCGGCATCGTGTCCGAGCCCGGTCACGATCACCGCGGCTTCCAGGTGATGACGCGAAAGGCGGACGACCGCTACATCGATCCGGATGCCTTCTTGGCGCAAGCGCCACAAAAGCAAGGGTCGTGGTGGCCGGAATGGATTGCGTGGCTGGCCACGCAGTCGGGCGAACCGGTCGATCCGCCGGCGATGGGTGCGGCGGCTTATGCTTCGCTCGGCGATGCGCCCGGAACCTACGTACTTCAACAGTGACGTCTAGATCGACTCGCGGGCGGCCCCTACGGGGCTCCAGTCAGCGATCACATTTTGGAGTAGCTGCTCAAACTCTTCGACGTCCTCGTCTGCCAAGATAAGATCCTGAGCAAATGCACCATGTTTCGTCGCATTGTTACGGCCTCCGCATTTTTCTTCTGCCATTTTTATCGCTCCAAAAATATTGCTGCCTTAAGCGGCTCGATTGCAATGCGCATTCCTGATTCAGGGCGTTTCGCTTTTCACGCTACTGCCACGAACAACACCGCCGCTTTTTGCGCTTCCTCGCCGCAGTCGAATGCCCCTCGACATGAAAAGCCGAGGGGCGCCGTTAATGGCGAGCGTTATTTTTTTGTAAACTTAAGCGACGATGCAACCTTGCGCTTTGTCTTCGGGGTACTCACAAAGGCCGCATAACGCTCTTTTGCCGAGCCGAATGATTTAACTTCCATGTCATTACCGGACCAAATGACGGTGATGCCGCCATCTGCATCGCGCATAAAAAAGATCATGTCGTTGAGCGGACTTTTCTTGCGTTGCAGGATGTAGAAATCATCCGTCGCCTTTATTTTAGTGTTTTTAGCCAGCACTTGCTGGGCAGGAATGCCATACTTGGTCCTCATTGGCATCACAAACTCCTCTTCGGTTTGATGCGCGACAGCGCTTTACGCGTTTGCCGCCGCACTTTCTCGATTTTGTGGTTGGGCTTCTTGCGCTGCTTCCAGCACCCGCACCACGAATCTCCGAATGTTTCCGGAAACGCCGAGAACCAAACGTGTGGTGGAGGCCGGGAGATAGCACGCCAGGCCGGCGGGTTTCGCCGGCACGCGCGAGGATCTACATCATATTTTGTCTGCTGCTGGAAATTCCAATATAAACAAGAATCACATGTTTGCATCGTTGTTCTCCCGAAGTCCTTGCGTATATCGGGCTAGGACTTGCTCTTGGTTTGGATGATGTCGTCGGTGAACGGAGCCCTCGGCGAAGCAGTTGGCAATGGCCAAGTCTGCGTCACTAATCCGCGCTTCCCCACTTTTACAGCGCCCTTGGTCTTAATAATGCGGGTAATCATTTTCTGCTCCTAGACAACACCTTTGCAG
>PMAF01000053.1 GCA_003152455.1 Hyphomicrobiales bacterium
CCCTCCCGGATGACGGTCGCGCCATCGGCGTGCACCGTGATGCGCACCCGGGCGAGGTAGACGGCGAGGAAGGTTCCGCGGTTCTCCCTGGCCAAGACGCATTTGGGTTCGATGGTCTCCCGGCTCCAGCCGTCGAAGCCGAAGATCCGGTTGGCTTCGGAGATGGCGTACCAGCCCTCGATATAGGAGAGTTCCCGGCCATGGAGCTCGCGGGTGCGGACCTGCCGGTGATCGAGATTGCGCCGCAGCGCAATTGTCTGTCTTGCTGAGAAGCCCATCACCGTGTCCTCACGGTCAAGACCGGTTCCGGATTGGAGAGGGTGGCACCAGCAATCTCGGCCCCCTCTTTGAGGTCGCTCGCCAAGACTTGGCGCTTCAGGCGCGGCTCACCGGGCTGCCAATAGATGCTGGGGACGGCATCCTCATTGAGCACCACCAGGGCGGGCAATCCGGGCCGCAGCGAAGCGGAAAAGTCCGGTGCGGTTATCCTTTTCAGGTCGAGCTCGACCATCACGTCCTTGGCAATCTGGCGACGTTTGGAGGCCCGGTCCTCCAGGCGGTCAAGCCGGCACTGCATGTCGGAAATCCGGCACTTGAGGCCTCTCGCCAGGGCTTCATCGGCCAGGGCCGCGCGGATCACCGCCTGGAGGATTTCATGCAGGTCGGTGAGCCCCTCAACGGTATCGGCGAGGGTTTGCTCGTCGATCTGGGGGTCTTGGGCGCGGATGCGGTCGCGGATGGCGCGGTAGGTTGTGGTGGCGAAGGTTAGCTGATCCATCGGGTTTCTCCTAAAGGACACGCAAGGTGAGCTGGGCGATGAGGTTGGCGACAGAGGTCCTCTGGCTCGACTTCGCAGCGCTTTTCGCGCCGGAAGAGGAGAGAAGGGCCGACCCGTCATCGGTCATGATGACCGGGGGGGCGGAACCACCGATAAAGCTGCGGCAGTCCGGCAGTTGCCCCATTGTCAAAAGCTCCGTTTTCATGATGCTGCTTCCAATTCACATTCAATGCCCATTTGGGTTGTAACACCCAATATGGGTTAAAATATCCCATATGGTTTTGAAAGTCAACATGCGAAGTTCGGCCATAACGAGCGCTCAAATCAGAGCAGCACGCGCGCTATTACGGTGGAGTGCCGTCGATCTGGCCAGGGAATCGTCTGTGGGGGTGAATACGATTAGGCGAGCCGAAGTGGCAGAGAATGGCACATCACTAACTGCGGCCAACGAGCTCGCCATCAGACGTGCTTTAGAAGCCGCTGGCGTCGAATTCATTGACGAGAACGGCGGCGGGCCCGGCGTCCGCCTTCGCAAAGGCCCGCAGAAAAAGCGCTAGAAGCGCAGTTTTGAATTTACCTTTCCGGCGCGATGCCGAATTCATAGACGAGAACGACGGCGGTCCGGGTGTACGACTGCGCAATCGCCACGGGGCAAAAAAATAGACGCACCGTCATCCGCGGCCCAAGTGCGGTCGTCCTCAAATCAAACTTGCGCCCGTTCGGCGCGCGTCAAATGTGTATCTTTTGGCAGCTCGATTTTAGACTCGAACCGGGGGTTCGTTTGGCCACAAATGATCGTAAGGATGCCGACGGCGTACAAAGTCGCCTAACTTGTCTTTAAGCTTTGCCATAGTGTGCTGTCGCGTCGACCGCTTCATGATCGATAAGGACGGATCCGAGGTACGGATTTCATTGATGATCTGATGCGCGCTTGAATTGAAAAAGATGAATTGTGCATCGCGGGTTCCGGCGGCCTAACCACATCAAAGCGTGAAAGATTGCTGTGACAACTTCATCAAAGATCCTTTGATCGCGAAGCCATTCTCCTGGGTCTTTATGAATGTCAGTATTCCAACCGTCGGTGGTTTTCAGGTGCCAGCTCGTACAGGTCGTTTGGAGGATTTCCCCGAGCAGATTAATGATAGCAGCGTTCAACTGACTCCCGTACAAATTGAAGTCCTGTTCGTCTTGGACAAAAGTGCGTCGGAGCCGGTGCTCTAATTCCTGACTCTCACTGCGATTATTATCTTTTGCCGCTTTCGCAAGCCGCGCTCGAGTATCTGGCTGGATCCTCGTAGAAAAAACAGCAGTCCTAGGGATCTTACCGCCGTACTCGCCCTTTGGGCGCGGGCCTCGTTTTCCCATCTCCTGTCCTCCTGAAAACATACTTACCAATCGGATGTCGAGTGGAGCGTTCGTTCTGGAACGCTCAAGGAATGCAGAGTACCGAATATATCAGATCGATGATGCAAAACCAGAGCGTATCGCACGCCGCAGTTCGGTGAAGGAATTAGGCCGATGTCAAAACAGAAATCGAACGCAACCAGTTTCAAGCCTGGCAGAAAGAAAACCGGCGGCCGCAGGGCCGGTGCGCTCAACAAGAATACGGTCACGGTGAAGGATACCATCGCGATGGCAGCTGAACGCATCGGCGGCGTCGATAGACTCGTTACATGGATCAACGAAAGCCCCGAAAACGAACGGCTGTTCTGGACGCAGATGTACCTGAGGCAGCTGTCCTTGCAGATAAATACCAAAGTCGAGAGAACCGACAGGGTTGTCTAAAAACTGTTGAGGATTTCCGTGTTGCGCTAATTGAACGCGGGATCCCAGAGGAAAACATCAAAAGCTTGCTGCAATTGCCTGGGCCTGAAAATCAGACGAGGCAGTAATGCTCTTCACGTGCACCATCGTTGTGGCGCGGGTACTGCTAGTTCCAAAGTGATCGATCAATGCACAGCACGCGCAAACCAAATAAGAAAGTTAAAAGGTGGAGCAGCGAGATTGCTGATCTAACGATCGGCCTCAAGCTAGCACAGCCGCGTGAAAACTTCTGGGCGTTTCGTCTATGGATGCACCCGGAACTGTTGGCGTCCTGGTGGCAGTGGGACGCTGCTCAAAACCTGCAGCAATTCTACGATGACTTCGTCGCCGGCAAGCGCCCCAAGATCGTGCTGCAGGCACCGCCGCAACACGGCAAGACAACTCTACTGGAAGACTTCATCGCGTGGTGCGCGGGCAAGAACCCAAACCTAAAAGCATTCTTTGCCAGTTACTCCGAAGATCTCGGCATCCGCGTCAACCTGGATCTGCAGCGGCTCTTCACCAATGAGCGCTATCTCCTGTGCTTCCCTAAAACGACGATCGCTGAGCAAAACGCCGTGACGCAGGTGGGGCGGTACTTAAGGAACTCATCGGTCATAGAGTACGTGGGCGGAAAGGGATCATTTAAAAACACGACCGTGGAGGGTCAGATCACCGGCCAAGGTCTCGATTTTGGCTTCATCGACGATCCGATCAAGGGCCGAGCCGAAGCGTCGAGCAAAGTGACACGCGACAAAACGTGGAACTGGCTCACTGACGATTTCTTCACGCGCTTTTCAGATCCTGCCGGCATGTTGATGATCATGACTCGCTGGCATGTGGACGATCCAGTTGGACGGTGGATCGAGCGGTTTCCAGAGACCAAGATCTTGCGTTATACGGCCATCGCCGAGCAGGACGAGTTCGCCCCCGACGGCATGCTGCTCCGCCACAAGGGTGAGGCACTATTCCCGGCACATAAGTCACTAGAGTTTTTGATGGAGCGTAAGAAGCTGCTGACTGAAGCGAGCTGGGAGTTGATCTACCAGCAGAACCCGATCGTGGTCGGCGGCGGGATGCTGCCGATCGAGAAGCTGCGGGTGACCCCGCAGTTCGACAGGTCGAAAGTCATGACCACCGTGCGCTATATTGATAAAGCCGGGGCCGATTCCGAGGACGCCGCCTACACCGCGGGCGTCCGCATGCATTCGATGAGTGACGGCACGTTCGTCATCAGCCACGTCTTTCGTGGTCAATGGTCAGCGCTCGAGCGCGAAGAGAAGATCAAGGAATGGGTCGAGGTCGACGCCGGCGAGTTCGATGCCTACGAGGTCCACGTCGAGCAGGAACCGGGCTCGGGCGGCAAGGAAAGCGCCGAGAGGACGATCCGGATGCTGGCGGGCCACGCCGTCTACGCTGACAAAGTGACCGGCGCGAAGGAAATCAGGTGCGAGCCGTTCGCCGCCCAGGTGCAGGGCGGGAACGTCTGGCTGGTTGCGGGAGCGTGGTGCGCGGACTTCCTCGACGAATGCGAGGTTTTCCCCGCGGGCAAGTGGAAGGATCAAGTCGACGCCGCCGCCGGCGCGTTCTCGAAGCTGACGACTGGCACGGCATACTTGCCGCTAGAAAAATGGCTCTGAGCACGCGCGAGGGATCATGACCATGAAGTGGCATCCGCGGTTCGACGACGAGCTGCGCAGGCTGTGGGCGACCGAGCTAACGCGGATCGAATCGCAAGATAACTAATGCAGTAGCGAGTAAGGAAAACTGCCAATAATTAACAATATGAGAGTCGCTCGTACAACCTGATTACCGTCGCCGCATTTATGTCCCGGTTGGCGATCTTCCTTCATTTTGGCTCTTCCGCTGCCTGACGATTCGACAGATCGGCCAGCTTCTTCATCGGGGGCCGTAGACATGCCCGTCAATTTTAATCCGTTTTGAGACAAGCCGATCCCATAAGAACTACGTTTGTTGCGACTTGGATTTTCCTCTATTTTCCTCTACTTTAGAGGCATCGCAGTCCAGTGGAGTTGCCCCAGCAAATCCGCGCTAGATCGCTCTCGGCAATGTCTTTAGAGATGCTTAGGTGGGCGGTTGAGCTGGCCGGCGTCGAATTCATCGACGAGAACGGCGGTGGCCCCGGATTACGCCTGCGCA
>PMAF01000231.1 GCA_003152455.1 Hyphomicrobiales bacterium
CCCGGGCGAGGGCACGGTCAAGGAATATCTGCCCGACGCGCATGCCGACTTCGTCTTCGCGGTGGCCGGCGAGGAATTGGGGCTCTTCGTCTGCCTTGGCGTGGTCGCGGTCTTCGCCTTCATCGTGCTGCGCGGCTTCTCCCGGCTGCTGCAGGAAAACAATCTCTTCGTGGTGATCGCCGCGACCGGCCTGTTCGTGCAGTTCGGGCTGCAGGCGGTGATCAACATGGCCTCGTCGCTCCATCTGATGCCGACCAAGGGCATGACGCTGCCCTTCATCTCCTATGGCGGCTCGTCGCTGCTCGCCCTTGGGCTCGGCATGGGCATGGCGCTGGCCTTGACCCGGCGCCGCTTCGGCGGGGAGGCGCTATGAGCGCCCTCATCGTCCTCGCCGCCGGCGGCACCGGCGGCCACATCTTCCCGGCCGAGGCGCTGGCCGGCGAGCTGCTCACCCGCGGGCTCAAAGTCGCCCTCGTCACCGACAGACGCGGCGAGGCCTTCGGCGACCGGCTGCCGGGGGTTTCCCTGCACCGCATCCGCGCCGGACGGCCGGGCGCCGGATTGATCAGCAAGATGATCGCCGCGGCGGGCATCGCGCTCGGCACGCTGGCGGCGCAAAAACTGCTGCGCGCGCTGGCGCCGGCGGCGACGGTGGGCTTCGGCGGCTATCCCTCGGTGCCGACCGTGCTGGCGGCGTCGCGGCTCGGAGTGCCGACACTGCTGCACGAACAGAACGCGCGTCTCGGCCGCGCCAATCGCTGGCTGGCGCCGCGGGTCAAGCGCATCGCCACATCCTTTGCCGAGGTGGATGGGTTGCCGAGCGGCATCGCCACGTTCGAGACCGGCAATCCGGTGCGACCCGCCATTACCGCCCAGCGCGAGACGCCTTATGCCGCGCCGGGCGCTGGACCGATCCGGATTCTCGTGACCGGCGGCAGCCAGGGCGCCGCGATCCTGAGTCAGGTGGTGCCCGCAGCACTCGCCTTGCTCGCGCCCGCACTCCGCGCGCGCATCGAGCTCGTGCAGCAGGCGCGGCCGGAAGATGTCGAGGCGGTGCGGCATCTGCACGCCGCCAGGGGCATCGCCGCCATTGTCGAAAGCTTTTTCACCGATATCCCGATGCGGCTCGCGCGCGCGCATCTTGTCATCGCCCGCGCCGGCGCCTCGACCGTCGCCGAGCTCTGCGCCATCGGTCGCCCGGCTATCCTGGTGCCTTATCGCTATGCGGCGGACAATCACCAGACCGCCAATGCCGAGGCGCTCGCGCGCGCCGGAGCCGCCTGGACGATGCGCGAGGCGGAATTCACCCCGAAGGTGCTGGCGGAAAAACTCATCGACCTGGTGAAATCGCAGGCGCAGCTCACCGCTGCCGCCGAGGCGGCGCGCAAGCTTGGCGCGCCCGACGCGGCGAAGCGGCTTGCCGATCTGGTCATCGCCACCGCGCAGGGAGCCGCCGCATGAAGGCCCTGCCGCGCGACATCGGCGTGATCCATTTCATCGGCATCGGCGGCATCGGCATGAGCGGCATCGCCGAGGTATTGGCCAATCTCGGCTACACCGTTACCGGCTCCGACGTCGCCGACAGCGCCAATGTCAAACGCCTGCGCGATTTTGGCATTGCCATCTTCATCGGCCACAAGGCGGAGAATATCGACAGCGCCGACGTGGTGGTGGTGTCCTCCGCCATCAAGCGCGACAACCCGGAACTGGTCGCCGCCCGCGCCAAGCGATTGCCGGTGGTGCGGCGCGCCGAAATGCTGGCCGAGCTGATGCGGCTGAAAAGCTGCGTCGCCATCGCCGGCACCCACGGCAAGACCACGACCACGTCAATGGTCGCAGCCCTGCTCGATGCCGGCGGCCTCGACCCGACGGTGATCAATGGCGGCATCATCAACGCCTACGGCACCAATGCGCGCCTAGGGGCGGGCGACTGGATGGTGGTGGAGGCGGACGAATCCGACGGCACGTTCCTCAAGCTGCCGGCCGACATCGCCATCGTCACCAATATCGATCCCGAGCATCTCGATCATTTCCACACTTTCGACGCGGTGCAGGACGCCTTCCGCGCCTTCGTGGAGAACATTCCGTTCTACGGCTTTGCGGTGATGTGCACCGATCACCCGGTGGTGCAGGCGCTGGTCGGCAAGTTGGAAGACCGCCGCATCCTGACCTATGGCGAGAACCCACAGGCCGACGTCCGCCTGGCCGACATCGCCCATGACAACGGCCAATCGCATTTCTCGGTGCTGTTCCGCGACCGCGAGGGCAAAGCCACCCACGCGATCGACAAACTGACCTTGCCGATGCCCGGACGCCACAACGCGCTCAACGCGACGGCAGCGGTTGCGGTGGCGCACGAGCTCGGCATAAAGGACGACGTCATCCGCAAGGCGCTGCGCGCGTTCGGCGGCGTCAAGCGCCGCTTCACCAAAGTTGGCGAATGGAACGGCGCCGTCATCATCGACGATTACGGCCACCATCCGGTGGAGATCGCCGCCGTCTTGCGCGCCGCGCGCGAAAGCGCCAAGGGCCAGGTGATCGCGGTGATGCAGCCGCACCGCTACACGCGACTGCACGATCTGTTCGAACAGTTCTGCACCTGCTTCAACGACGCTGACGCCGTCGTGGTGGCGCCGGTCTATCCGGCCGGCGAAGCGCCGATCACGGGCGCCGACCGCGACGCGCTGGTGGCGGGCCTGCGCGCACACGGCCACAAGCAGGCGATCCCGCTTGAAGGCCCGGAAAAACTCGCGGGCCTGATCAAGGAACTGGCCAAGCCCGGCGACTACGTGGTCTGTCTCGGCGCCGGCTCGATCACGCAATGGGCCTATGCGCTGCCGGCGGAATTGAAAGCGCTATGAGCTTTGCCGATATCGTCCCCGGCCTCAAAGCCCAGATGCCGGAATTGCGCGGGCATCTGCTGGCCAACCAGTCGCTCGAGGAACTGACTTGGTTCCGCGCCGGCGGTCCGGCGCAGGCGTTCTTCATGCCGCAGGACGAAAACGATCTGGCCTATTTTCTGCAAAACTTGGCCGTCGAGATTCCCGTGACCGTGATCGGCGCCGGCTCGAACCTGATCGTGCGCGACGGCGGCGTGCCGGGAGTGGTGATCCGGCTCGGGCGCGGCTTCAACGAGATCAAGGTCGAAGGGGGCAATCGCATCGCCGCGGGCACCGCTATGCTCGACGTCATGGTGGCGCGCGCGGCCCAGGCCGCCGGCATCGCCGGCTTGGCGTTCTTCAGCGGCATTCCCGGCTCGATCGGCGGCGCGTTGCGCATGAACGGCGGCGCCTATGGCGGCGAGACCAAGGACGTGCTGATCGAGGCGCGCGGCATCGACCGGCGCGGCGCGATGCGCAGCTACAGCAACGCGGACATGGGATTTTCTTACCGCCATTGCGGCGTGCCCGACGACGTCATCTTCACCGCCGCGCTGTTCCAGGGTCGTGCCGGCGATCCGGAAGCGATTGCTGCCGAGATGGCCGAGATCAAGGGCAAGCGCGAGAAAAGCCAGCCGCGCAATCGCACCGGCGGCTCCACATTCAAGAATCCGCCGGGCATGAGCGCCTGGAAACTGGTGGAGGAGGCCGGCTGCCGCGGGCTTAAAGTGGGGCAGGCGCAAGTCTCCGAACTGCACAGCAATTTCCTCATCAGCCGCGACGGCGCCAGCGCGGCCGATATCGAAACCTTGGGCGAGACCGTGCGCGCGCGGGTCAAGGCGCATTCCGGCATCGAGTTGGAATGGGAAATTAAGAGGATTGGGATTAGCGTCTGATTTATTCGTCATGCCCGGCGCAAGGCCGGGCATGACGGTCGATAGATCGTAGGATTTTGCGGGTGCCCAAACACGTCGCCGTACTGATGGGAGGTTGGTCGGCCGAGCGCGAGATTTCGCTGCGCTCGGGCAAGCCTTGCGCCGATGCGGCCGAACGATGCGGCTATCGCGTCAGCCGGCTCGATGTCGACCGCGAGGTCGCCGCAAAATTGCGCGAGCTCAAGCCTGGCGTTGCGCTCAATGTGCTGCATGGCCGCCCCGGCGAGGACGGCACGCTGCAAGGCCTGCTGGAAATTCTAGGCATCCCTTATTCCCATTCCGGCGTCCTGGCTTCCGCTTTGGCCATGCAGAAAGACATCGCCAAGACCGTGCTCAAGGCAGCCGGCGTGCCGGTGCCGGGCGGCGTGGTTGTTTCCCGCGCGCAAGCGGCCGAACGCCATCTGTTGCCGCCGCCTTATGTGATCAAGCCGGTGGCCGAAGGCTCCAGCGTCGGCGTCTTTATCGTTCGCGAGGACCACAAGCATCCGCCGCAGGAACTGACGCGGGCCGACTGGAGTTTCGGCGATAAGGTGCTGGTCGAGCCCTATATCCCGGGCAAGGAGCTCACCTGCGCGGTGATGGGCGACAAGGCGCTCGGCGTCATCGAGATCGTGCCCACGGTCAAATTCTACGACTACGAGGCCAAATACGCGCCCGGCGGCTCCAGACACCTGCTGCCGGCGCCGGTTTCCGCGGAGATTTATGAAGAGTGCCGGCGTCTGTCGCTGGCCGCGCATCGCGCGCTCGGGTGCCGCGGAGTGAGCCGCACCGACTTCCGCTACGACGGCAGCCTTGGCGGAGCCAAGGGTCTCGCCTGCCTGGAGGTGAATACCCAGCCCGGCATGACCGAAACCTCGCTGGTTCCGGAGCTTGCCCAGCACGCCGGCATCGGCTTCGAGGACCTGGTGCGTTGGATGATTGAGGACGCCTCGCTCGACCGCTAAATCCCGCCCGAAGGCGGCGATTTTGCCACACCGGGCTTAAGTTAAGGCCGCCTGCTCACAATCCGTAAACCTTTACTAATCGTTTACCAAAAGGCCCGAAGACTAGGGCCCGGCGGCGTTTTGCGCGCGCGGCAAAGGGTTTGCACGTGTGAAACTGCCGGCGGGACGACGCCTGGATATCGGGGCATGACCGAACCCTCGCTCGTGCCGAAACTTGCTGCCCATGATGGGCCAACGTTTGAAGAGCTGGTCGCGATGGATGTTCGAGGACGCCTCGTTCAATCGCTAAAGCTGAAACTGAAACGACGTGCCAAGGCCGCTCCGCGGCTGCGCGCGCATTCCCGCCCGCTGTCGGATTTGCGCGCGCTGCGCTTCGTGCGCCGCTGGGGCGATCCGCTGCTCGAATTGAAAGTGCCGCGCGGCGCCGGCGCCAGCGCCGCCGCCATGCTGCTGCTCGCCAGCACCTTTTACGGCGTGGTCAAAGGCGGCCATGCCGAGGCGATCGCCGAACAAATTCAGGATATCTGCGATAGCGCGGCCAATAGCGTCGGCTTCCGCATTTCCGAGGTCGCGCTCGCCGGCGAACGTGAAGTCAGCCGCGAGGATATTCTGAGCCTTGCCGGCGTGACCGGCCGCTCCTCGCTGCTGTTTCTCGACCCCGGGCAAACGCGCTTGCGGCTGTTGACCAATCCGTGGATCGAAGAAGCCACGGTGCTCAAACTCTATCCCGGCCGGCTGCGCATCGCGATCAAGGAACGCCAGGCCTTCGCGTTGTGGCAAAAAGACGGCCGCGTCTACCTTATCGCCGCCGACGGCACCGTGCTGGAAACTTACGTGCCGCAGCGTTTCGCGTCGCTGCCGCTGGTGGTCGGCGACGGCGCCGAGCGCGAAGCGCAGGCCATTCTCGATCTGCTCAAGCGCTATCCGGCGTTCACCAAGTCGGTCGAGGCTTCGGTGCTGGTCGCCGAGCGGCGCTGGAACCTGCTTCTGAAAAGCGGCATCGAAGTGCTTTTGCCGGAGCGCGAGCCCGCGCACGCGCTGACCCTGCTGGCCGATCTCGATCGAGACAAGAAATTGCTGTCGCGCGACATCGTGACGGTCGATCTGCGACTGGGCGACCGCGTCACCGTGCGGCAATCCGATGCCGTCGCGGCGGCGCGCGACGAGGCGCACAAGGCAGCCGAAAAGAGCAAGAAGGCCAAGCGCAAGGGAAGCGAGGCATGACGGTGCTGCACTTCGGCCTCACGCCCAAGATGAAGCCGGTGTCGCCGCGGCGCGCGGCGGTGGTGGCCGGGCTCGACATGGGCACCAGCAAGATCGTCTGCGTGATCGCGCGGCTCGAGCCGCAGGCGCCGCAGGACGTGCTGCGCCGGCGAAGCCATGGCGTGCGCATCCTCGGTTTTGCCCATACCGCCGCAAGCGGCATGAAGGCCGGCGGCGTGGTCGACCTGGTCTCGGTCGAAGAAATGGTGCGCCAGGCCATCGATATCGCCGAAAGCAACGCCAAAGTGCAGCTCGAATCCGTGGTGGTGTCGATGTCCGGCGGCCGTCTCCGTAGCGAGCGTTTTGTCGCCGGTATCGAACTCGCCGGCGGTGCGGTGACCGAGGGCGACATCGGCCGCGTGCTTGCGGCGGCCAGCCGCCACTCGGTGCGCGACGGACGCGCCGTGCTGCATTCGCTGCCCATCGGTTACACGCTGGACGACGTCGGCGGCATCCGCGAGCCGAGCGGTATGCTCGGCCGGCGCTTCGGCGTCGACATGCACATGGTCACCGCCGACGTGGCGACCGTGCGTAACCTGATGCTGGCGGTCGAGCGCAGCCACCTGTCGATCGAAGCAATGGCCGCGTCCCCCTACATGGCCGGCCTGGCCTGCCTGGCGGACGACGAGGCCGATCTCGGCGCGGCAACCATCGATATGGGGGCCGGAACTACCACTTTGGCGGTATTTTCCGGTGGAAAATTCGTCCATGCCGACGGCTTCGCGCTCGGCGGCTACCACGTCACCATGGATATCGCCCGTGGGCTGAACACCCGGATCGCGGATGCTGAGCGAATCAAAGCGATCTATGGCAGTGTTTTGTCCGGTGGGTCGGATGAACGCGACATGATCACGGTTCCTCCGGTCGGCGATGATGAACGCGAGCCGCCGCAATTCGTCGCGCGGGCAACGCTCGTTCGCATCATCAAGCCCCGGGTCGAGGAGATCCTGGAGATGGTGCGCGACCGGCTCAAGGCTTCGCCGTTCGCGGCCGAACCGCGCGCGCGCGTGGTGCTTACCGGCGGCGCCAGCCAGCTTGCAGGCATCGCCGATCTGGCGGCGCGCATCTTGAGTAGACCGGTGCGTATCGGGCGTCCCCTTGGGTTAGCGGGCTTGCCGGAAGCGGCCAAAGGTCCGGCATTCGCCGTAGCGGCGGGCCTCTTGGTCTATCCGCAAGCGGCACATCTTGAACACTTCGAACCGCGGAAAACGCGGCAATTGATGACAGGAACGGGCGGTTACATGGCACGGGTCGGACGATGGCTGCGCGAAAGCTTCTGACCCACAACAACGGAACCACGAAGGGATCGGCCGCGGACCGGTCTTATTCGACGGCGTGCGGGCGCGATGTTCAGCCTGCTGCCCGTGCATCAAAGAGGCAAACATGACGATCAATCTGAAGATTCCAGACATTCGCGAGATGAAGCCGCGAATTACCGTGTTCGGCGTCGGCGGTGCCGGCGGCAATGCGGTCAACAACATGATCGCGGCCGGTCTGCAAGGCGTCGACTTCGTCGTCGCCAATACCGACGCGCAGGCGCTCACGCTGTCGAAGGCCGAACGCATCGTCCAGATGGGCACGCAGGTGACCGAAGGTCTCGGCGCCGGCTCGCAGCCCGAAGTCGGCCGCGCCGCCGCCGAAGAAGTGATCGACGAACTGCGCGATCATCTCAACGGCGCGCACATGGTGTTCGTCACCGCCGGCATGGGCGGCGGCACCGGCACCGGCGCCGCGCCCGTGATCGCCAAGATCGCGCGCGAGCTCGGCATCCTCACGGTCGGCGTGGTCACCAAGCCGTTCCACTTCGAGGGCGCCCGCCGCATGCGCTTCGCCGAAGCCGGCATCGTCGAGCTGCAGAAGGTGGTCGACACCCTGCTGATCATCCCGAACCAGAACCTGTTCCGGGTTGCCAACGAGAAGACCACCTTTGCCGACGCCTTCGCCATGGCGGACCAGGTGCTCTACTCGGGCGTCGCCTGCATCACCGACCTGATGGTCAAGGAAGGCCTGATCAATCTCGACTTCGCCGACGTCCGCGCGGTTATGAAGGAGATGGGCAAGGCGATGATGGGCACCGGTGAGGCCACCGGCGAGAAGCGCGCGCTCACCGCCGCGGAAGCGGCGATCGCCAATCCGCTGATCGACGACGCCTCCATGAAGGGCGCCCGCGGTCTGCTGATCTCGATCACCGGCGGCAAGGACCTCACGCTGTACGAAGTGGACGAGGCTGCCACCCGCATCCGCGAGGAAGTCGACCAGGACGCCAATATCATCGTCGGCGCCACGTTCGACGAAGCTCTGGAAGGCATCATCCGGGTCTCGGTGGTGGCGACCGGCATCGACAGCACCGGCTTGCAACGTCTGCCGGCGCTGCCCGAGGCCGCTCTCAAGGAACTCGCCGGCAAGGTGCGGGCGGATGCCCGCCGTGCCGTCGATCGCGTCGAGCGGGTCCCGGCGCCGATCACCGCCAGTACGACGGCGATCGAATCCGCAGCCCACGCCGCGGTCGCCGCCGCGCTCATGGCGCCGACTTCGATCGAGGATGTCTCGATCCGGCCGCTGCCGATGAAGCCGTCATTGTTCGAGACGCCGGCCGAAGCCGCGCAAGCCGAAATGCCGACGCCGAAGACCTTTATCCCGCCGGCGCCCGAGCGGACGACGGTGCGCACGCCGCGTATGCCGCGCATCGACGAACTGCCGTTGCCGGCGCAGAAAGAGATCAAGGCGCAGCGTGGCGAACTCGATGACGATCACCCCGAGAAGCGCCGCATGTCGCTGATGCAGCGGCTGGCCTCGGTCGGCCTCGGCCGCCGCGCGGACAACACCGAGCCGCCGGCCGCCCCTCGCCCTGCGCAGGCGATGCCGCAATTCGAGCGGCCGCAGCGGCCGGCGGCCCGGCCGGACGAGGTATCGGAATATGCCCGGCGCTCGGCGCCGCAGGGCCTCGACACCCACGGCCGGACCGCGCCGGTGCATGGATCGGCCGAAGAGGATCAGTTGGACATCCCGGCGTTCTTGCGCCGCCAAGCCAACTGACGGGCGCACAAAATGCTAGGACGGCCCCGCCCGTGATCCGTTGCGGGGCCGTTTTGCTATCCCACTGGTTTTAGATTTGTTTAACTTATTGAATTAATAGGTCTTTATGGATAGCGCCGGAACCGGAGCAGCGGCTTTCGAGCCCGGACCTCGCTATCGCAAGGCCGGTGGGGCAAGCTCGATCGGTTTCCGCAGGGGGTTTTTGCGGCCGAAATTGCGGCAAAAAAGAGTAACAGTCGGTAAGAAGACGTGAGTTGGAGGCTGCCGGGGATATGGCCTAAGATTCAGGGGCCAAAGGGACTTTTCGGTGCTTTGGGGGTGTCTTTCGGGTCGCGGGCAGTCGCTGTTTTGAGGGCCGAATTGTGGCTCCTGCTGGGGCTTCGGATGGGGACGCGCGGCTTGCTTGTAGGCCGGCGTAAACGGGTACGATGAAGGGTGCTAAGCAGACGACGCTGCGCGACCACGTTGCCGTCTCCGGCATCGGCGTGCATTCGGGCAGCCCCGTCACCCTGACGTTACATCCAGCCGGCGACGATACCGGCATCCTGTTTCAGCGCGTGTCACGCGACGGTTCAATCGAGCGCGAAATTCGCGCCGACGTGCGCGCGGTCACCGCCACTGAATTTGCCACCGTGCTCGGCGATGCCGCCGGTCCGCTTTGCTCGACGGCCGAGCATCTGCTGGCGGCGCTGCGCGGCCTCGGCGTCGACAATGCGGTGGTCGAGATCGACGGACCCGAAGTGCCGATCATGGACGGCAGCGCGGCGCCCTTCGTCGATGCCATCGATCAGGCCGGCCTTACCGCGCGCGCTTTGCCGCGCCGCTATATCGAAGTGGTCAAGCCGGTGCGCGTGTCCAAGGACGGCGCGCTCGGCGAATTGCTGCCCAATCAGAACGGCTTCCGGGTCGAGGCCGAGATCGAATTCGATCATCCGCTCATTCGGCGCCAGTCGCTCGCGCTCGACATCGAGCCGGTGGCCTTCCGCCGCGAGATCGCAAGCGCCCGCACCTTCGGTTTCATGAAGGACGTCGCCAAATTGTGGAGCGCCGGCTACGCGCTCGGCGCCTCGTTCGACAATACGCTGGTGGTGAGCGAGGACCGCGTCCTCAATCCGGATGGCCTGCGTTTTGCCGACGAATTCGTGCGCCACAAGATGCTCGACGCCATCGGCGACCTGGCGCTCGCCGGGCAGCCGTTGCTCGCCACCTACCGCACCGTTCGCGGCGGTCATAAGCTCAACCACGCGGTGCTGTCCGCGCTGATGGCCGACCGCAGCGCCTGGCGGGTGATCGAGGCGAATGAGTCGGCCCGCCGCCCGCGCGGCCAGGCCCAGATCGGCGCTGGCCTGCTGGCGCCGGCCTACGGGCCGGAAATGGCCTGAAAAGGCTCTGGATCCAGGCTTAACCCTTCGCCTTAATCCCGGCCGATTGTCCGCTTAATCGCTTGGCCAGACCGCGTTTTTTCGTTTACACCAGCGCGGATCAGGGTGTCGCAGCGCGGCTTGCGCGAGCGCCCATTCAGGGGACCGGACACGAACGGGTGGGGTTTAAGTTTGTGCCCAAAGATTCCATGTCGCAGGTAATCGCACCCGGAGCGCGCCCGCCCGCTGGCGCCGGCCGGCGCTGTTTCGCGCGCGTACTCGCCGCGGTGTTGCTGGCGGCGAGCCTGGGCGCTTGCGGTAGCAGTCTCGACCTGTTTTCCAAGACCGATACGCCGCCCGACGAGGCCGCCGACCGCCTCTACAACGAGGGTCTCTATCTGCTCAACGTCAAGCACGAGGCGAAGGACGCCGCCAAGAAGTTCGAGGAGGTCGACCGCCAGCATCCCTATTCGGAATGGGCGCGCAAGGGGTTGCTCATGACGTCGTTCGCTTATTATCAAGCCGGCGCCTATGACGATTGCGTCACCGCGGCCCAGCGCTACATCACGCTGCATCCGGGCAGCGCGGACGCCGCCTATGCGCAATATTTGATCGGCGCCTCCAATTTCGAGGAAATCCCGGACATCACCCGGGACCAGACGCGCACCGAGAAGGCGCTCGCCTCGCTCCAGGAAGTGATCCGCAAGTATCCGACCAGCGAATATGCCGTCAGCGCCAAGCAAAAAATCGAAGTCGCCCGCGACCAGCTCGCCGGCAAGGAAATGGACACCGGGCGCTACTATCTGGACAAGAAGGACTACACCGGCGCCATCAACCGCTTCAAAGTCGTGGTCACCAAGTACCAGACCACGCGGCACGTCGAAGAGGCGCTAATGCGGCTGACGGAAGCCTACATGTCGCTCGGCATCGTCGACGAGGCGCAGACCGCGGCCGCCGTGCTCGGGCATAATTTCCCTGACAGCGTCTGGTACAAGCACGCCTATGCGCTGGTGAAAACCGGCGGCGCCGAGCCGACCGAGAACCGGGGTTCCTGGATCAGCAAGGCCTTTGCCAATTTCAAAAGGTCGGTTTTCGGGTAGTCCCGCGAGCCCCTTGTCATGCCCCGTCAAAGCGGAGCATCCAGTATAGCGCCGCGATTCCTGTGAAAATCTCGCATTGCGGTGGTTACCGGATCGTCCGCTTTCGCGGATGATGATGCCGAGCGCACGATCCCGAAAAGTCGGAACCGGTTTTCGGATAAGATCATGCGCAAGCTACGACAGGAGCGCCATGCTCTCCCGAATTTCGATCCGCGACATCGTCCTGATCGACCGGCTCGACATCGATTTCGCCGACGGTCTTGCCGTGCTCACCGGTGAGACCGGCGCCGGCAAGTCGATCCTGCTCGATGCTTTTGCTTTGGCGCTCGGCGCCCGCGGCGATCAGGCGCTGGTGCGGCAGGGGGCCGAGCAGGGCCAGGTGACGGCCGTGTTCGAGGTCAAGCGCGCCCACCCGGCGCGCGCGCTGCTTTCGGCCCATAATTTGGCCAACGACGTCCCGGCCGAGGACGATCTCATTCTTCGCCGCGTGCAGTTTTCGGACGGGCGCACGCGCGCCTTCGTCAACGATCAGCCGGTGAGCGTGCAGGTGATGAAGGAACTCGGCGCCGCCTTGGTCGAGATCCACGGCCAGCACGACGAACGCGCGTTGGTCGACGCCGCCACCCACCGCCGCCTGCTCGATGCCTTCGGTGCATTGGAAGCGGATGCGGTCCAGGTCCAAGCGCTCTGGGAAGCGCGGCGAGCGGCAGTCGAGGCGGCCGATGCCCATCGCGCCGACGTCGAACGCGCCAAGCGCGAAGGCGACTGGCTGCGCCATGCTGTGGAGGAGCTCGGCAAGCTCAGCCCGCAGACCGGCGAGGAAACCGCATTGGCCGACCGGCGCACCGGCATGATGCAGGCCGAGAAAGTGGCCGAAGACCTGCGCGACGCCCACGACGTGATCGCCGGCGCCAATTCGTCCGTGCCGGCGCTCGCCGGCGTCGTCCGCCGGCTGGAGCGGCGCGCGGCGCAGGCGCCGAGCCTGGTCGAGCCGGCGGTGAAGGCGCTCGATGCCGCGCTTACCGCGCTGGAGGAAACTCGCGGCCATCTCGAGCAGGCTTTGCGCACCGCCGATTTCGATCCGGCCGAACTGGAGCGTATCGAGGAGCGCCTGTTCGCTCTGCGCGCGGCGGGACGCAAATACAACGTGCCGGTGGACGAGCTGGCGGCGCTGGCGGCCAAGTACAAAGCCGACATCGCGCTGATCGACGCCGGCGAGGATCGGCTCAAGGCGCTTACCGCCGCCGCCGCGAAAGCCGAAGCCGACTATGCCGTCGCCGCCGGCACGCTGTCGAAGGCGCGCGCCAAGGCGGCGACCGCGCTCGACAAGGCGGTCAATGCCGAGCTCAAGCCGCTCAAGCTGGAACGCGCGAAATTTTCCACCGAGATCGTCAGCGATGCCGCCGCCGCCGGGCCGAACGGCATCGACCGCGTCGAGTTCTGGGTGCAGACCAATCCGGGCACCAAGCCCGGCCCGCTGATGAAGATCGCCTCGGGCGGCGAACTGGCGCGCTTCCTGCTGGCGCTCAAGGTAGTGCTGGCCGATCGCGGCTCGGCGCCGACTTTGGTGTTCGACGAGATCGATACCGGCGTCGGCGGCGCGGTGGCCGACGCCATCGGGGTGCGGCTGGCCAAGCTCGCCACCGGCGTTCAGGTGCTGGCGGTGACGCACGCGCCGCAGGTCGCCGCCCAGGCCGACCGGCATTACGTCATCAGCAAGGACGCACTGGAAAAGGGCAGGCGGGTCGCCAGCCGCGTTACCGAAGTGGCCGCCGAGAAAAGGCGCGAGGAGATCGCCCGTATGCTGGCCGGCGCCGAGATCACCGCGGAAGCCCGCGCCGCCGCCGAACGCCTGATCAAGGCGGCGTCGTAGTCGTCTGCCATGGCGAAGAGCAGCAAGTCCAAAGTCAAAACCGACAAAACGCCGGTCGATCTCCTGACCGCCAAGCAGGCGAAGGCCGAGTACGCGCGGCTGCAGGCGGAGATTATTGCCCACGACAAGCGTTATTATCAGCAGGATCGGCCGGTCATATCGGACGCCGAATACGACGCGCTGCGGGTCCGTTACAACGCCATCGAGGCGCGCTTTCCCGATTTGCGCACTCTAGAATCGCTATCGCTGAAAGTCGGCGCCGCGCCCGCGCGCGGCTTTGCCAAAATCCGCCATGCGGTGCCGATGCTCTCGCTCGACAACGCCTTCGCCGACGAAGACGTCAGCGATTTCGTCGGCCGCATCCGCCGCTTTCTCAAACTGAGTGAAGACGAGAAGATCACATTTTCCGCCGAGCCAAAGATCGACGGGCTGTCGATGTCGCTGCGCTACGAAGACGGCGAGCTCGTCACCGCCGCCACCCGAGGCGACGGCAGCGAAGGCGAGGACGTCACCGCCAATATCCGGACAATCAAGCAGGTGCCGCAGCAGCTTAAAGGCAAGCACATTCCGAAAATCTGCGAGGTGCGCGGTGAGGTCTACATGACCAAGTCCGACTTCCTCAAGCTAAACGAACGGCAGAAGGCGGCCGACGATACCATCTTCGCCAATCCGCGCAATTCGGCAGCAGGTTCCTTGCGTCAGAAGGACCCGGGCATCACCGCCTCGCGCCCGCTCGGTTTCTTCGCTTATGCCTGGGGCGAGATGAGCGATATGCCGGCTGACTCGCAATCCGGCATGATCAAATGGTTCGCGTCGTGCGGCTTCAAAACTAACCCGCTCACCAAGATCCGCCATTCGGTCGAGGAATTGCTCGCCTTCCACCGCGAGATCGAACAGACCCGCGCCGATCTCGACTACGACATCGACGGCGTCGTCTATAAAGTCGATCGCCTCGACTGGCAGGAGCGGCTTGGCTTCGTCTCGCGTTCGCCGCGCTGGGCGATCGCGCACAAATTCCGGGCTGAGCGCGCCGTCACCGTGCTCAAGGACATCGAGATTCAAGTCGGCCGCACCGGCACGCTCACGCCGGTCGCCAAGCTCGAGCCGGTCGGCGTCGGCGGCGTCATCGTGCAGAACGCCACCCTGCATAACGAAGATTACATCAAGGGAATCGGCGGCGACGGTGAGCCGTTGCGCGAGGGCCGCGATATCCGCATCGGCGACACCGTCATCGTCCAGCGCGCCGGCGACGTTATTCCGCAGGTGGTCGACGTCGTGCTCGACAAGCGCCCGAAGGATGCCAAGCCCTA
Source organism: Hyphomicrobiales bacterium (assembly GCA_003152455.1). Lineage (GTDB taxonomy): Bacteria > Pseudomonadota > Alphaproteobacteria > Rhizobiales > Xanthobacteraceae > Pseudolabrys. Next base: position 14,702 of record PMAF01000231.1, read on the forward strand.
CCATTTCCCAAAAAAATGTCCGTGCTATCTGCACACCGACATCGTGCGCGAAGAAACCGCCACCGGCGAGGAGGGCGCGCACGCCCGCTGCACCGGCGAGTTCGCCTGTCCGTATCAAAAGATCGAACATTTGAAGCTGTTCGCTTCGCGCCGCGCCTTCGACATCGAGGGTTTGGGAGAAAAGCAGATCGAATTGTTCTTCGAAAAGGAATGGGTAAAGGAGCCGGCCGATATTTTTACGCTGGAGAAGAAGCACAAGAGCGACTTGTTGGAAGAGGAAGGCTACGGCGAAACCTCGGTGCGCAATCTGTTCGCGGCGATCGAGCAGCGCCGCACGATTCCGCTCGAGCGGTTCATCTACGCGCTCGGCATCCGCCAGGTCGGTGAGACCACCGCGCTGGCGCTGGCGCGCGGCTACGGTTCCTGGAAGGCGTTCCACGATGCCAGTCTGAAGGTCGCCAAAGGCGACCAAGAGGCCATCGCCGAAATGGATGCGCTCGACCAGATCGGCGAAACCGTGATCGAGAGCATCAAGGCTTACTTCGCCGAAAACCATAACAAGGGCATCGTCGAACGGTTGACCAAGGAAGTGACCATCCTCGACGCCGAGAAGCCGAAGACGGATTCAAAGATCGCCGGCAAGACCGTGGTGTTTACGGGCAGCCTGGAAAAGATGACGCGCGAGGAGGCCAAGGCCACCGCCGAGCGCTTAGGCGCCAAGACTTCCGGCTCGGTGTCGAAGAAGACCGATTACGTCGTGGCCGGCCCTGGCGCCGGGTCCAAGCTGGCCGAGGCCAAGAAGCACGGCGTCAAGGTGCTCACCGAAGACGAATGGCTGACGCTGATCGGCGGCTAACGCCGCACCAGCGCGCCATATGCCACACCCGTCGCCACCACCACGATCACCAGCATCCAGGCCATCGGCATGGCGTTGCTGCTGCCGGCGAGCGCGATCGAGACGATCTGGGTCGAGGCCGCGCCGATCGCCATCTGCGCGAAGCCGGTCATGCCGGAGGCGCTGCCGGCGGCCTGCGGGCGCACGCTGATCGCGCCGGCAATCGCGTTCGGCAGCAGCAAGCCGTTGCCGTAGGAGATCACCAGCTGCGGCAGGAAGATGATCGCCGGGCCGGCATCCGGCAGCGTGGCGACCAGCACCGCGGTCAGGCTCGCGCCGGTCAACTCGAAGGCGATGCCGGCCGTGATCATGGCATCGATGCCGAAATGCTGCGACAGCCGCGAGGAGGTGAAGTTGCCGCTCATATAGCCGAGCGAGGTCACCGCGAACCAAAGTCCGTATTCGGCGGAGGTGCGGCCCATCAGCGCCACCACCACATGCGGGCCGCCGCCGAGAAACGTGAAAAACGGCGCCGAGCCTAGCGCGGCGCACAGCACGTAGCCGTGGAACTTGGCGCTGCCGAGCAGCGCGCGCCATTCGTGCATTAACATTCCGGGCACGTGCGCCACACTCGCCGGTCGCGTTTCCGGCAGCACCAGCACGGCCCACAACAGCACGACGCCGCTGAACGCCGCGATGAACAGGAAGATCGCCTGCCAGCCGAAGGCGGTGTCGAGAATGCCGCCGATCAGCGGCGAAACCATCGGCGCGATCACCATGGCGGTGGTAACCAGGCCGATCATGGCGGCGGCGCGATCGCGCTCGTAGAGGTCGCGGATGATGGCGCGCCCGATCACGATGCCGGTCGAGGCGCCGATGCCCTGCGCGACGCGGGCGGCGATCAGCGTGCCGATCGAGGCGGCGGCCATGCCGGCGAGCGAGGCGAGGACGCCCAGCGCCAGCCCGGCCAACACTACCGGCCGCCGTCCGAAGCGGTCGGACAGCGGCCCGAACAGCAACTGGGCGGCCGCCAGGCTCACAAGATAAAGCGACAGTGTGAGTTGCACCGTGCCGGTATCGGAGCCGAGCCGTGTCACCAGCCCCGGCATCGCCGGCACCAGGATGTTGAGCGTGGCCGGCCCAATGGCGGTCATCGGGTAGTGGTACAGTTTGAATAAGGCAGGGCTAGCGGCTTGCGTCTGGCAGGCGCATATTTGTGCCATGAACCAGGTTTCCTGCAATTGCGGCGCTGTCTATGAGGCGGTCGATTCTAAAGATCGACCTAGGGGCACAAACCTTTTCAAATGCCTCGTATGCGGAAAGGAAATAATCTCAGAGAAGGGCTATAAAGTTGGAGACTTGCGAATTATCTCGCGTCCCGAGCCAGATCGAGAGTAATGCCAGACCACCGCAAACGCCCCCGCGATCCCATCCAGCTAGGCAAGCTGATCGGGGATATTTTGACCGGCCAAGTTGAAGCTATTGAAGGTGCGTTCGGCGGCGACATTCATTATGCCATGCTCGTGAAGGTGTATGGCGCAGCCCTGGAAGCTCGCGACCGCCAGAAAAGTAGCAGACGCCGCTGCGGCCGAGGCGGCCAAACTAAAATGGGATGCTTTCTGCATCACCATCGTCGGCCCGAGCGGCGACCTTGTTTACTTCGAGAAATTGGACAACTGCCAGTATGCGTCCATTGAAATCTCGCAGCACAAGGCGCGCACGGCGGCTCGTTATCGGCGCCCGACGCTGGTTTTCGAACGCTTGCTCGCGAAAGGCGGATTCTTCGCCTACCTGACAACACTCGATAACGTGATCGCCTCGCGCGGCGGCAATCCGCTGATCGTGGGTGGCAAGGTTATCGGTGCCATCGGCGTGAGCGGCGGTGCCGGCTCGCAGGATGACACCCTGTCGCAGGCTGGCGTCGCGGGCCTTAAGTAATACTGTAGTCAATACGATGATTTCCGCCGGGATTTTTATCCCGGCGGAATTATTTGAACAATTTTAGCCAGCAGCGTCACAAGTTTTTGCGCTTTCGCGTTTCAAACTGTACCACTACCGGTCATCGCCATCAGCAGCGCCAGCAGCCGCCAAGGGGTAGCCTGCGTGCTTTGCGTTCGGCCAGGGGACGTCTTGGCGTCCATCAAGCGCTTCCGAGTGGTCTTGCCGCGGCATCGAGCCAGGCCCGCGTGGCTGCGTCGAGCAGGGGGCTCAGCACTTCCTGGACGCGCGCGTGATAGCTGTCGATCCAGTTGCGTTCCTTGGCCGTCAGCATGCGGGTGTCGATCAGCCGCCGGTCGATGGGCGCCAGCGTCAGCGTCTCAAAGGCATTCAACGGCTTTTCGGCGCCGGCCGGCTCAGCTGCCGCGATCACCAGCAGCAAATTCTCGATCCGGATGCCGTAGGCGGCGGTTTTGTAATAGCCCGGCTCGTTCGACAGGATCATGCCGCGGCGCAACGCCACCGTGCCGAGCTTGGAGATGCGCGTCGGGCCCTCGTGCACCGACAGATAGCTGCCGACGCCGTGGCCGGTGCCGTGGTCGAAATCGAGGCCGGCCTGCCACAGCGCGGTGCGCGCCAGCGGGTCGAGCTGCGCGCCGCTGGTGCCTTCCGGAAACACTGCGGTGGCGATGGCGATATGCCCCTTGAGCACGCGGGTGAAGCGGTCGCGCATTTCGTCGCTCGGCTTGCCGATAACGACAGTGCGGGTGATGTCGGTGGTGCCGTCCTCGTATTGCGCGCCGGAATCGACCAGGAACAGTTCATTCATCCCGATGGCGCGGTTGGACGCGCGGGTGACACGGTAATGCACGATCGCCCCGTTCGGCCCAGATCCGGCGATGGTCGGGAACGAGATGTCCTTCAGGAGGCCGGTATCGCGGCGGAAGCTTTCCAGCGCCTCGACCGCGCCGATCTCGGTGAGTTGGCCCTTTGGCGCTTCGCTTTCGAGCCAGGCCAGAAACCGCGTCACCGCCGCGCCGTCGCGCGTGTGCGCGGCGCGGGTGCCGGCGATCTCGGTGTGGTTCTTCACCGTCTTCATCAACGTAATCGGATCGGCGGCGCGCACCGGCTTGCCGCCGCTCTCGGTCACAAGGCGTGTAAGCGCGTCGGCTGCGCTCGCTTGGTCGAGCCGCACCGTCTTGTCCTTGAGATGCGTCAGGTCGTGGGCGAGGTCATCGGGCGGCAGCACCACCGCGATCTGCTCCAGCGCAGCGCGCGTCTTGCTGTCGAGCTTGGCCGGATCGACATAGAGCGCCGGCTTGCCATCGCGCGGAACGACCGCGAAGGCGAGCGCCAGCGGCGTGTGCGCGACATCCGCGCCGCGGATATTGAACGCCCAGGCGACGTTCTGCGGGTCGGAAACCACCAAGACGTCAGCGCGCAGCTTGTGAAGCTCGGCGCGGATGCGCTTGAGCTTGTCGGCGGCGCTTTCACCGGCGAACTTGATGTCGCGCAGCGTAACGGGGCCCGCGGGCGGCGCCGGGCGGTCGCTCCAAAACGCATCGATCGGATTGTCGTCGACCGGAACCAGTTCGGCGCCCACCGTGGCGCAGACCTTGCGCAGTTTTTCGGCGCTCTCGGAAGTATGCAGCCATGGATCGTAGCCGAGCTTGGCGCCGCTCTTGAGATTCTGTTCGAGCCATTGCTCCGGCGGGCCGTTCACCAGATGCTCGATCGCGAACAGTTTCGCGTCGATCTGCGCCGCCGCCTGCACGGTATAGCGGCCGTCAACGAACACCGCTGCGCGCCCGGCCAGCACGACTGCCGCTCCCGCCGAACCGGTGAAGCCGGTGAGCCAAGCCAATCGCTCCTCGCTCGCCGGCAGGTATTCGTTCTGCTGGCGGTCGGCGCGCGGCACGACGAAGCCGTCAAGGCCTCGGCGCTTGAGCTCGGCACGCAAGCGCTCGAGCCGCGCCGGTGTGGCGGCAGCCTCGTGCGAATCGTCGAATGACTGAAACCGGGCTTCGAACATCGGCTGCACTGTAGCGCGCTCCCCGGGCGTAGCAACGTAGGCATGCGCTGCACGCCGGGCGAGGCGTACGCGTCGCTATCTTAGGCAGCATCGCGAATATTTAGCGTCGCGCTGGCGCTCGGTTCGGCAACAAATCGCCGCCATGAATCAATTTTGTGCAATGCATTATATTCGCCGCAATGATGACACCGATCTCACCGGGTCATTAATCCGTTTATGCGGTGTTACAGGGCTTCTATGCATTGTCACGAGTGGTTCGCAATTGCGGTTTAGCTTATGCTGCACTGCAATAGTCAGAGACCAGCGCCGGGCAATTCGCTGACGTTTCGTTTCGGAGAAGGAGAGATAAAATGGTTGCTGTCCCTTATGGCGTTGCCCGCGTATCCGCCGAGCCCGCCGCGAAGGCCGGGCGCGCGGAAGGCGCCGTGCCGCGCAAGAGCTGGTTCGCCCGCTTCATGGATGCGCTGATCGAGGCGCGCATGCAGCAGGCGCGCCGCGAAATCAGGATGCACACGGGATTGCTGCCTTACACGCTCGACGAACGTGGCAATCGGCTGGTCAAGACCGGCTCCGGCGACATGCCGCTCGGCGGCTGGCCGCGCTATGCGTCTCACCAGCGAAAACCGCCCCGGCGATCCCCCCGGGGCGGTTTTGTTTTCAGACTGCGGACTGAATAATCGGCGCCCAATAGATTTTTTACGTCAATTCTGCCTAAATCGGCGCAATCGCAGCTCGATCCATGATCACGCCTCCAGGCGTTGCCGCGGTTACGGGAGACCGGGATCATGAAAGTCGCTCCGTTCGTTTTCCTCCTGTTATTTTTTTTCGCTGCGTCGTCGACCCGAGCCGAAACGATCAATGTGTCCGATAACCACGGCGGCTCCGTGGCCCAATACAATACCCGCTGGGCGGGGCTGGCGCAGCGCGGCGTGAGCGTGCGCATTGTCGGTCCTTGCCAGTCGGCCTGCACGGTTCTTCTCGGGCATATTCCGGCCAGCCACATCTGCGTCACCGCCGATGCGAGCTTCGGCTTCCATCTTGCGCATTTGCCACAGGCCACGGCGACGCTGTGGAGCGCCTACTCGCCGGGCATCAAGGCGTGGATCAACGCGCACGGCGGCCTCACGCACGAATTCATTTGGATGCGGGCCCCGGACACTTATCGCTTTTCCACAAATGCTGAGCGCGTAACGGGCGTTTCAATACCAGTGTGACCCAGCCTTCGAGCGGGAAGCGGCGTTCGAGCATGAGCCCTTGCGCGCGATAGATCGCCAGCACGGCGTTGGCGTGGGCGGGCAACAGACCGGAGAGCACGATGCGTACGCTTGGGCCGGCGAGCCGGCTGAGCGGCACCGCCAGGCGCAGCAGCGGCCCGAGCAGGATATTGGCGAAAATCAGATCGTAAGGCGCGCCGCGCGTGATGGCGCGGGCGTTGACGCCGGCGGCGCGCGCGAAGGTGATCGCCGCGCCAGCGCGATTGAGCCGCGTATTGCCGCGCGCTGCCTCGACCGCGACCCGGTCGATGTCGCTGGCGGTGACGCGCGCGCGCAGCATTTTCGCCGCCGCGATCGCCAATACGCCGGAGCCGGTGCCGAGGTCGAGCACGCGGGCGGGGCGCCGCCGTTTCGCCAGATCGTCGAGCGCCAGCAAACAGCCGCGCGTGGTGCCGTGATGGCCGGTGCCGAAGGCGAGCGCCGCCTCGATTTCGATACTTATGTCGTTTGGTCTGATGCGGGCGCGGTCATGCGCGCCGTGCACGAGGAAACGGCCGGCCCGCACCGGCGGTAAGCCGGCCAGGCTTTGCTTGACCCAGTCGGCCGCCGCCACCGGCTCGATGCGAAGCGAGGCAGCGGCATTTTCCCCCGCCACGAGCGCGACCTGCGCGCGCAGGCCGGCTTCATCGGGCGGGTCGCGGAAATGAATCGCCACCTGCCACTGGCCGCGATCGTCCTCGAACGCCGCGCAGCCGGTGTCGTCGGCGCCGAATATCTCGCCCAGGTAGGCGACCAGCCGACGGGCGGTCGGCTCGTCGCAGGTCAGGCGGGCAACCGTGGTGTTCATGCGCGCCATTTACAGCGGTTGGTGAAACCGCTGGCAATGGCTATGTAGGGCTCCGAATGACCATCGAATCCCCCAGCACCGCCGATATGGAAGCGCTCGCTCTCGCCCGCCGCAGCGGCTGGCCGGAGGATTTGCGCGTGCTGGTCGAACGCTTTCCACGCAAGCAGTGGCCGGGCCATGCCAATCTCGGCGAGATGGCGCAGTTCTGGTTGTCGCGCCACGATATGTTCCGCGAACTCGCCACGATGATCGCAAGCATCGAGGCGCAATTCCGCGAGGGTAAGCTCTCGCCAGTGGAATTTCCGCGCCAGCTCGTGCCGCGGCTGCAGCTCCTGTTGTCGCAGATCAACGTGCACCACCAGATCGAGGATCTGCACTATTTTCCGATATTTCGCGCCGCCGAAGCGCGCTTGGCGCGCGGCTTCGACGTACTGGAAGGCGACCATCACGCCATCCACGCCGACATGGCGGCGACCGCAGAAACGGCCAACGCGCTGCTGCGCGCGCTGGCTGGCGAGCCGCAGGCGTTGCGCCGCTGCGGCGACGACTACGCGGCCGCCAGCGGCGCCTTGCTCAAAGGGTTGATCCGCCACCTCGACGACGAGGAAGACCTGATCGTGCCGCTCATTCTCGACCGCGGCGAGGAAGCGCTCGGCGTCGCGCATCACGGCGGCTGATATTTTTCAGCCGCCGTTTCCTGCCACCGCCACGCGGCGGCCGCGGAATCCGGAAGCGCCGCGGGTAACTGTGCCTCGCGTTCATCACCGCTCCCCTGCCGGTTGCGAAGGATCGGCGGCGGCGGTGTCGTCGTCGCGGTTTGCACAGCCCGCTTGCTTTGCGGGAGTTGCCTCGGCGTGTTTGAGGCCAAACGCATCGGTTTGAATGGGCTGGTCGTCGCAGTGACGCACCTTCGCCAACTTTTTGCGGTGGGATTTATGTCTCCGCGCGCTTACCCTGGGATGTTCCGGCTTCGCCGACGAATCTTTCTGCCATTCGAGGAATTGGGCAAACAGCGCCGCGTTCTGTTCCGGTGTCGGCGCAACCGGCGTTTCGGGCTGCGATGACGCACGCGCGGCCATGAACTGATTGAACTGGCGCCGCGTCTCCGACCCTGCCGTATTGGCGTGCTGGTCGAGCCAGGCTTGCGCCGCCGGGAACCGCTTCCATCCGGCCAAAGGCGCGCTGAGCACAACCTCTTTCCATTTGGGGTGAAACGGCGGCTTCTGAAGTTCCGTGAATTTGTCGAAGAACGCCTGAACGAAACGCTCGACCTTGCGGTAACGCTCGGTGCCGCGGTCCCAGTTATATGCGGCGAGAATGGCGGGCACCGCGATCGTGTCGATCCGCTGCCCGGTCGGTATCAGCGTGGGATAGTCCTCCGCCTTCAACTGCGATGGCAGGTAGTCGGCCTGAAGCGGGGCTGCGTATTCGATCGGAACCAGGTGAAATCGGTCATCCTTGATTGTCGTGGTAAACTTCGATGGGACGCCCTGAACGGCGACCATCGCATCGATCTCGCCCTTGCGTAGTTTCTCGTAAGCGAGCCGCTGCTCGATGTAGACGAATTTCGGCTTGATGCCGAGGCGCTCGAAAACAGTGATCGCCGTGATGAACGTGCCGCCGTTTGGCAAATCGACGGCGACCGTCTTGCCCTCGAGGTCGGAGAGTTTTTGGATCGACTTCGGCGCGACGACGTGCATTTCCTCGTTGTAGAGCTTGGTGATGTAGGTCAGTTGGTTCTTGATGTTGGAGGCGTAACCTTTCTTCTCGAGATAATCGAGCGTGTCTGATCGGATGATGCCGATATCGACCCCTTTCAGATACAAGATATCCGCGATGCTCTGAACCGAGCCGCGGCCGACAATCGGAAGCACGCGCAGCTTCTCGCCGTCATCGAGCACGGAGGCGAGATCGGCGCCGATCTGCACATAAGTTCCGCCGATGGTGCCGGTGATGACCGTGGTCGTGTTGGCGTTGAGGCGTTCCTTCGTCGATTGCGTGGCGTTTCCGTAGGTGAATATCGCCTTCAGGACCTGGCTCACCTGAGCCGGATCGACCTCGGTTTGCTCGGCCAAGCCGATCGAAGGTGCGGCAAGTAACGCGACGCCGAACGCCGCAACGCGGATGAATCGGACGAATTTCGTCATGCTGTCTCTCCCCAAGGACGGAATATCGGTTAGACCGCGACGGCTAGCGGGCCATGCTCACGAGCGCTTCGAGATGCTTCGAAGCGTCGGATGAGCCCCAATCGCGGGCTTTCTGGTACCAGGTTCGTGCCGTCGCCACGTCGGCCACGGCGCCGATGCTGCCCAGTTGCTTGATCGCGATCGGATCGTAGGTGGCGCCCAAGGCAAACGCCGCGCGGGCGTCGTGGGCTTCGGCGAGCCATTGCAGCAAGAGTCGAGCGGCCGGCAGGTCGCCGTTAGACACAAGCTCTTCAGCCCGATTGAACAGCGCCGCGGCTTCTTTTGGGTCGATCTGTCTCGGCGTCCCGTCCGCGTCGTTGCCGTCCGCGACCGCTGCAATGGCCGTCGGCGCCGCCGCCTTGCTGGAATCGGAAGCGGCATGCCTCCAGGTATATTCAACGGGGCCGCGTACGATCGCCTGACCGTTGACGTCGCGCAGTTCGGCCACGATCGTCATCGGCCCAACATAGTCATGGGGCGGGATCACGCGAGTCGCCGGCAGGTCATCGAGCGCGATGCGCCACTGGCCTTCAGCGGACTCCGAGCCGGTACTCAATACCGATCCGGCAAGGAGCCCGCTGAGGCTGACGGTCGCGCCAGGTGTGGAATTCGTGACTGTGACGCCGAGCGGCAACGGCGCGTTGACTTCTCCGCTGCCGTTCTCGACAGCCAGCGTCGGTACCGGGGCCTTCCGCGATACCCGATCAAGGGCCGCATTTGCCGCTTGCAACCGCTCGGCAAAGGACATCTCTGCGTGCTTTGCGGATGGCAACCAATCGCGCCATTCGGCGAATTTCGTCGTGTCGGGAAATATGAACGCGGCGGCGATGCCGGCAGCCGCGGAAAGGCTGGCGAGGACCGCGAAGGTCCGCTTATGCGTCAGGACGGCTGGACGAGATTTTAATTCATCGTCAATCTCGCGACCTAAAGCTTCCGGAAATTCCCTCGCCAAGGAGTCGTTGCCGTAACGCGGACTCCATTTTTCGGTGGCTTGCGGGTCCGGCAGTTCGTTGGCGTCTGGCAGGGGCTGGATCGATGGCGAGTCGTTGACATTGTCGCGCAACCTGCGCGGCGCATAATATTGCAGACTTTTTGGATCAAGAGCATCGTGCTGGATGGGTGTACTCATACGCAACTCCCTACACATTTTGCACTGCTTCAACCTAGGCGTCGGTCGCCTATCGGATCATCGGCCTCCTTATTGCCGCAACGGACGTCGCCGCGCGCATCGCGTCCATAGGGGCGCGATCAGCGGTACGAAACGCGATTGAGTCCGGCGGTTGAGATTTATCGGGCAGCCTTATTGGCCTGTGCGCTTCCATCACCTCGCCCCCTCGGCAATTGGGCCGCTGTTCTTTCGAGCGGCCGGATAGCTGCACGTTAATGATGGAGCAAGCGAGCGGACTTTAGTTAGTCCAAAGTTAGACAAAAATGTGAAACCGCAAATCGCCGAAATTTCGCCAATTTGTCGGAATTCACCGGCGAATTTTCGCCGGCGCGACCCGCCGCGCGCGTCATGGCATAACCCACACGCTTAGCGGAGACGTGCGGCCTTGATCAGATTGCCATACCAATGAAACGATGCTTTCGGAATTCGACGTTGGGTCGGATAATCGACATAGCTCAGCCCAAACCGAACGCCGTAGCCAGAGTCCCACTCTAAATTATCGAGCAGCGACCAGACGAAATAACCGCGAATGTCGGCGCCAGCGGAGGCCGCGGCGTTCATCGCTCCGATATAGGCACGTAGATAGGCGATGCGGTCATTGTCTATCACCGCGCCGGACTCGTCGGGTTTGTCGAAGCCGCCAAGGCCGTTTTCGAGCACATAGATCGGCAAGCCGAAACGCTTGGCGACCGTCAGCAACGTATCCCGAAAGGCGTCCGGCATGATCGGCCAGCCATTGGGCGTGGCCTGAATATCGGCCGGCTTGTCGCCAAAGGCGAAGCCGAGCAGCGCGTTCGCGTCGGCTTTCACGAATATCGGGCTATAATGGTTGAGGCCGAACCAGTCGACCGGGCGCTGAATGCGCGCAAGGTCGCCGGCCTGCACGTGCGGCTCCATCGCCGCCTGCATGGCTTGCGGATAGGCGCCGAGGCATTGCGGATCTGGAAAGGCCCGATTCCAATACGTGTCGCAACTGTCGGCCGCCTGCGCATTCGCCGGCGTTGACGGCAAGCACGGCTGATAGTTGTGGATGGCGCCAATCGAACTGCCCGGCACGCGGGCGCGCACGGCGTCGACCGCCGCGCCATGGCTGAGGTTCACGTGATGAATGGCCCGGTGCATCCTGTCCGCGCTTGAGGTAGCGCGCTCACCGCCGCCGAAGCCCAAGCCAAACAGCGTGAAAATCGCCGGCTCGTTGAAGGTGGCGAAGTGCTTGACCCGGTCGCCGTAGCGGGCCGCCACAAGGGCGGCGTAGTCGGTGAACCATCCGACGCTGTCTCGTGTCGTCCAGCCGCCGAGATCGTCGAGCGCCTGCGGGATGTCCCAGTGGTAGAGGCACAGCCACGGCTCGATGCCGGCTTTGAGGATCGCGTCGATCAGGCGGTCGTAGAACGCCAGCCCCGGTTCATTCGGCGCCCCGCGCCCCTGCGGCAGCACCCCGCGGCCAGGCGACTGAAAACCGTTACGCCTGAACGCCGAGCCGCTGCATGAGCGCGACGTCCTCAAGATAGCGATGGTAGTGATCGCAGGCGACGTCGCCGGTGTCGTGGTTGGCGATATGGCCCGTTTGGCAGTAGGTATCCCAGACACTGAGCCCGCGGCCGTCTTCGCGCGTTGCGCCCTCGATCTGAAAGCTCGAGGTCGACACCCCCCAGATGAAATCGTGCCGCAGCCCCTCAAGCGGTGGATACTCCGCCGGCTGGCGCCGCTCCGCTTCTGCCGGTTGACCGGCGCCGCCGCCTGGAAGCACGAATTATTCCTCCGCGTATCCAGGCGCAATACGCGACTTCAGTGCCGCTTGAAATACTGAACCTCGCGCTCGTGCTTTTCGGCCGCCTTGCGCGAGGGGAACGTGCCGAGATTGCGACGCTTGCCGGTACGCGGATTTACTTTGCGTGAATAGAGCCGCCACTTGGCGCCGGCGAGCTTGCGTATCATGCGTGCTTCCTCCTCCTCGTGCGCATGGCCGCCTGCGCCTTCTTGATATTGGCGGCTTGCGCGCGGCGCATGGCCGGCGTCGGCTTTTCGGCCGCCGGGATCTTGCGGCGCGGCTTGGCGATGAAGGGGTCGCCGCCGAGATGGCGCGGCAGCGAGCCGAGCTGGCCCAGCACCTTGCGCGCGGCCGCCGTGTCGGGCGCAAGCCGCTTGCCGGCGCGGTGCGCCTCGCTCTTGCCGATCAGCCATTTCTGCGTGTCCCAGGAATCGTTGGCGCGCCGGCCGGCGACGCGCTCGATGCCGCCGCGGGCGCCGACATCCTGATTGCTGAAGCTGACGAATTCACGCTTCGGCCGGACCTGGATGTGGAAGAAGCCGCCCGAGCCGCGCGCGCCCGGCTTGGCGCGGCGGACTTTGGCGGGCCCTTTGCGGGATGGGGGCATGGCAAACTCCCGATTGCGCTCGACGAAACAAGGCGCAAGCGGAGCATAAGTTCCGGATTCTGGCGTTGATCTAGGACAACGCCCTAAATCTCACCAGCCGAACGGGAAGAAGCCGCGCGGGCGCGGCGCGTAAACCGGCTCGCGGTAATAGCGCGGCGCGTCGTCGTCGCGCCAGCCGTTGCGCCCGAAAGTCTGCCGCCGCGCTGGCACTGCGGCGATCTGGTCGCTGTCCTGGTCGTCGTTCTGGTCGGCGTTCTGATCGCCGCGCGGCCTGGCGCGCGCCACCGTCGGCGTTCCCGGCCCGCCGGGGATCTCGCCGGTTAGCACCACGGTGGTGTGGGCCATTTTGTTTTTCTTCACCAGGTCCCACAGCATGGCGGCGTGCTTGACCGACAGCCGCACGCAGCCGTGCGAGGCCGGATGGCCGAGGCTGGTGTGGTTGGTGCCGTGAATGGCGTGGCCTTTCTTGGTGAAAAAGATCGAGTAGGGCATCGGCGCGTCGTCCCACTCCTGGCTGAAATGGTCCTTTTCCATGCGGAACGGCGAGAACGCGCCGGCCGGCGTGTCGTGCCCGGCGACGCCGGTCGACACCGGCCAGGTGTAGAGGTGCGCGCCGTCGGCCGTGACGGTCATCTCCTGGGTGCTCTTGTCGATCTGGATCAGCAGGTCGGCATGGGCCGGCGTGAACGCCAGCGTGGCGGCAAGGGCAACGAGCGCGGCAGCGAGGCGGCGGATATGCATGATGAACCTCTCGCACCTAACCCGCTGTGAGCTTAGCAGGTTCCATTCGGCGCGATTATGGCAAGGTTCCGGCATTTTGGGGCCGCCCCATCCTTCGAGACGCCGCGCTGCGCGCGGCTCCTCAGGATGAGGCGGATCAGTGCTTCCGGGCATCCACCCGGTAGCCGGCGATGGTCGGCTCGCCCAGCGCCTTGGCGGCCTCCAGCCGGTGCAGGCCCTCGATCAGCACGAAGCGCTCGCCGTCGGCGCGCACCTTGATCGGCGTCTGCTGGCCGTCCTTGAGCATGCTTTCGGCGATGGCGGCGACGCGCTGCGGGTCGAGCGTCTTGCGCCGGTCGATCGGCACGTAGATTTTGGCGACCGGGAAATTCTCGAGCTTCATCATGGTGGGTAAAGTCTAGCACGGCCGCGAGCCATATTGCGCCCGTCCCGGCAACGCGCGATCATTGCGGCCTTCGGGGCAACAAAGGATGCAAAACGATGTATATGTCGGGGCAAGGCATTCTCGTCATTCTGCTGGTGGGGCTGATCGCCGGGTGGCTGGCCGGCAAGATCGTGCAGGGCACCGGCTTCGGGCTGATCGGCGACATCTTTATCGGCATCGTCGGCGCCTTCATCGCCAGCTGGCTGTTTCCGCGGCTCGGCATCGCGTTAGGCGCCGGGCTGGTGCGCGAGATCATCGACGCTACCATCGGCGCCGTCCTGCTGCTGATCATCATCCGCCTGGTGCGTACCGGCGGCCGCTGGTAGCTCGCGCGCGGACGAGGCGGCGTTTCACCTCTCCCCGTAAACGGGGAGAGGGAAGAAGCTAATTCCCCAATTCCAGCGCCCAACAGCGCCGGCCACGCCCACCACGTCGGCCCTGGCCGATGTGGGCCGACGCAAAAAAACGGCCGGCGTCCTGCGTCAGTTTCCCAATTCCAGCGCCCAATAGCGCCGGCCGTTATGCGCGGCGGCCGAGGCCAGCCCGTAATGGGTGATGTTGCGCATCAGCATGTTTTCGCGGTGGCCGGAGGATTTCGCCCACACGCGGTAGACGCAGTCGGCGGCGGCGCAGCCCCAGGCGACGTTCTCGGCCCCGGCCGACTTGACCAGCGGGGCGATGCGGGCGCGGAAGCCGTCGTGATCGAGGCTGTCGCGAGCCGCCATGTCGCGGGCGTGCGCGGCCGCGGCGCGGGCGAGCGCCGCGCTGACGTGCAGCCGCGGCAGGTGGTGCTCGGCGCGGAAGGAATTGATGTCGAGGGCGACGGCGGGCGTGGTGGCCACGCAAGCGGCCAAGGCCAGGCCAACGACGTGAACTGTGCGCATCGAAGAAACCTCCTGACCGTGGCCGCCTGGGCCTTTCTTAAAGTCCGGCGCGTCGCCATATCGCCGGAATGAGCGAGCCCCTTATCGTCACTATTCCCCACCGCCTCGGCAAGGCCGAAGCGGCGCGCCGCATCAAGGACGGCATCGCCCGCGCCAAGACCGAGTTCGCCTATCTGCTGCGGATCGAGAACGACGCCTGGGAGGGCGACCGGCTGAGCTTTGCGGCCTCTGCGCTCGGCCAGCGCGCGCATGGCGTCATCGATGTCTACGAGGGCGCGGTGCGACTGGAGGTGACGCTGCCCTGGCTCCTGGCGCGGTTCGCCCACGCGGTGCAGCGCGTGATCGGGCAGCGGGGGCAGTTGATGTTGGAGAAGAAGTGAGGGCGTTCGGAGGCGTCCTCCCCTCAAAAGGGCCGACGACTCTCTACTTGTTTGCATTAAATTTAGCGCGCGCCTACTCGGTGTCGGCTTTTGGCAGATATTGTTGCAAAAGTCACAAATCGCGGGGCGATAATTTTCCCACCAGAAG
>PMAF01000250.1 GCA_003152455.1 Hyphomicrobiales bacterium
ACTGCTCCAAGGCAGCGCGGTGAGCGATGGCGCGGCGTGCTTTACGTGGCATTAGGGCAATCCGTACGCGCGGTAGGCAGAAAAGCATTAGTAGCGCCAAAAATACGACGACCTGCAGCGATAAAATGCGGTGAACTGTCATCGCTGTGAAGGTGATCAGCAACCAGGGCATCACGAGCGAAGCTACCGCGGCGATTAAGACCGGCAATCCCGTCGTGTGGGAGGATGCTCGTGCCAGCACGCAAACGATTTGGCCAGAGGTCTTTTCCTCGGCAGAATGGATGGCGCTTGCTATGCGTTCGTGATCTTCTTTCGAAATGCTCATCACCAGCTCCCCGAAGCCCCGCCGCCACCCGACGATCCCCCTCCTCCTGAAAAACCGCCGCCACCCGAAAATCCGCCGCGGCCGCTCGATCCGCCCGAACTAACAACGATATTCAGCACCAGACTTAGAAACAACCATCGAAAACCTGGCGAAACGGTAAACAAAGTGATGAAAACGATTAATGCCGCGATGAGGAGCCAGGATGTTGGGTCGGTGGTCTGTTGATTGTCGAGCTGCAGCGAAGGGCGCTGCTGCCATTCCGAGGCATCGGTAGTCAGCACAGTAATGATGTCATCGACGCCGCGTGAAATTCCCCCGCTAAAATCGCCGGTTTTAAAGCGTGGCGTAATGGCGTTAGTAATAATTACCTTCGACAGGGCATCAGTGAGCGTGCCCTCGAGTCCATAACCGACCTCGATACGCACCCGGTGCTCGTTCGGCGCGACGAGCAGCAACACGCCGTTATTCTTTTCCTTCTCGCCAAGTTTCCAGCTTCGGAATAGCTCGTTCGCATAGGGCTCTATCTCCTGGCCTTCGAGCGAGGTGACGGTAACAACGACTAGCTGGATACCGGACTTTGCTTCGAGATCGATCAGCTTCGGCTCAATGGCGTTTCGCGTATCGGCCGAAATAATACTCGCCTGATCGACAATGCGGTCCGTGAGCGCAGGATAATTGACCGCGAAAGCGGCAATACCGACGCAAACGAATGCAATAAGGCCAGCAACCACCCGCAGGCCGCCCCTTGCGAGGAGGGACGCGGTGCGACCTGGGGTCACTTCAGCACCTTCGGCCTACCAGGGCGTATCAGAATTTCACCTGCGGCGGGGTCTGCGCATTATCATTTGCGGTGAACTCTGCCATGGGTTTGTTGGAGCGGAAAAATGTTGCGGCCCACAATATGCCGGGGAAGGTTTTGAGCGAGGTATTGTAGACCCGAACCGCCTCGATATAGTCGCGCCGCGCAACAGTAATCCGATTTTCGGTGCCTTCGAGCTGCGATTGGAGCGCAAGGAAGTTCTGATTTGACTTGAGGTCGGGATAATTCTCACTAACAGCGAGAAGCCGGCCTAGAGCGCCAGAGAGCTGGTTCTGCGCATCCTGAAACTGCTTCAGCTTGTCGGGATCTGTGAGCTGCGAGACATCAATCTTCACCTGCGTTGCTTTGGCCCGCGCTTCGACCACGGCGGTTAGCACGTCCTTTTCCTGTTTAGCGTAGCCCTGCACGGTGGCGACAAGATTGGGGATGAGGTCTGTGCGGCGCTGATAATTATTCTGCACGTCCGCCCATTTTGCTTTGGCCTGTTCCTCGTAGGTCGGGATGCTGTTGTAACCGCAGGCTGATACCGACAAGCCGAGGAACACGACGGCGGTAATGGTACGAAGGCGCGATACAAAGGTGGTCATGAAGGCTCCTGCCGGCGCTAGATTAGCTGATATTACAGTGGCGGATAACAAGCTCGAAGGTGGATTATAGAGTTTTTGACTTCAGGGTCACGCAGCGGATAAGAGCAAGACACCCATAGCCCCCCCCAGCGCCAAAAAGGGTAGTCGTCTACCCTTTTTGTGTCCTTACATCTGGCGAGTCATCTACCCAGGCCGAGCATGGCGGGCACAAATCCATTTTTTGTCAGCCACGGCCCGAGTTTATCGATTACTTCCTGGCGAAACGGTCCACCACGTTTAATGGCGGCAGATAAGCTTGTGTCGGATGCGGGGAATCCCAGTTGCTGTATGACGCGTCCGGCTTTGGAGTCATTGTAAAATATCCAGCAGGCTAAGAAGTCTCGCACCTCCTTAGAGAGGCAACGCTCTAATTGGTATCCGTTCGCCCGCTATTCACACTTTTCGACCGTTTGTGCGTTGCGGAAAAATTGCAGCGATCAGGGATAAATCGGCCGATTCGACGGCCGCGACCAAAGCCATTCTGGCGTCGCTGACCGCGAATAGCGGGATTCGCAAGCCAAAGACCGAGTTACCCTCGACAACATGCACGCGACCGGCGTGCGCGCATTGGCCGCGACATAATTGTTTACAAATGAAAAATCCATAGCGCCAGTATCAACATCAAAATCCAGAATGCGATTGTCACCGTCCAAGACGGCGGTTTCGATTGGACGAAGAAACTGAGTACCCACGCACTGAATGCAACTATTGCGAAGATTAGGACAGATTTGATGATGGTCTGCATAACAACGAGCATTATTGCGAACTCTCCCATGCCTTAAGCCGCGCCACGCGGTTTTGGCGGATTGTGCAGCGTCAAGAAGTTCTGCTTCCCAGTCACCACACCTGAAGCTTACGAGCCAGACAGTGCCCTTGTCCCTTTAGATATGGTCAACCTCGCTCCTCGGGCGATTATAGGAAATGGACCGCGACCTGTTCATACTTCCTCGATGGTGTGCCCGGGAACAAGCTCCATCTCGCGCTGCCAAAGTAGTGCTAGCTAAGCTGCCAGCATTAAGAACTTATTAACCATGTGATCGTATCAACATAAGCACCCCCTTAACCTCAATCTTGTCAGCTCCTTCGCAGCCGATGCGTGGACGATCGGAAATGACAATGTCAGCACAATTAATCACAAAGCCGCACGAGCACTTGCCGTCGCAGACGTCTGTAGACTTTGCTGGATTTACTTTGGATAAAATCGCTCCGCACCTTGTCGGTCACACGGTCGAGGAAGTCGAACGCGAACTCATCCTCCACACACTCGTCCATTATCATGGGAGCCGCACACGGTCTGCCAGTATTCTCGGAATTTCAATTCGGTGCATACGCAACAAGATTCGTGAGTACGAAGACCGTGGCATCGCCGTTCGCGCCCCCGGAGAGCCGCATGTCCGCACCAGGCACCAAATCCGCGCACATTAGTGGTCTAATAATTCAGCAGGAATTGTTACTGAAATAATATTGCCAACGGTTCGGGCTAAACACAACAACGGATCGGCGTTGTTTAAATCATTACCGAACGACTGAGCTTTCCAGAGTTCGTTTGCGGTCAAGCCGCTGCTGGCTTTCTCAAATCGCGGCCATCCGAACGGACCGCGCTTGTTGGCCTATTATAATCCGCCACATCCAACATGCATTCACCAACCACAACACAATTTCTGCCATTCGCCTTGGCCTTGTATAGCGCCATATCGGCGCGTCCAAGGAGGACATCAATGGTGTCATTTATCTGCCATTGACTCACACCAAAACTGCAGGCCAGCGATATTGTTTGTTGGCCTATCGCAACCTCTAATTGGTCTATCCTAAGCCTTAGGCTTTCTGCCATTTTGGCAGTTCCTAAAAGCGGCATACCGTCGAGGAGTATTGCGAATTCTTCACCTCCCAGTCGACCGACAATTGCGTGCTCTTTGCAGACCTCGCTCGCGATAGCCTGAAGAGCGCCATCTCCCGCACCATGGCCGTAAGAATCGTTGATTTTCTTGAAGTGGTCGATATCGAACATGATCGCAGATAACACACCGCCCATCTCTGCCCGTGCGCAGAGTTCTTGCGCCTTCTCAAAGAATGCTCGCCGATTTAAGACACCGGTCAAAGAGTCAGTGGTCGCTAATCCGATCAATTCGCGTTGCATGGACACGATGCGGTTTGCCGCCCTGAGCCGTGCGTACAACTCCTCAGTAACTGGCGGTTTGCTTATGAAATCGTCAGCGCCGTGATCAAGCGCTTCGACTAAAATGCGACGTTCGTCACTCGACGACATCATCAGAATATAAATCGGCCTGCGGCAACCCGCGATGCGGCGAACTTCCAAACAAAGCTCCCGTCCTGACATCGAGGACAGTTGGCTGCTCGTAATCAGGGCATCTACGAGGTGATTTAACTTGATGTATTGGAGTGCCTCAGTGCCGTCAGTAAACGGATGCACATCATGTCCCTGCGTTTCAAGCATACGCGAAAGACATTTTAGAACCGTTCGACTCGGATCAACCAACACCACACGCATGGAATAGCCTCCTTGGCGGTCTCTGCACGTTTCGTAGCGAAGACCCTCCTGGGATACTCAACACCGCCCCACGACGATGCTTCTGCTGCGGGGCATGGCTAACGAATACATCAGAGATGCGTCGGAATCGACTGAAAGAACCTGGTTAATTCATTATTGTGCTGCAACGATCATGGCGCATGATTGACGGATCGTTGACATGCTCTCGCCGAACTTCACGACTAGCGGCAGGATACGACGCGTAACAGCGGCTTTCACCTTACTGGTTGTGAATTAGGTCCCACACATTGAAAATTGGATCGAATGTTTGGGTCAATCGCGACCGAGCCATCGCGAACTAAAATCCAGCAATGTCCGTTGTTGCTCCATTAGGCGGCATCGTGATAGGTGGGTGTTAGGTCCGCACTATCTTACAAAGGATATTTCATTGCTGGGAGCATAACCGATGAGCTGGTGGCTGCCGACCGCGAAAGCGCCGAACTGGCTATTGGCTAGATCTGGAGCTGAATGCATCGGTAGTGAATGACCCCAAACCGGAAGCGCTTGCGGTCTCTTAAATTAGCGGCTGGCCCATTTAATCTCGACACCGTCGCAATAATGCCAGCTCGTTCCCGAAATAGCCGGAGTTTTCACCAGGCTCCGACCAGCTACTCAGGGACCGACATATTACGCTCTTTGGC
>PMAF01000040.1 GCA_003152455.1 Hyphomicrobiales bacterium
GCGGCAGAGAAGCCGAGCATTGAGAGCAAGCCAATAGTGTAGATAACGATGGACGGCATGTCGGCGTCGCGCGCCGAGTTGGTCGCCACGACGACGATCACGATCGCCCCAACCACTCCAAGGCTCACCCCGATTGCATGGACGATGCCGTCAGCAACCAACTCGACCCGATCGCAATCCCAGGTGACGCTCGCGGGCTGGCCATTAGAAATGACCATCATTGCTCCTCCGATGGCGAACCTCCATCGTTCGCCACATATGAATCAGAACCGCGCTGATTTTGGAATCGCCGAGGAGTCAGTTTCTCTGGGATTTGGTATACATCATCGCTACGAACGCCGCGCCGCTTAAACCTTGTTGCTGCGGCACGGGCACGCCCGTTTCAGGGCGAAGGATCATTCTGCTTTGAAACCGTATCACTCGAATGCATGACGCCTCCAGCCCATGTATGGGACCCGGCTGTGGCCGATGTTTTACTCGGCGAATAAATAATCACCAGTCGCAAACCTAACCGGTAAACAGAATCCGAGACCAAATATATTTTTGAGCAGGGACAGGTGCGCATTCCGTCTGAACCTGGGATCTGATTAAGAAATTTCTCCTCGGCCGAACAGCCATCGCCAGTCGCAGATCAGCAGCACTTGTAAAAAGATCGTCAGGACCGGGCGGCAAGCTCGACAAGTTCTTGAACCTCTCCCATCTGATCCTGCACCAGCCAGTGCGTTAGATCGCCACTCGATACGACGGCGAGCACCTTGCCGTTGTCCACAATCGGCAGGTGCCGGAATCGCCGCCTGGTGATCAATTTCATCGCATCGTCAACTGTCGTCGTCGGACCGATACAGTATGGGTCCCTCGTCATCACCTCGGATACTTTCGTATTGCCTGGATCAAGGCCGCCAGCCAGCACTTTGTTCAGCGCATCCCGCTCTGTGAAGATGCCTAACAGCCGTCCGCCATCCATGATGATCAGGGCACCGATTTTGCCGGCGGTCATCAAACGCACACATTCGCTTACCGGGGTATCAGGTCCGACTGAGTGTATCGCCTCGCCTTCCTCGAATATTTCGTTCAATGGAGTCTGGCGCTTGTCTTGTCGTAGTCTCATGAAGTACACGCCGGTGACGACGACGATCACGAACGCAATGAACGCATACATTCCATACATTTGCACTTGGCCAAAAATCGTCGCCGGTTCATCTTGCAGAGTAGCAGCAAGGGCTGCGGGGGAAAGCAGCGCGAGACCGATACCGGTGGCTGATTTGTAAAGAAGCTTTCTCATCGCTGTTGCTCCTCGCTTTGGAGAGGCTCATTGCTGAGAAGCTTCAGAGCTTTCTTCGATGCGGAAAGCGCCGAAACGCTTCGTTGTCATTGGCGGCCACAGCAGAACTGAAAACCGCGTAACGGTCTTTGACTTGGATCAGACAGCATTGTTGTCCATTTTTTAGAGGTAGCGTGAGGGGCTTACGCAGGGGTGATCTGTCTTGCACCGTCGTGGAATTGGCTTGGCATGTGCGCCACGGATAATCATGCGCCACCAGTGGTGGCACTTCGTGGTCGAGCAGGACGCCGCCTTCGCAATCCTGGAAGACGTTTTTTCAAAACCACGCTGAGGCGCGCCGAATTTAATTTTCGGTACACGCAGGGTCGCTCAATGCGACGCGGCCGCCGGCGAATCTTGCCATGGTGGGAGGATTCGGACCATCACCAACAACAGGAGAAGCGGCGCGATCAGCACCGAGCCTGCAGCCAATATGCCGTCCCTGCCGAAGATCTCCCACGGAAACGTCAACAAGCCCTTTCCAGTCTTCGATATCTCCTGTCCGCCAATGACCACGTTGAACCGCATCATCAGCACCGAAAATAGCGTTAGCAGCGCACTCAGCATGATGCCGGCAACCAGCGCCCTGCCCGTGATGTGCCGCCAGAACAGAAAGGAAAGAATGAGGATCGCCGTCACCGCCCCAATGCTGAGCTGCAGGACGAAGAATGGAACGACGAGCTTCGTCGAGATGAATTCCATGATCATGTCGATTCCTTCCCGGCCCTTGTAGAGAAGACTGCCAAATTCCACGAGTTCCAGCAGCAGGGTGAACATCATGAAGCCCCAGAGCGTGTAGCCCATCCCCTTCACGCAAGGGATGTCGACCGCAACCCTGCGCAATTTGCAGGAGAGGACATAAAGCACGATCAAAAGTGCGACGCCGGAGATGATCGCCGAAAACAGAAAGATGACCGGCATGAGGTCCGACGACCACCATTCCCGGGACTTGAGAGAACCGAATAAGAATCCGACATTGCCATGCAGGCCATGTGCGCCGGGGATGCCCAGGATGGCCAAGGCGAAGATCCATTTTTGGTCGTAACGCATCGCCTTATCCGACAAATCGTAAGACCCGAGGCACATCACATGATAAAGCCGTCCCAACAGGTCTTTCCGACTTTGCGCTTGCTGCACCATGTAGGGCCGGAACACGAACCAAGTTTCTATTATCAGGAGGATAATATAGAAGCCGGCAAAATAGCCGAACATGGCCATTGCGGAGCTCCAATGCGGCGTGAACACGGCGTTGAACGCGCGTTCGGGCTGACCGAGATGCAGCAGCAGCGGCACGGGCACAACGATCATGCAGCACAACGAGGTCACCAGGGCAAAATGCGCGACCGGGCGAAGCTGCTTCAGGCCGAACACCTGATACAGGCTCGAAACCGTGAAGGCGCCGGCCACCAACCCGGTGAGATAGGGATAGACGACGATCAGTACGCCCCACGGGAAAACGGTCTCGTTGGGGTAGACATAACCGGTAAACGGCGCGGCCGCGAAAAGCGGGTCCATCAACTTACCTCCTTGTCGATGCCGACGTAGAAGACATTTGGGGCGTTGCCGGTTTCGGGTTTGAGTACCTCGACCCGATTATTCTTGATGAATTCGCTGATCGGACTCTGCTTGTCGTTGCGATCGCCGAAGATGCGCGCACCGACCGGACAAACCTCGACGCAGGCGGGCAGCAATCCCTTGGTGATGCGGTGATAGCACCAGGTGCACTTCTCGGTAACCTTTAACGCCTCGTTGAAGAACCGCGCGCCGTATGGGCAAGCCTGGACGCAGTACTGGCAACCGATGCAATAGGTATGGTCGATCACGACCACGCCATCGTCAGTCTTGAATGTTGCGCCGGTGGGGCACACCTGCACGCAGGCGGGATGGGTACAGTGGTTGCATAGCTTAGGAACGAAGAAAGCCTTGTCTACCTTGGCGTCCTTATAGCGGTTGGCGAATCGATATTTTCCTTCGGAACCTGAGGCTTCGATGTTCACGGGGTCGGCTTGGCTGTCGACGCGCGCGCTGTCCTCGCCCTCCAGATAGACGTAGCGCTCGACCCAGGTGCGGAAGTGATGAGCGTCAGGGGCGACCTCGTTTTCTGCCTTGCATGCCTCGACGCAGCGCAGGCAGCCGATGCATTTTGTAGCATCGACGCCGAAGGCCCAGTGGTGCTTGCTCCAGTCATAGCCCGGGATTGCCGGAACCGGAGGCGCGTCCACGGCCGCCGCCCGCGTTTCGTTGGACAGCATGGCACTCGCCGCTACCGCGGCGGCGCCACCTACCACCGCAGTTCCAAGACAACCGAGAAAGGAGCGGCGCGCAGCTTGGCCCTCCCCAAACTGTTCCTTTTCATCCATGTCCAATGTCCTCCCGACGGAACTCCCGTTCCGCGTTGTCTCACTTGCAACTGGAACTGGCGTAGTAGGCCGCTAATTTCTCCGCGTCGACATCGCTCATGCCCTTGGTGAGTGCAAACATGACGACATTCGACCGCGTGCCACTGGCATAGGCCTTCAGGGCATTGGCGAGATAATCCTTGGATTGCCCGATGAGGTTCGGCGCCATGCCATCAGTGCTGATCCCGTTCGCCCCGTGGCAGTTCGTGCACACCGATGCTCCAGCTTTGCGCGCGAGCGCGGCCTGGTCGGCGGCATTCACGGTGCGTTTGCATTTGAGGCTGGCAAAATACGCGGCAATATTCTCGATATCGCCGTCGTTAACGTTGGCGGCCATGGCCGTCATCATCGGGTTGCTGCGCTTGCCGGCCTTGTACGCCTTGAGTGCCTCAACTAGGTAAGCCTCATTCTGCCCCGCAAGGGTGGGGCCAGGAAGGCCAGCGCTGATACCCTCCGCTCCGTGGCAGCTGGCGCACATGTCGATCTTGTCTCTGCCCGCCGCCGCGTTGCCCGGATGCGCCGGCGCGGCGAGGGATCCAAAAATCATCCGCGGTGAATGGGGATTATGACAGAGGGTGCACTGTTGCGCGCCGGCGTGATCCTCGATCACGATCTGGGCCTGTTGCAGCGGTCGCCCCGGCATCTGCTCGTGACAGAGCGTGCAGAGCGCCCTTGTGTCGGTCGGGACGGCAAGTTTGAGGTTGTCGGGGTGAATCGGGCCGGTCGATGCGTTGATATAGCCTTGTTGGGGGTCGCGTCCGCCACCGGGGCCGTGGCAGACCTCGCACTTCACGACCTTGCCGATATCGGTTCTGTCGTGGACGCCTTTGGACCATTCGGCGAATTGCGCGGCGTGGCAGGACTGGCAATATGTCGTGCCCTGGTACTTGGGCTTGTCCCGGGCAATTTCAGCGACTGCATTGCCGCGATAGTGCCCGTATTCGTAGAACGACTTGTCGACGAGAAAATTTCGCGCCGAGACCACCGCCACGCCAAAAGCCACGATAAGAAGTATGAGCCGCACGATATGCTTAGGCATGTGTCGGCAATCCTATTTTTAAATAAGGCCCATCCGATCTCGCATTGGCATTGAATTACGTCGACCGCCGACGAACCTTCGATCGGTTTTGGTCTCGGCATACGCCCGCCTGGAACTCCCGGCGCTAGCCTTGCGCCGCTAGCCTTGCGCCGCTCGCCTTGGCCGCTGGAGTCGCTTGGCGACAGCCACACCCCCGTTGAGCAGCCAAACATAAATTCCACTGCTGCTCTTAGATCTCACAAGATTGAAGTAACAGCCTTATACAAAAATGCCGCAATGAATTTGATCTAGATCAAAACACTAGCCGCTATATGTGGAGCAGCTTTCTAAACAGTTTTTGTTGCATGAGCGACGTTCGGTTATGGCGCTATCGAACAACCTATTGCTCAAATGTACTGTTGCCGCGCGCGGCGTAGTTTTTTCGACTGTTTAGATGCCGTTTTGAGCAGACACGGTCTAGTTATGAGACCGCCCATTCAGACTTTGGATGAAAGGGAGATGCTGCCATGCAAGGAACCTTGAAAAGGGCACTCGTACTCGTGTTCTTCGTCGGCAACGCCGGCTTGCTTGTCAATTTCAATGCGACGCCGGGGCGCGCCCAGGAGGTCAAGCGTAATGCATACCTACCGCAGCTTGCCGATCTGATGAACGAATCTATGCAGATAAACCACGCGAAGCTTTGGTTCGCGGGCCATGCCGGCAATTGGGCATTGGCGACCTATGAGGTGAAAAAGATTAAGGGGACCATTGAAGAGATTAAGGAGACCATTGTTGACATCCAGATCGCGTCGTCTCATTGGCGAAGCTTGCCTGTCAATGAGATGCTTAAGAACTTCGTTGTCAATCTTGACGCTCTGGACCAAGCCGTCCAAGCGAAGGACTCGGTCAAATTCGAGACTGCTTACCAAGGGTTTACCACCGCCTGTAACGCATGCCATACGAGGGCTGGTCAGCCCCAGATAAAAATTATAGCGCCGCTTCCGAATGGCAGCGGCATATTCCCGAACCAGGACTTCACAACCGGCAGCGGTCCGCAGTAATAGGCGGCGCCAAGCTAGCACTGGCATTACTCGCTGGAGGTACTCTTGGTGCTGCAACAATCCAGGGCATTCAAGCTCGAGGAAAGCCACTCGCTTATGATGTCATTTACGTAGCGGATATGGCTGACCCTTAGCTTTACAGGACCCTAATCGCAAAAGCGCTAGATGCCATTTCGGCGTTTAAAGGTCGCTATGTTATGCGCACCGAAAAAATAACGAGCCTCGATGGAATTGCGCCGCAACGCTTCGTTGTCATTGCCTTCGATGGCGTGGAGACGGCAAAAGCATGGAGCAATTCGGCAGCTCAGAAAGAGATTGATTCAATTCGTACCCAATCATCGAAGTTACGTTCGTTTATCGTCGAAGGTATGTAAACATAGCCTCTCGAGGAGCAACAGCGATGAGAAAGCTTCTTTACAAATCAGCCACCGGTAAGGGCCTATTTATCGTCGGTTGAAGGCGGAAGGTCTGATAATATTGCGTCAATTCGGCGCTTTGCTTCCGCAAGCGGCGGGTAGACGCTGGCGGCAGAGATGGGTTCATGGGTCCAATCGACGGCCGGCATGTTAGGTTTGAGGCATATATCGCGGCCTGCCAAATTGGTGGGTTGTGCGTGATCTGTATTTCGTAACCCCGATGCGTATAGTTTTCCGTTCTCATTCTTCAGTCTCCCATAGGCCGCCTCAGGTGGCCTAATTCAACGGTCTAGGGCTAAGGTCAAAGCCGATCTCAAGAACTGTTTTTCCCTTCGCATCGACGACGGTCATCGTCCAACCCGACCAATCTTGAAGGTGCCCACTAGGAAGCGTAGCCCTCATATCACGGATTTTGGAAGGTTTGATGGCGCGGCGTGGCTTGGTTGAGCCGCGCGAGGACGTTGGTTGTTGGGTGAGCGGTGGGAGGAGATTGGTTGCCGTCAGTGCCGCTCGGCACGTCTCGCGGGGCGTAGCGTGAAGCTACAGGCGGTCGGGCCGGCGGTTGAGGCGTCTGTCGAGGAAGAGGAATGAAAGAGGCCGCCAACTGAGGCGGC
>PMAF01000065.1:0-3198 GCA_003152455.1 Hyphomicrobiales bacterium
TTTAGTCAGTCGTGAGGCTCATCAGATGAAGCACCTCATCGTCGTTGCCCATCCCGGTGAAAACAGTTTCACAATGGCTTTGACGCGCACCTTTGCGGCCGAACTGGAGAAGCTCGGGCATAGCCAGAGGACCTTCGACCTTTACCGCTCGAGCTTCGATCCGGTTCTCCGCGCGCGCGAGCTTGCGCCTGTCGATGCCGATCATCCTGCAAGCGCAGATGTGGCGCGGGCGCAGGATGACATTCGCGCCGCCGATGTGCTGACCGCGCTCTATCCGCTGTGGTGGCTGACGATGCCGGCGATGATGAAAGGGTATATTGATAGGGTCTTCGCGCGCGGTTTTGCCTATGAATCCCACGACGGCGTCGTGCACGGGCTTCTCTCTGGCAAGAAAGCCATTCTGATCACGCTTTCGGGAGCGCCGCTGCCGCTCCTGGTCAAGAGCGGAAATTGGAATGCCGTACAGGTTCTGCAAGACACACATATCTTCCGTTCGGCCGGGTTTGAGTTGCTCGAACATCTGCATTTCGACCAGGTCGTTCCGCAGCTCGCACACGCCATTGCCGAACAGCATATGGCGCGCGTTCGGTCCTGCGCACAACAGCATTTTGCTGCGAGTTAGAGCGAGTTCATCAGAGCTGGGGGCGGTCCGCCAACACAAGTGCGTCAAATCAGAGGAGAGTGAGTTGTGGCAAAGAGTACAAGCGATTCCCCTGTTTGGTTCGTCACCGGCTGCTCGACGGGCTTCGGCCGGGAGTTTGTCCGCGCGGCACTTGGGAATGGGTTTCGCGTCGTGGCAACGGCGCGCGATCCGAAGAAGCTTGACGGTCTTATAGCTGGGCATGAAGACAAGGCGAAGGTGCTCGCTTTGGATGTGACGAATGCAGATCAGATTAAACATGCCGTCAGCGAAGCCGAGCGCGCGTTCGGCCGCATCGACGTGCTCGTCAACAATGCCGGCTATGGCTATTTGGCTGCGGTGGAGGAAGGAGAGGAAAAAGATATCCNNGCCACGAAATTTGCGGTCGAAGGCCTGTCGGAGTCCCTCGCGCAGGAGGTCGAACCGCTGGGAATCCGCGTCCTGATTGTCGAGCCCGGTCCGTTTCGGACAAATTTTGGGCGATCCGTGAAACAATCGCCCAACGTCATCGCTGACTATGAGAAATCGGCTGGCAAGCACCGCCAAGAAACCATAGAACGCAGCGGTAAACAATTGGGCGACCCAGCGCGGGCCGCCGAGGCTATTATCAAAGCGTTGCAGTCACCCACGCCACCGCGACATCTGGTGCTGGGCCGTGCAGGCTTCGATAACGTGGAAAACCAGTGGCGGTCGTTGCTGCAAGAGGCCGATTTCTGGAGCGCGACCAGCTTGGGCGCGGACTATCCGACGGCATGACACAGCACACGCAGCACTTCACGAGGAGCCAAGCAGATTGCACGGCATTCAGTTTTCAACGCCGACTGAATGACCGCGCTGCGCGTTTCAGGGCCGCGGCGCCCGATAAACGTCTTTGTTGCGAAGGCCGTCGTGCGAATGCCGTAGTATCAGCTTGCCGTCCGGNNGTCACGTAGCTCGCTTCCTCGGAAGCCAGAAACGCGAAGATGTTCGCCATCTCCTCGGGTGTGCCGCGCCGCCCGAGCGGTACCATGGCGTCGATCAGCGCCTGTGCGGCAAGCCGGATCGGGCTATCGCTGCCGCGCGTCCAGGCCGTATCGATCGGTCCCGGACAGATGCAATTGGCGCGCACGCCATAGGGCGCCTGTTCCAGCGCCACCCCTTTCACGAAGGCGTGAAGGAAACCCTTGCTACCGCCATAGGGTGTAAAATCCGGCGATCCGTTGAGGCCGGCCTCGGAACCGGTGAAAATGATGTTGCCGCGCGTGCGCCGCAGATGTGGCAAGGCGAATTTGGTCATCAGAAACGCCGTCCAGACGTTGCTTTTTAGCGTTCGCTCGAAATCCTCGATCCGGTAGGCGTCGGTCTGTGCATTCGTGATGAAAATGCCGGCATTGCTCACAAGAATATCGAGCCGACCATAGGTCTGGATCGCCAGCTCGACACAGGTGCGCGCATGATCGGCTTCCGACAAGTCACCGAGATGGGTAGTCGCTGCGCCGCCGTCCGTCACGATTGCCGCGGCCACGTCCTGCACGGGATCGCTGGGCAANNCCCGTACCAGCACCGGTAACGATCGCGATCTTGTCCTTCAAACGCATCGACGAACCTTTCCCTGCTCGCTCCGCGATGGCTTTGCGCGCAGCCAGCCGCCCGATCGTATTGGAAAGGTTAGTCGTTCTGGAAGCAGATTTATTGACACAGCTCAAGATCGCCGTGCGCCTCGCCAGTCTAATGGCTCACGAGGATGGTGCCAATCGCCACGACGACAGCCGCGACGCCTTTGCGCACCAGGTCCCGGTGCGACAGCTTCTCGTGTCCCAGCGTCGGAAAGAAAATGGACAGGACGATGCCGAACGCGAACACGAACAGCGTTGTCGTGCTGCCGATGGCTTGCACGAGACCCAGCGGTGCGAGCAGCAGCGCGTAGCGAGTGCCCAGGCTACCACCAAGATTAATCATTTCGTTGATGGCATTAACCGACAGGACCGCGCCGGGGCTCGACCACAGTAGTTCGACAAATGGCTTGCGAAACGATGCGATTGCCAACAGCACTACGCCGAAGAGCGCTTCACCGGCATACATCCAGAATGTCGTCGGCCAGAATTCGTCACGCAGTGCGAATATCTTGAAAATCAGCGAGCTCACAGCCAGCGAAAGCGCGCAGGCGAGCATCAAGGCGGCGAGACCGATATTGAATGCCGTCTTGGGTTGGTCGAATTGCAGTGAAACGAGCACCGTTCCGGCAATGATCAACGTGCCGCCGCCCATCTGTATCGGAGTTAATGCTTCACCGAGTACGACATATCCGAGCACATAACCGAAGAGCGGGGCCGCCTGAAAGAAAGGAGCGACCGCGGAAGCCTCGTCGGACTGCAGCGCTCGCAGATAGAACAGCATCCCGCTCATATAGAGCACACCGGAGAATGCCATGAGAGCCGCACTCATGGGTCTGAGATTGGCCACTTGCGGCGCGAAGAACCAGCTGAACGGCAGCGTGAGCAACCCGATCAGTGCCGTGAATATGAGGAGAACGGCAACGTTGCTGTTCTTGAAGTATTTCTCGACCAGATACTTGTCCA
>PMAF01000065.1:3209-4941 GCA_003152455.1 Hyphomicrobiales bacterium
GCGTTTACAAAATATGACGCCTAGATCAGCAACGGGGTTGATTCAGGTCAAGGTGATTGGCGCTAAAGCGCGCTAAGGAGCCACACGATTTCGACGTTTTTAAGCATTCAGGATCAAGGCTGGCCCGTCGCACTTGGCCCGCCATTAAGGGGCGGAGTTTTGAGTTGGCCCCGCCCGCTTTCGGACAGCGGACCAACGTTGCGGACGCAGGGAGCGGTGATCATGTCGAGCGCAGCGGCGGTAGGCGAGAAGCATAGCGACCTGTTCCAACCGGTGAAGGTTGGACCTTGTGTTCTGACCAACCGCATCGTGATGGCCCCGCTGACCCGAAGCCGTGCCGGATCAGACGGCATCCCGCGTCCGCTCATGGTTGAATATTATGAGCAGCGGTCTTCGGCAGGTCTGATCATTGCGGAAGGGACCAATATCTCACCGCAGGGGCGAGGCTTTGCCTTCACGCCGGGGATCTACAGCGAGCCGCAAGTCGAGGCATGGCGAAGCATAACTGGGGCCGTTCACCGCCGCGGCGGTCACATCTTTGTGCAGCTCTGGCATGTCGGACGCGTGTCTCATCCATCGTTGCAGCCAGGCGGCGTCCTGCCGGTCGCGCCATCGGCAATACGCCCGCAGGGTACCGCCTATACCGAAGCCGGCTTTCAGCCTTGCGTGACACCGCGCGCGCTCGAAACCGGCGAAATCCCAGGAATTATCGAGGATTATTGCCGCGCGGCAAAACAGGCATTGGCAGCCGGGTTCGACGGCGTCGAAATCCATGCGGCCAATGGCTACCTCATCGAGCAGTTTCTGCGCGACAGCACAAACAAGCGCAATGATGCCTACGGCGGATCACGGGAGAAGCGCGCGCGTTTGCTTCTCGAAGTGACCGAGGCAGTCGCTCGAGTTTGCGGCGCTGGACGTGTCGGCGTTCGTCTTTCGCCTGTCAGCCCAGCTAATGATATTGGCCGGGACAGCGATCCGGAGGCCACATATTCATATGTCGTGGACAACCTGAATCGCTTTGGTCTGGCTTACATCCACGTCATCGAAGGAGCGACCCAGGGACCGCGTGAGGTTCCAAATGGATTCGATCTTCAGATCCTGCGGCGGGCATTCAAGGGACTATATATAGGCAACAATGGCTACGATTTGCCGCTCGCCCTGCGCGCGCGCCAACGCAATCTCGCAGACCTGATTGCGTTCGGTCGGCTTTACATTGCTAATCCCGATCTTGTGGAGCGCCTGCGCATCGGAGCGCGGCTCAATGTACCCGATCGTGCGACATTCTTTGGCGGTGGCACGCAAGGATACACGGACTATGCCTTCCTCACGGCAGAAGAGCGGAGCGCCGCGTAGCAGGCCATGCCGCTTCGTGCGCCCTATCCTTATAACTGCGCGAAGGCATCATAGTTGAGCCGGCAAGTGAGGAGACGATGGAGCCGTCATGAGCCAGCTTGAAGATACCTGCCGAATAATCTGCGTGAGTTTATAGGTCGGCAGAATTTATCGCTGCCGGTACATTCAACGAAAACCTGACTTAGCTAAATTCGCGTCACGAAACAGAACGTCAGGACATCATATATGAACGTTCTCGCGGCTATTTCACCTACCCTAAAGGTCCTTTTTGAGCGTGTCGGCAAGCCTGAGATCGTCAACCGGCCCGACTTGTTTCGGTCCGGCGGGGCGGGGGCGGTCATTGCCTGCAATCACGTCGGCTGGGCGGACAGCCTATGGA
>PMAF01000124.1 GCA_003152455.1 Hyphomicrobiales bacterium
ATCAATGCGGATAAGGTTTTCGATACACACACCCACAATCATAGGGTCTAGAACGTCTTTTTGCGTCGCCATTTCTTAGATAAATCGCTCGGGAAAGTTAGTCCGCTGGCATCAACCTTCAAGTTCACCATGAGCTTTGCTAGTTCGATGGCACAGCTATAACCTTCCAGCACCGGAATCTCCCATCCGAGAGCGCGCAGTCGTTGTTGCAGGAATGGCTGCAGCCAGAATGTGGCCGAACACCCGAAGGTGATCACCTCAGCGCCATCTTCTTCAATCGCTGCCATAGCCTCTTCGACGGCTGCCTCGACCATCTCGGACTTTTCTCCCCTCAGCGCCTTAGATTTCTCCTTGCGGAGCGATCGTTCCTCGCTGAGGCCAGGCCGCGGAAGAGGAAAATTGATGTTACGAATAGAAGCGCAACGCTCTGTGAAGCGGTGCTGAACGACGAGGTTGTAGTAATACATATTATGGAGTTCGCTCAGGTCGATCACGCTGAACCGGTTGCCGAGCATGGAGGCGATGTGCATTTGTGCAAATGCACAGGCGGTAACTGGAATATTGAATTTCCGTGCGATCTCTCTAGACTCCAGGAAGCCCGGTTCTCCGCCGCCCAGCAGTACGATCGCGTTGTACTTGCCACTTTCACAGGCCTGCCGCACGAGCGGCAGTCGAGCTGCTGCTGCCAAGCAGAACTCCTCCCGGTTTTCGACAGGCCAGTCTCCATATGTTGCGATAGCGCCGGGATGGAGATCCCACTCGACGTCTTCGAGCAGATGCTTCACATTATCGTAGTTCATCAGCCGTGTTTCTTTCGGACCCTCCACCGGCCTATGGAGATACGGCGAGTCCTTCGGAAGGCTGAAAGCATTGACAAGAAAAAAATGATATTTCTTCTGCTCGGCCGTCACAGTCGGCTTTGTGCGCGACGGCTCGTCGCTCTCACGGGCTGTTACGCTGTCATCCACAGAACGACCCTCCAATATTCAAATTGGCCGCATCATATTCCCGTAGTTTGTTAACCGGCCCCCACAATGCAGCCTCTACTTGCGGATAGCAGTGACGTCGGTAAGACCAATCATTCTAGGGCTGCTGTGCTGCTCCTACAAGTTCAAGGTGGGAGCTTCGATCACCGATCTTTCAGGGTTGATCAAAAATATCCAGATAGGGGCACCAAGGAACATAACACCTGTAGACACAAAGAATGGAGCTACCCAGAAACCCTTGTGTCGCAGCCCTGCTTTTTGACGGTCGATATCAATTAGCGGATGACGGCTAAATCGGCCGCCGGAGCGTCGCGTCGGAAACCGCCGGAGATTTTCTGATTAACCATCCAAGTCCTCGCTCCAGACTCCAAATGCCGGCTAAGCCTTCCTGCGGCCCCAGTGACCAATTCGCACCTAGCCAGTTACGTTCAAAACAAACGTGGCGGAGACACGCCGCGAGACTACGCTGGGATTGGATAACTACCCGACTTTCGTACAGTTTCAACTTAAGAGTTGCGGCACTCCGTTTTTGTAGCGCACATTTGATCTAAATCAACGTGGCTGCTTTGGCGGCGAGAACACAATCCAAAAAACTTGCGTCGGTCGAGCCAAGTTGAATGGTCACTGAACCAAATGTCGATCGAACATCTTGAAGGGGAAGGCATGATCGCCATCAAGCGGACTTCAATTGAAGTTGCTCTGGGCTGCAGTAGGGATCGCGCTCTGATTCGCTCCGTTCTGGATTGTTACACTCAGCTGCAGCGAAACTCTTGACCAATTGCGCATCATTACGACGGTATAAACCGAGTTCATAGCCTGTCGGCTCGATGCGTCGCTCGGCACTAAATCGTTCAGCAAACGTCGGAAATAACGATATGAGGCAACCGAGCTATGTCTCAATTTAAGCCTATGTCGACCCTTCCCCGCGGAATTATTCACGTTCCGGTCACGCCGTTCACGTCAGAAAATAAGGTTGACCCCGATACTTACGGGAAAGTTATTGAATTCCTGCTCCGTCACAACGCTTCATCCCTGTGCATCAATCTACACCTCGCAGAGTCTTTAAATTTGACAACCGAGGAACGGAAGCTTCTGGCCAAAGCCGCGGTTGAGGTTGTCGCCGGCAGAGTGCCGATCATTGTGCATGTCAGCATGCCAGGGACAGACCAAGCGGTGGATCTTGCTCGCCATGCTGAAGAAGTCGGTGCCGACTGCGTCATTGCAATTGCGCCGTATTATTGGAAGCCGTCCCAGGAAGCCCTTTACGAGCATTTTTCCGCAATCATGTCGGCGACTGATCTGCCGTTCATCGCGTACAGCTCTCCCGCCATCATGGATGGTATCGGAATCGCACCCTCAACGCTTATAAAATTGATGGAGCGCTTTCCCAAGTTTATCGGGCTCAAAGAAGCAAGTCACAATTGGCAAAAATATATGGAACTCGGCAACGCCGCCAGAAAGGTGCGTCCGAATTTTGGTCTGTTCGTGGGTACCGAGTGGATTATTCCATGCCTCACACTTGGCGGGACTGCGTGCATGTCGATCTTTGGGGGCATTGCTCCCCGATTTGTCCAGTCG
Organism: Hyphomicrobiales bacterium; assembly: GCA_003152455.1. Taxonomy (GTDB): domain Bacteria; phylum Pseudomonadota; class Alphaproteobacteria; order Rhizobiales; family Xanthobacteraceae; genus Pseudolabrys. The sequence goes on from PMAF01000124.1 coordinate 2,565, forward strand.
CTATATGATGCAACGATCAGCGGTAATCTGAAGGACGCTCTCGAGCTACAATTTAAATATTCCGATGTTTATCAGATCACGAGGGTTGAGTACCCAGCTCCGACAAAGGCAATGTGGGAAATCATGGGGCGACCAGTCGGTTCACCTAGGCTGCCAAACCGTCCGCTATTGGCAGACAGAAAGAAAGAGATTAAGTCCGCATTTGAAACGCTCGGACTGTTCGACACTGAACCTCATGGATGGTAGCGGTGGCGACTTCAGCCTTGATCAGGTTCGTCTGCGACGAAGAAACAATATCAACACCGCTTTCCCGCGCGGTGATCCCGCCTGGGTGATGCTTCGGATACGGAGGAAGACATAAAAGGATTAGCGAAATCATGAAATGGGGAGAGACAAAAATGAAAAGTTTGATGGGCAGCCTACTAACAACACTGGTCGCGGTCGGTCTTTTAAGCTTCGGGCTGGCGCCGTCTGCTGCACAGAGCTGGCCCCAGAAGCCGATCAGGATGATCGTTCCATTCCCGCCTGGCGGTGGCACCGACTTTGTGGGACGTTTGGTCGCAAAGTATCTGTCGCAGCGGCTCGGTCAGACGATCTTCGTCGAGAACCATGGCGGAGCGAATGGCACCGTCGGTCTGCAGACGCTAATGCGCTCTAATCCAGATGGATACACGATCGCTGTTACGTCCGATACGCCGCTAACGGTCAATCCTTTACTCTACAGGAATTTGCCTTATCAGCCGCTGCGCGATTTCATCTTGGTAGCAACGGTGGTACGGTCTCCGCAATTGCTGGCGGTGCATCCGTCCGTTCCGGCACGCAGCGTCGCCGAGTTGATCGCGCTGGCAAAGGCGAAGCCCGGCCGTTTGAGCTATGGCACCGGCGGCATTGGTAATTTCAGTCATCTGGCGATGGCACTGTTCTCGCTCGAGACCGGTGTGAAATTGCTTCCCGTGCCTTACAAAGGCACAGGTCCTGCGGCCATGGGACTGATAGGCGGCGACGTACAAATGGCGTTCATTCCCGTCCAGACCCTATTGCCGTACGTTAAATCGGGGCAATTGGTCGCCATCGCAGTTGCCGAGCCGCAGCGGATACCAAGTCTGCCCGATGTGCCGACGGTTGCCGAGACTCTGGCAGGCTTCGCGGTGGCTCCGTGGGAGGGTGTCATTGTTCCTGCGGGGACGCCAAAAGAGATCGTGACGCGGCTTAGAGAGGCGACGCTTTCCATTATGCATGATCCCGCGATTGCCGAGCAGTTTGCAATTCAGCAGAAAACCGTGATGGCGCTTGGTCCGGATGAGTTTGCCGATTTGGTTCGGAAAGATTCCGCCAAGTGGGAAAAGGTGATTAAGGCCGCCCACATTCAAGTGCAGTAGACAAGGACATGAACAATCTTCATCTCAGCGGAGCAGCGTGAAAATCCGTAATACCCAGCGCGTTTTTGTCGCTTGGGAGGTGAAGTCGGCTGCGCTCAGCAATCCCGCGCTGCTGAACGCTTCCTCTAAAAAACTAATCTCGGCGCTGCGCCACGGCTGTGGGGATGAAAACGGGTCTGTGCTAGACTGCGATCGCGTTCGTAATGTTAGCAAGTTCGTCGAAACAATTCATCGCGAAACTAGCGTTTGCGGAGTGCATTTTTTATTATACGAACGACCGTAGCGCCGTCTCGATGCGCATGTGCATTTTGTTAATTGTTTGTTGAACAATCTCTTGCTCTTTCAAAAGCTTGCCGCTATGCATTTTTGTACGGGCGTGATGAAGCGGCCGCTCACGATCCCGTGGAATGCGCACGATCGATCTCGGTGAGTTCCTCAGGTGACAAATTCCAGCCGATTGCATGGATGTTCTGATCCAGTTGCTCTGGGGTGCTGGCGCCCATGATGACGATTGAAACGACCGGTTTGCAAAGCAGCCAGTTGAGTGCCAGTTCGATCAGGGTGTGACCGCGTTCCTCGCAAAAACTCTGAAGCCGTTCGATCCTTTGCCAATTTTGCTCACTGAGAAAGCGTTGGGTGTGGCGGTAATGGTGGCTGAGCCGCGCGTTTTCGGGCAATGGACCACCTGGTTTGTATTTGCCGGTCAGGAGACCCGCCGCGAGCGGGAAGTAGGTCAACAGTCCCAGCTGATAGGCATTGATCGCGGGAATCAACTCGGGCTCGATACGACGCACTAGGACGCTGTACTCGTCCTGGCAGGAAACGAAGGCACTCAGATGATCGCGCCGTGCAAGCCACTGTGATTCGACCACTTGCCAAGCCGACATGTTTGAGCAGCCGATGTAGCGGACCTTGCCCTGCTGGACGAGATCGTTAAGCGCGCGCAGCGTCTCATCCATTGGCGTTAACAAGTCGACATGATGCAACTGATAGAGGTCTATCCAATCCGTTTTCAATCGTCTGAGGCTCCCCTCGACCGCCGACATGATGTAGCGTCGTGAAGCGCCTTGCAGTTTGCCGGAATCGTCGAGCGGGGTGCCGAACTTGGTTGCGAGCACGATGTCCTTGCGCCGATCGCAAAGGATCGACCCCAGGTATTCCTCCGAGGCATAATGTTTGCCAAACGGGTACGAATCCGCCGTGTCGAAAAAAGTGATGCCGAGATCGAGTGCCTTGTGCACCACCCGGCGCGTCGCATCGAAATCCAGACGGGCGCCGAAGTTGTTGTCGCCGAGCCCTACGGCGGAGGCCCGCAAGCCTGACCTGCCCACATTCCGTGTCAGCATCGTCTCCTCCCAAAACCCCTCACTGCCTCCCACGTGCCCGGTATATCAATTCGGCCTTACGGACAAGCTAGTTTGAGAACGCTGACTGCCCCAAGAGCCGAGAAGGCAGCGACAACAAATTGTGTCGCTTGAGCGAACCGCTGCATGGCCAAAGCTTTAATCAAGACGAAAGAAAACAGATCGAGCGAGGTCAAAACTCCATCTCCAATACGTAGAGCCCGCCCGCGAAGCGATCTACCGTGTAAACGATTCCGCGCTCGTCGATAAAGACATCGTTGAACTGGATTGACCCGACTTTCGAGCCCGTCGGTCCTTCGGGAATGAATGTGCCGACTTCCTTGGGCTGGTACGGGTTAGTAATGTCGTAGGCGCGCAAGTCGTCATTGAAGAACGTGCCGACGATGCAGTAATGTTTATCCCGCCGGTACAAAAAAGCCGTCAGGCCAAATACCCAATCGAACAATTTGTATTCGAAGTTCGTTGCATTGATCCAAATCAATTGCGGATATCAATTAGCAATATAGAGGTTAAATGCTGTTTATGCTTGCCGAAAGAGTGAGCAGGACCGGGCACTGGTCGCCGAACATCGGTGATCGCGGGAGAGAAACACGATTGGCTTGCAGCAGATCGACTGGCAGATGCATCTCACCCTAAACCAAAAGCGCATGTTTTCGGTGATCGTTGTCGTCAAAGTGGCACGGGTATTAGATGAAAATTGGTGTGCTACTCGGCGACGACATCGGTCTTGAAATCGTGCCTGAGACCGTCAAGGTGATGAAAGCCGCGGCATCGCGCTCCGGCGTTGCCATCGACTGGCACCGATTGCCGATCGGTAAGGCAGGCCACGAGTTGGAAGGCAACACGCTGCCGCCGAGCACGGAGGCGGCGCTGCGGAAGCTTGACGGCTGGATCATGGGGCCGATCGGGCATGCCGCCTATCCGCGTAACGATCCGACCTGGGTGATGCCGCCGGTACGCAAGAAATACGAACTGTTCGGCGCCATCCGCCCGTCGCGCTCCTATCCGAGCGTGAAGTCGATCCACAAGGACGTCGACATCGTCTTTCTCCGTGAACTCTCCGAAGGGATGCTCGGTTGGGAACGGTGGTGGCCGGCGGGCCGGAATTCCGGCCCAACGACGACATTACCGTCGCCATGCGCGTGATCACCCGTAAGGGATCGAACCGGGTCGCGCGCGAAGCCTTCGAGACCGCGCGCACCCGCAAACGCAAAAAGGTCACCGCTGCGCACAAAGAGCCGGTCTATCGTCTCGCCTGCGGCATGTTCGCCGAGGAATGCCGCAAGGTCGCGCGCGAATTTCCCGATGTGACATTCGACGAGGCGATGATCGACACCATCTCGATGAAGCTGGTGATGGCGCCGCAACAATACGACGTGGTGGTGACCACCAATCAGTTCGGCGACATCCTCACCGACATTGGCGCCGGATTGGTCGGCGGGCTCGGCCTGGCGCCGGGCCTCTGCGTCGGAGAAAAACAGGCTATGGCGCAGGCCACTCACGGCTCGGCGCCCGACATCGCTGGCCGCAATATCGCCAACCCTTACGCCATGATCGCGTCGGGCCAGATGCTGATGGCCTTCCTCGGCCGCAAGCATAACGAACCGAAAGCCACGGCCGCCGCCGGCTATATGCAGGCGGCGATCGACAAGGTCATCACCGAAGCCAAACATTTGACCACTGACCTGGGCGGCAAAGCCAGCACCCAGGAGATGGGCGACGCCATTGCGGCGGCCGTCCTGCAATAACGCGGCACAAAACATAAAACGGAAACGCCATGTACAGTCTTCAACTCAGCCCCGAACAATTGGAAATTCGCGACACGGTACGCGACTTCGTCACGCGCGAGATCAAGCCGGTCGCGCTCAAGGCGGACCGGCTCGACCTGTGCGATCGCAGCCTGCTCACGGATCTGCTTGATCAGGCCTCGCAGATGGGCCTGCGCAGCTTGGCGCTGTCGGAGGAGCGCGGCGGTGCCGGCGCCGATGCGCTCACCTCGTGCATCGTCACCGAGGAATTGGCGGCCGGCGACGCCGATATTGCCGCCGTACTCTCGGAAAGCTCGCGTCTCGCGCATATGCTGTTCGATCAGTGCATGAACGATGCGCAGCGCGAGGCGCTCCTGCCGAAGTTCCTCGGCGGCGACCGTTATCATCTCGCGTTTGCCGGCTGCGAACCGGGAACCGATACGCGGCTCGGCGTGAACTATCATCGCCCGGCGGACACCGAAGTGATGGTGAAGACCACGGCGACGAAGTCCGGCAATGATTGGATCATCAACGGCGTGAAGGACTGCGTCGCCAACGCGCCAGTCGCCGGGCTGTTCGCGGTTTTGGTGCAAATCCCGGGACGGCCGGCGGCCAGCGTGCTGTTGGTACCGGCCGATGCGCCGGGTCTGAGCGTGCGTGCGCACGACAACGCCTGGCAGCACGGCACTTGCGGTGAAGTCACGCTCAAGGACTGCCGGGTGCCGGCCGGCAATCTGCTCGGCGACGACGCGGCGGCGGTGCTGACCGGCACCGCTGCACCCGGGCGCGGCGTTCCGCTGGCGCAAGCGCTCAATCTCGGCATCGGCCGCGCGGCCTACGAAGCCGCGCTCGACTACGCTCATTTGCGCGTGCAGGGCGGCCGCCCACTGATCGAGCATCAGGCGATCGGCACCAAACTGGCCGAGGCGGCGATCAGGCTCGAGGTCGCGCGCGGCGCGGTGTGGCAGGCGGCCTGGGCCTCCGATCATCCGGAGGCGATTTCCGACCGCAGCCTGTCCGACCTGCCGCTAACGACCATCGCCCATGTGTTCACCTCCGAGGCGGTGATGAAAGCCGCCAAGGATGCGGCCGAGATCTTCGGCGCCATGGGCGTGATGCGCGACATGCCGCTGGCGAAATACGTGCACGATGCCCGCGTTTGTCAACACAGTGGCGACGGCAACACTGACGCCAGGCTGCGCGTCGCGGAAGAGATCGCCGGCTACCGGCGCGCCAGCAAAAGCGCGATGGCGCTGGCCGGCGAATAACTAAACGTTTCAGGTGAGGATGCTTCCATGGACTTCAATCTGAGCAACGAACAGCGTTCCTGGCAGATGGCGGCCCGCAAATTCGCCGACGAGGAGATCCGCCCGATCTCGCTCGAGCGCGACACCATTTCCACACCGCGCGAGACCTGGGACTGGGACATCATCAAGAAGGGCTCCAAGCTCGGCTTCCGCACCATGGCGGTGCCGAAGGAATGGGGCGGCCACGGCACCGATTTCGTGACGCAGGCGCTGGTGATGACCGAACTCGCCAAGGCCGACAGCGCCATTTCCAAGGCGTTCAGCCAGAACTGGAAATGGAGCCATCTAATCTCCGCCACCTGCACCGAGGAACAGAAGCAGCGCTTCCTGCCGGGCTTCGTCGCCGACGATACTTTCCTGCTCGGCAAGGGCGGCACCGAGCCGAGTGCCGGCTCCGACAACCGCATGCCGATAGACGATCCCAAGACCGGGCATAAGCTGAAGGCCGAACGCAAGGGCGATGAGTGGATCCTCAACGGCGAGAAGGCCTTCATCGCCAACGCGCCGGTCGGCAAGCTGTTCTTCATCGATGCACGCACCGATTCGACGGTGCCCCCCAAGCAGGGCACTACTCTGTTCCTCGTCCCGTCCGGCACGCCCGGCTTCCGCATCGGCAAGGTGTTCAACAAGAGCGGCTGGCGCTTCTACCAGAACGGCGAGATGATCTTCGAGAACGCGCGCGTGCCGCACGCCAATGTGGTCGGCGACGTCGGTGGCGCCATCCGCAAGACGGGCGGCCGCGGCGGGGAAGCCACCGGCGGCGATCTGTTCGGCGATCTTGAACTGGCCGCCAACGCGCTCGGCATCTGCGACGACGCCTGCGCTACTGCACTGAAATTCGCCAAAACGACCAAGCAGGGCGGTCAGCTACTGTGGGCGCAGCAGAACGTGCAATTGCAGATCAACAAGATGTTCATGCTCACCGAGGCGCTGCGCTCGTTCGTCATGCGCGTGGCCTGGGAGCACGATATGAAGATCCACTCGGCCAATGCCGGGCTCGCCATGAACTACTCCTGCGACGTCGGGCAGGAGGTGACCGAGCTCTACATGGAAATCCGCGGCGCCGACGGCTGCCACATGGATCACCACACCGACAAGATCCTGCGCGACGCCTTCATCTGGAACCACCTCGCCGGCGACAGCGTCTCGCGCATGAAGGTGACGCGGCGGCTGGCGGCTTAGTAATCTGCTGAAGAACAAAACGAAATTTATGATCCGACTTTAAAAATTCGCTGAAAAATCATCTAACGTCACGAGGCGGCCAAGCGTGACGTACATCGCATGCCTCGGATAATGCAATGAGGGTGCGACTAGACATAAGGGGAATGAAATTGAGCAAATTTCAATTACAAAATACGACGCTTTCGCGCCGCCGCATTGTCAAGGCTGCGAGCGTACTGGTGGCCGGCATCGCCGCACCGACGTTTCTGCGCGTTCGCTCAGCGTTTGCCGCTTATCCGGAACGGCCGGTAAAGATCGTGGTCGCCAATACTCCCGCCGGCCCGTCTGACCTAGTTGGCCGCATGACGGCCGCCGCGCTGGAGAAATCGACAGGCAATACCTTCATCGTCGAAAACCGCGGCGGTGCCGGCGGTAATATCGGCATGAGCTATGTCGCGCGCGCGGAGCCGGACGGTTACACGATCTTGCTCGCGACCAATTCCTACTCGATCAATGTCGGTCTCTACAACAAGCTGCCCTATGACGCCTACAAAGACTTCGTGGCGATCAGCGAAGTGGTTACTTCGCCCAATACGTTCGCGGTCAGGTCCGAGCTGCCGGCGAAAACGATGAAGGAATTTGTCGCGCTCGCCAGGGCCAATCCGGACAAGTTTAACGTCTCTACGCCGCCGATTGGTACGACGTCGTGGATCCTGGCCGAAGTTCTGAAACTCCGTGACAAGTTGCCCAACTTGGGGGTCGTCGTCTTCAAGGGCGGCGGTGAGGCGCTGGAAGCCCTACTCAGCGGCACAGTCCAGTTGAGTTCCGGCTCACTGCCGCCCGCTGCACCGCACATCAAGGCCGGCACGCTGCGATGCCTCGCGGTCACCGGAGAAAACCGCTGGCCGGACATGCCCGATGTTCCGACCATGACGGAGGCCGGCTACAAGGACTTCACGAGCATCGAGACCTACATCTCGCTGCTGGCGCCGTCCCATACACCGTCCGAAATCGTCAAATGGCTGGAGAAGGAGATGCTCACGGTTCTCGCCACGTCGGAAATGAAACAGAAACTCTACAAGGCCGGCTTCGAGGTGCAGCCGAAGGGTGCCGATGCCGCCTGGTCGCGCATCACCAAGGAAATCGGTATGTACAAGACCATTATCGAGCAGGCCCGCATTAAGAAGCTGTAGGGTCAACGCCGAAAACAAATTGTGCTCGATGCAGTGAGCACGCCAACGCTAGCGGAAGCTGCACTCCATGTGCCGGTGACGAGCCGGTGGCGAGGCCTGATCACCCAGGAATCGATCGTAACCGTGGTGGTTAATATGATCGCGGCGGTGGTGGGTGATCCGGCCGTTGTTCACGCTCATCGTCAGCAGCTTCCAGGTGCTCGCTTCCGGCGCTCGACCACCGTTTGAGCTGCCCGAAGTGCCGATAGCCATTTCACCTCGCATCTGTCTTCTTGCAGAGCCGGAATAACGCTAATAGTCATAGTCACGCTAGTGGATCAAATCTGACATTTGAATCCCGACTGGGATTCCCGTCGGACTTACCGAATGTGGTCGTAGGTCTTCAGGCCGCCATAAGCCGCTTCGTCGCCGAGGCTAATGATGACCCTAAACCCTTCGGCTCGCTCACAGACCCAAACAAGAGCATCGTCGCCGTCAGGCGAGGGTACCAAGTGTTAGATTCGATCCACTAGTTTAGAATTCATCTGGAAATGTCGGTTATCCTAACCAAGCGCCAAGAAACAGAAAGATCAACATGATGAAAGCCGGAATCAGAGATTGCCTGCCTCCTGTTCGCAATACTCGCGAGCCAAACATTGTCTTACCCAGGGGATCGATCGACACTCATGTCCATGTGTTCGAGCCGGGTTACAGAATGTCACCGACCCGGGGATACAATCCTCCCGATTCGACTCTCACCGATCTCAAGAAGCTGCATAAGATACTCGGTATCGACCGAGTGGTATTTACCCAACCCTCCGTTTACGGCACTGACAACTCGGCAATCCTCGACGGCATGGCAGCGCTCAATGCCGCGACACCCAATCGCGCACGATCCGTCGTAGCTATCACCTTGGACATAACCAATGATGAGCTGGCTCGTCTTAACGCATTAGGCGTGCGGGGTGTACGTCTTAACACTGATAACAAAGGTGGCATGCCGATCGAGATGCGGCAGATTCCCGATCTCGTCGCCCGCATCGCTCCTTTTCAGTGGCATATCGAATTTCTTTTTCCTGGCAAAGACATCATTGAATTGATGCCCGTCTTCACCTCGCTGAAGGCACCTATGTCAATCGGCCATTTTGCTTACCAGTCAGCCACTGCTGGTGTCTTAGCTCCCGGGTTTAAGGCCCTGCTTGAGCTGATGCGCCGACAAAACACATGGATAAAAATTT
>PMAF01000153.1 GCA_003152455.1 Hyphomicrobiales bacterium
TCCCGACGGCTACACGCTGCTGGCGATGACCGTGACCAACGCGGTCAATGCCACGCTCTATCCAAACCTGTCGTTCGATATTCAGAAGGACATCGTGCCGGTCATCAGCACGTTCACGTCGCCCAACACGTTGGTGGTCAATCCGTCGGTCCCGGCCAAGACGCTTCCCGAATTCATCGCCTATGCCAAGGCCAATCCGGGCAAGATCAACTATGCCTCGTTCGGCGTTGGCAGCGCGCCCAATATGAACGGCGAGCTGCTGAAATTGATGGCCGGCATCGATATGGTGCATGTGCCCTATCGCCAGAGCCCGGTGCCGGATTTGCTCAGCGGGCAGGTTCAGGCGTTCTTCGGCCCCATGCCGATCACGATCTCCCTGGTCCGGTCCGGCAAATTGCGCGCCTTGGCGGTGTCGAGCGCCAAACGTTCGGACGCGTTGCCGGACGTGCCCGCGGTCGCCGAGCTCTTGCCGGGATTCGAGGCCAACATTTGGCACGGCATCGGCGCCCCCAAGGGTACGCCGAAGGAGGTCATCGCCACGCTCAATAAGGAGATCAACGTCATTCTTGTCGCGCCGCAGACCAAGGAGAAGTTCGCCAACATCGGCGGCACGGCACTGGGCGGCACGCCGGAGGAATACGGCAAGTTCATCGCCGCCGAAGTCGACAAGTGGGCCAAAGTGATCAAGGCGGCGAACATCAAGCCGGTCGCCGAACACTGATGGCCGAACTCAAGGTGCTGAGCGGCAATGGCCCGCGCGCCGCGGTGCGCGAACTGTGCACGCAGTTCGCGCACGCGAGCGGCAACGCCGTCGAGCTTGCGCTCGACGTCAACCCGGAAGTGGTCCGGCGCGGCAAGGCGGGCGAGGCCTTCGACGTCGCGGTCGGCAATCCCTCAACCATCGAGCAGCTGATCGCAGCCGGTAAAGTCGTCGCCGGTAGCCGCCGCGACATCGGCACGGCGGGCCTTGCCGTCGCGGTGAAGGCGGGTGCGCCGCACCCGGACATCGCGTCGGTCGAGGCCTTCAGGCGCACGCTGCTCGCCGCCAAGGCAGTCGCTTTTCCGGCACACGGGGCCAGCGGGTTGTATTTCGTCGAACTTGTCGGCCGCCTAGGGCTCGCGGCCGAAATGCAGGGCAAGCTCAAGCCGATGGTCGCCGAAGACTGCGTCGAAGTGGTGGCGCGCGGCGAGGCGGACATGGTGGTGGTGGTGGCAACCCGCATCACCGGCGTGCCCGGCGTCGAGGTCGTCGGACCAATTCCGGAAGAACTGCAAACCAAAATCGGCTTTGCCGCTGGTTTGAGCGCATCCGCCAAAGCGCCCGATGCAGCCATGGCGCTGATTGCGTTTCTCACCGCTCCGTCGGCCGCCGTCACGCTCAAGGCCAAGGGCGTCGAGCCTGCGCACTGATTTTGCGCGCCTTTCGCCCCCGGACCGTCACGTCCGGGGGCTGGCAATTTCCGGCAAGCGCTCGCTAGCGCTTGGGAGTGGCGTCGCCGGTGTCTCTACCGCCGCCGAGACCGCGTCCGCCCAAGCCGGGCAGGCGCTCGATCTCACGGCGCGGTTCATCACGCCTTTGCCGGACGCATTCGCCGTCGATCCTGACGGTGCCGCGCGGGCACTTGGTCTCGCGCTTCGGCTGCTCCGCCTCCACGCATTTTCCGCGGCGCAGGACCAAGCGGTCCCGACAGACGCATTTTGTACCGTCGGCATTCGGCACCAGCGGCCGATCGCAGACGAGCTATACCCGTCCCGCAACCTATGGAAGCATTCATTTACACAGCATTTTCGAGTGGAAATACGCGTTCCTGGGCTAGTCCAAGCCATGACGACGTGACCGGGCGCAATTTCCTGCAAGGTGGCCAATTTTGAACAGCCGGCCGCGTCAGCCGGTGCCTATGATGGCAACGTCGATCGACAACCTAGGCCGAACCAAACTCCTGCGGTCGGCCTAAAGCTTCGATCATGTGCAACGCGTGATCGCAGAGAGCCCGGCTGGTCCATTAGCCGGGCTCTCTTTCTTTTAGCGGCACTAGGCGCATCCTCATAACCCGCCCGGTACAGGAATTCCCATATCCGAGCGGCCTGGATCGGCCGCTGGGCGAAAGGTCATCCGCATCGCCATCCAAGTCCTAACAGGCGATGTCCGGATGGTCACAATATTTCACGTTCGACCAGTCAAAAGTGCTGAAGCTTTCGGGATTGATCGTCAGCTTTCGGGATTGATCGTCAGCCGCAACCATTCGGCGGGAGGATTGGTCGAGCCCTGCACAACGATGCGAAGCAGGTTGCTGACCGGCGGCGTCTTATGGATAAGGCCGGTGGGGCTGTTCGGTTTCGCGAGCGGCCGATCAACCTGGTACAGATGCGTATCGCCGTTGAGCAGCAGCACGGGCCGATGGAAAAGATTGGTCTGGGTGGCCAGTTCCTGAACGAAGAGCGTGTATTGGTCGAGGCCGGCGCCGCCGGCAGCCGGGAGTGCCGCAGGGTCCCACATATCGGCTTGCAGCGCGATGACCAACGCCTTGGCATTGGTCCGATCGGCATATTTGAAAGCCGCTTGCAGCCAGCGAATGTTGGCGGCGCTGCGGACGGTTCGCTCCTGCGTTTGGGCCGTGTCGTTCGTGAAGGGGGCCGTCCACTGTGCCAGGTCGTTGTTTGAGCCGCCCGGCATGTTGAAGGTCACGAACACCAGTCTCTTGTCCGACCACATCACGTTTTCGACGAACTGCGCGTCGTCCGGATAGGACGGGTCGAAATACGTCGCTTGGCTGTAAACGGTCTTTTCCGTCATGCCCAAGGTCTTGCCCGGCTTGGCGAAGAACAGCGTGCGCACGCTGGCCAATTCCTTGAGCGGATCTCCGGCCGAGAGCTGCTTGGTCTTGTGGCAGTCCGACCACTCATTGTCGCCCGGCGTGTATACGACCGGCGCCTTGAATTGCTGAAACACGTAGTAGACCGCCTGATTCCATCCCGGAATCGACTTCGGGATCGGCGGAAGAATTCCGGCGCTGGTGCACGGCATGCTGCCGGAATGAATGTCGCCGACATGAATCACGAGGCTGACGTCGCGGTCGGCGTTGACCGAGTCGATCAACAGCTTCGATTTGTCGAGCAGGTTCTGGCTGTAGGGCCAATCGCCGAAGACTGCGATCGTCAGCTTGTCGTCGTCGTCGTGATCCCGGTCAGCCGCGATCGCCGCCTGACCGGCGAGCGCAGCGGCAAGCAGGCCGGCATAGACCATTGAGCTTTTCATGGAGTGCCCCTCTGTCAATAAATGTGAAACCTCGGCGTCGCCGGAAAACACGTTCCAGCGGCGTCATTTCGTTGAACGGCTTGGTGAGGCATCGGCCGCGCGCAAAAAATGAGCGCGGACGATGAATCGAAGTGCGCCACCCCCATCCCATCGAAACGGGCAAACGCTAAGCGGGCGGCATATCGATTTTCTGACGGTTTGATGACTTGTTAAAAAGAGCCGGCTCAGGAGGTGCACGTTCATCCTGTTGCGACCGAACGGGTGGTGCCGCTGCTTGGTTGCGCGCTGCTGAGCCCGCGGCCTAAACTACGGCCACAACAACAAAAATGCCGAAGATTCAAAAGGGAGGCTGGTCTTGAAGAAATCCGTATGGCTCGCGCTGGCGCTATGCGCGCTGACGCCAAGCGCCTTTGCGCAAGATTATCCCGACCGCGTCATCACGCTGGTGGCGCCGTTTCCGCCGGGCGGCCCGTCCGACACCACCGCACGCATGATCATCGGCCCGATGTCGCAGGCGCTCGGCCAGCAGATCATCGTCGAAAACGTCACCGGCGCCGGCGGCACCATCGGCGCCAACAAGGTCGCTAAGGCCAAGCCGGACGGCTACACCATCATGGTGTCCGGTTCGGGCACGCACGCCGCGGCGGAATTTCTCAACAAAAACTTGCCCTACCGCTCCACCGATTTCGCGCAGATCGGCCTCATCAATGTTTCGCCGGTGGTGTTGGTTGCGCGCGCGGGCGTGCCGGCCAATTCGCTGAAGGACTTCGTCGCCTATCTGCGCGCCAATGAGAAGAAGGTGACCGAAGCGGATGCCGGCGTCGGCTCGATCTCGAATCTCGCCTGTTCGGTGTTCCATTCGATCGCGGATGTTCACCCGACCGTCGCGTCGTATCGCGGCACGCCGCAGGCGACCTTGGATCTGGTGGCCGGCAATGTCGACTTCGGCTGCAACCAGATCGTCAACATCGTCCCGCATATCAAGACCGGCAAGCTCAAGGCCTATGCGGTGACCGGCGACAAGCGCTCGCCGATGCTGCCGGACGTGCCGACCACCGCCGAGGCCGGCATGCCGCAGTTCAACCTCACGGTCTGGTTCGGCCTGTCAGCGCCCAAGGGCACGCCGCGGCCGGTCGTCGACAAACTCTGCAAGGCGCTCGACGTGGCGCTCAACGATCCCGTCGTGGTCAAGCGCTTCGCCGATCTCGGTTATGACGTGGTGCCAGCGGGCCGGCGCGGCCCCGATTACTTCGACAAGTTCTACAAGGATGAAGTCGCGCTGTGGGCGAAAGTGCTGGGCGGCCTCGGCATGGGCAGCAAGTAGACGACGTGACTGGAACCTGGCAGCCGGCGCGCGGCGTGCAAATCGTCGCCGGCACGCCGCCCGGCGGCGGCCTCGACCGCGTCGCGCGCGCTTTGGCGAAGGCGATCGGCGAGGCGCATCTCATTGATGTGCCGGTCGAGGTCGTCAACGTGCCCGGCGACGGCGCGCGCCGCGCCTGGACGCATTGCATCGACAACCATCCGGGCGACGGCCACGTGATCGGCATCAGTTCGCCCAATCTCGTCACCGACTACCTGGCCGGTCTCGCGAATTTCGAGCACAACAAATATACACCGATCGCCACGCTGGTGACCGAATATATCGCCTTCGCGGTTCGCTCAGACTCAAGTCTGAAATCCGGCGACGATTTGCTCGCCCGGCTTCGCGACGATGCGCAAGGCGTCACGGTCGCGCTCTCGACCGCGCTCGGAAATCCCAACCATGTTGCCTTGGCGAAGCTGACCAGGCAGGTGGCCGGCGATGTCAACGCGCCGGTCATCCGCGTGTTCGACACTGCGCTCGATGCCATCGCCGACGTCATCGCCGGTCGAGCGCAAGTCTGCGCCGTCACGGCGGCGAGCGTGATCGCCGAGTTGAACGCCGGCCGGTTGCGCGTGCTGGCGATCACGGCGCCCGCGCGGCTCGCCGGTCTGTTCGCAAACGTGCCGACGTGGACCGAGCAGGGCGCCGATTGCGTGATCGGCGCCTGGCGCGGCGTCACCGGAGCGGCCGGCCTCGCGCCAGCGCCGGTGAAATTTTGGGAAACCGTAATCGAGGCCGCCACCCGACAGCCGTGCTGGCGGGACGACCTGGCGCGGCTGAGCTGGTCGCCGCTGGTTCAGACCGGCGCGGCGCTGCGGTCATACCTTGAGGCCGAGCGTGCGGAATTCGTCGCCGTGCTGGGCGAACTCGGGCTGCTCAAGGCATGACCAGAGCAAATTTCGCCGCACGCGCAGAAGAACATCGTGGTCCGCCGCGACAGTCGCGAGTTCTGCGAACCGTCCGGTCTGTTTGGCCGAAGTACAGCGGTTTCCCGAAAGACGTTTCCATGCGCGATCAGCATGGCTTCGCCGCCGCGGCCATGCAAAAAATGGCGGGGCGTCCGG
>PMAF01000217.1 GCA_003152455.1 Hyphomicrobiales bacterium
ATCCTGCACGCCGACCACGAGCAGAACGCCTCGACCTCGACCGTGCGGCTGGCCGGCTCGTCCGGCGCCAATCCGTTTGCCTGCATCGCCGCCGGCTGCGCCTGCCTGTGGGGCCCCGCGCATGGCGGCGCCAACGAAGCCGCGCTCAACATGCTGCGCGAGATTGGCACCGTCGACCGCATCCCTGAATTCATCAAGCGCGCCAAGGACAAGAACGATTCCTACCGGCTGATGGGCTTCGGCCACCGCGTCTACAAGAACTACGACCCGCGCGCCAAGATCATGCAGAAGACCTGCCACGAGGTGCTCAACGAACTCGGCATCAAGGACGATCCGCTGCTCGATGTCGCCATGGAGCTGGAAAAGATCGCGCTGCACGACGATTATTTCGTCGAGAAAAAGCTCTATCCCAATATCGATTTCTATTCGGGCATCACGCTCAAGGCGATGGGCTTCCCCACCACCATGTTCACGGTGCTGTTCGCGGTCGCGCGCACGGTCGGCTGGATCGCGCAGTGGAAGGAAATGATCGAGGATCCGAAGCAGAAGATCGGCCGTCCGCGCCAGCTCTATACCGGCGCGCCGCAGCGTGATTACGTGCCTATTTCCCGGCGGAAGTGATCCCCTAGGACGTTTCTCGCGAAGGGCGGCTTAATCAGCCGCCCTTTCCGTTTGCGCTTTTGCCATTGAGCTTCGGCGCGCTGGCGCCGTCATAGGACCACTGCACGTAGACGCCGGCCCAGGTAAAGCCGCCGCCGAAGGCGGCCAGCACCAAACGGTCGCCGCGCTTCAATTTCGCCTCGTAATCCCACAGACAGAGCGGGATGGTGGCGTTGGTGGTGTTGCCGTATTTATTGATGGTCACCATCACCTTTTCCATCGGCAGGCCCATGCGCTCGGCGGTCGACTCGATAATGCGGTTGTTGGCCTGGTGCGGCACCAGCCAGTCGATCATGTCGGCGCGCAAATTGTTACGCTTCATGATCTCGCCCGCCACTTCCGCCATTTTGGCGATGGCGAATTTGTAGACCGCGGCGCCTTCCTGATGGACGTAGTGCAGGCGGTTGGCGACCGTCTCGAATGTTGGCGGCATGCGGCTGCCGCCGGCCTTCTGATGCAGATGGATCATGCCCGAGCCGTCGGAGCGGATCAGCGCGTCCATGATGCCGGTGCCGTCCGCACTCGGCTCCAGCAGCACGGCACCGGCGGCGTCGCCGAACAAAACGCAGGTCGCACGATCCGTGTAGTCGACGATCGACGACATCTTGTCGGCACCCACCACCACCACCTTGCGCGCGGTGCCGTTGGCGATGAATTGCTGCGCGATGGTCAGCGAATAAAGAAAGCCCGAGCAAGCCGCCTGCACGTCGAAGCTGCCGATATTCTTGATCCCGACCATGTCGCAGATGAGGTTTGCGGTCGACGGGAACTGCATGTCCGGCGTGGTAGTGGCGCAGATCAGCAGGTCTACTTCCTCCGGCTTGGTGCCGGTTTTCTGCAGCAGGCCGCGCACCGCTTCCGCCGCCATGTGCGACGTGCCGAGGCCCTCGCCCCGCTGGATGTGACGTTCTTTTATGCCGGTGCGTTCGGTGATCCAGGCGTCGCTGGTGTCCACCATGCGCGCCAGTTCGGAATTGGTCAGCAGGTCCGGCGGCAGGTAGCCATGGACGGCGGTAATTGAGGCGCGCGGCGAAAGGGTCAAGGGCGGCTATTCCAGTTTAAGGCCATGGCATAAGGCCAATTGGCCAAGCCACGCAAACTACGCCCTTGGCGGGCCGGATGCCACCGTTTCGCGCCTCGGTTGGCCGATGGCGCCGGCGCAATCCAGGACCGCGGCTGCCGCGCGGTCGCTGGGGGCCGCTTGGCCGATCTCCATGATGACGTCGAGCCGAGCCAGGGCGTCGATCTGCCGCCGGCGTTGCGACGTATCGCTCAGCAGCGGCACCAGGGCCACGGCCAGCCGCTCCGGCGTGAACTCCCGCTGCAGCAGTTCGGGCACCGCATTCTCGCCCAGGACAAGATTCGCCAGGATCACGCTTTGGACGTTGATCAGCATGCGGGCGATCAATTCCTCGAACAGCGGCACCTTGTAGCCGGCGACCATCGGGATGCCGGCGACGGCCAGTTCAAGCGTCGAGGTTCCGGATTTGGTCAGCGCGGCACGCGCCGCGCGGAAGGCGGCGTCCCTTTCGTCCGGCTCGGTCACCACGCGCGGCGCGATAGGCCAGGACGCCACCGCCGCCTTCACCGTGCCGGCGAGCCGCGGCACCGACGGCACCACCACTTCAAGCGGCCCGGCGCGCTGCGCCGCGAGCGCCACGGCCTCGCCGAAGATGCCGGCCATGCGGCGGATTTCGCCGGCGCGGCTGCCCGGCAGCACCAGCAGCAACGGGGGATCGGCGAGGCGGCGGCGCGCCTCCTCGGCACTGGGGCGCAGGCGTCCGGCCCTTTCCCCCAACGGATGTCCGACAAAGGTGCACGGCGGCCCGCCCAAACGCCGCATCGCCGCAGGCTCGAACGGCAACAGCGCCAGCACGTGATCCACGTAAGAGCGCATCGCGCGCGCGCGGCCCGGCCGCCACGCCCACACCGACGGACAGACATAATTGACGATCGGGATTTCGGCGTTACGAGCGCGCACGCGGCGCGCCACCCGATGGGTGAATTCGGGGCTATCGATGATGACTAACACATTCGGCTTGGCGGCGATCACGGCGTCGGCGGTTTGCCGAATGCGTTTGACGATTTTTGATAGGTTCTCAGCGATGCCCATGATGGCGAGATCGCCGAGCGGGAACAGGCTCGGCACGCCCTCGCCCGCCATCTGCACGCCGCCGACGCCGGAAAATCGCGCACCCGGCCTGCGCCGTTTGATGGCCGCAATCAGCGCGGCGCCGAGCCAGTCGCCGGAGTCCTCACCCGCCACCAGAAAGACATGCGGAGCCGGAATGCCGCTCATTGCCCGGTCTCTGCGGACGCGCCGATCACGAAAATATTGGCATGGTCGGCCGCCGCGATCAGCTGCTCCGGTTTGGCGATGATGGTCGAGCCCGCCACCACGGCGATGCCGGCAAGTTTGGCGCGCGCGGCGCCTTCGATGGTCTGCGGACCGATCGAGGGCAGATCGAAGCGCCGGTCCTGGCCGGGCTTGGGCGCCTTCACCAGCACGCCGATGCCTGCGGGGGAACGCACGCGGCCATTGGCACGCATCTGGGCCACGCGCACGAGCATATCGTCGGTGCCTTCCGCCGCTTCGACCGCCAGCACGTGCTTTCCCGCCACCACCACCGCCTGGCCGACGTCGAACCCGCCGGTGGCGCGCAGATAATCGAAGCCCAACGCAATATCGGCGCGATCGCCCTCGGACGCCGGAACGCGGCCGAGTACGCCGGACGGCACCAGAATTTCAGGCGCGACCTCGTGCGCGCCGAGCAAACGGAAGCCTTCCCTCTCGAACAATCGCGCGATGCCCGATAGTAGATGATCGTCGCCGCCGCGAAACGCCGCGGCGATACGCGGCATCAGCATCATGACCTTGAAATCCGGCCTGATCTGCCAAAAGGCCGGACGGACCAGCGATCCGATAAACACCGCGTCGCGGCAGGCAGCGCCGCGCGCGATGCGCGCGAATTTCCCGCCCTGCCCGAAATACAGCCACTGGCATTGCCGCCGCTCGAAGTCGGCCGGGTTGGCGGCGCCGTGCAGCGGGAACAGCATCACCTTGCGCCCGCGTGCGCCGACAAAATCCGCCACCGCCAAGGGCAGGCTGCCGCCGCCGCAAATGAGCGCAAGTGGGCCTTCTTCGATCGCGGCCGGCGCGGCGTTCATGCGTCCTCGTCGGCCTCGCCGCGTTTGGCCGCCATGGTCAGCGGCCGTTTACCGGCGCGGATGAAGTCGATCATCTTCGTAACTTGGGGATCGCCGCCAAAATCCGCGGCGACGCGCTCGAGCCGGACGCGAAATTCGCCGTCACCGAAAAACAGCGCGCGATAGGCCTCGCGGTAGCGGTGGATATCGGCCTTGGAAAATCCGCGACGGCGCATGCCGATCACGTTGAGGCCGACCAGATTGGCGAGCGGCCCCTGCACCGTGCCCCACGGGATCACATCGGCGCGCGCGCCGCTCAGGCCCACGAGCATGGCGCCCTCGCCGATGCGCACGAACTGGCGCACCGCAACGCCGCCGCCAAAAACCACGTGGTCGCCGACGGTGACGTGGCCGGCCAGCAGGATATTGTTGGCGAAGACGACATTGTTGCCGACATGGCAGTCGTGCCCGACATGCGAGCCGACCATGAGGAAACAGCGGTCACCGACTTGCGTCACGCCGCCGCCGTCCTCGGTGCCGGTACTCATGGTCACGTGTTCGCGGATGTCGCAATCGGCGCCGACCACGAGCCGGGTCGGGCCGCCGCGATAGTGCACCGACTGCGGCGGCGAACCGAGCGATGCGAACGGGTGGATGACGGTGCGCGCACCGATTGTGGTGTGGCCTGTGAGATGGACATGCGCGACTAGCCGGCAGCCGTCGCCCGCCGTCACGTGCGGGCCGACGGTGCAATAGGGGCCTACCGTAACGTCAAGTCCGATCGCCGCCGTGGCCTCGATCCGCGCCGTGGGATCGATCATGGCGGCTCTGTGAGCTCTGAAAGCATGGCACCGACGACCGCCTCGGCCACGATCTTGCCGGCTACCTTGGCTTCGCCGCGATACCACCACATGTTGCCGCGCCGGCGGATCTTCTTCATGTGATATTCGATGGTGTCGCCCGGCAAAACCGGCTGGCGGAATTTCGCCTGATCGATGGTGAGGAAGTACACCGATTTCGGCCGCGTCTTGAATATGGCTGCGATGCAAAGCACACCCGCCGTCTGCGCCATGCCTTCGATCATGAGGACGCCGGGGAAAACCGGATTGTCGGGNNGATCACGCGGTCGACCATGAGAAACGGATAACGGTGCGGCAACATCTTGATGACGGCCGCGATGTCGGCGGATTCCAGAGTTGTCACGGCTTTATCCATGGCGCTTGTCTCGTTCGTCCGCTGCCGTATTGGGCTCGCCTCTTGCGCGCCCTAGCCTTGCGATCGCCACCATCTCGCGGAACCACAGCTTGACGGGCTTGGCCGGCGTCCCGCCCCAACGCCCGCCAGGCGGAACGTCGGCATGGACATTACTCGCAGCGGCAAGCTGCGCGCCTTCGCCGATTGTCACGTGATCGCTTACCCCGACGCTGCCGCCCAGCGCCACGAAATCTCCAAGCGTCGAACTTCCGGAGATTCCGGATTGTGCCACAATGATGCAATGCCGGCCAATGCTGACATTGTGGCCGATCTGGACCAAATTGTCGATCTTGGTGCCCTCGCCGATCACGGTATCGCGGATGGCGCCGCGGTCGATCGTCGTGCCGGCGCCGATCTCGACGTCGTCCTGTATAATCACCCGCCCGAGCTGCGGCACCTTGAGGTGGCCGCCCAGACCCAACACGAAGCCGAAGCCGTCCTGACCGATCTTGCAGCCCGGATGAATGACGACCCGGTCGCCGATCAGCGAGTCGGTGACGATGGCTCCCGCCCCGACCGAACAATTGCGCCCGATGCGAACCTCGGCGCCGATGACTGCCGTTGCTCCGATGATGGTGCCGGTGCCGATTTCGACCCGCGGCCCGATCACCGCGCCGGGCTCGATCGTGACGCCGCTTTCGAACCGCGCACTCGGGTCGACATGGGCGCCAGTGACGCTTCCCGCTTCGGCGAGCGAAGAAGGCCGTAACGCATGCGGAAACATTTCGCGCACCACGGTGATGAACGCGCGATAGGGCACGGGCGTGACCAACACCGGCACATGAGCCGGTAGATACTTGGCGAGCGCCGCCGTGGTGAAGCACGCCCCGGCGTGGGTCGTGCTTGCGGCGGTGGCGTAATTCTTGTTGTCGAAGAAGGTGAGGGCCCCGGGCGAGGCGAGATCGAGCGGGGCGACGCTGGCGATGCGCTTCGTGAGTAGCGACTCGGGCGGCTTGGTGCCGGTCAGGGCGGCGATCTCAGCCAGCGTGAGACCCCGCGCGTGTCGATGGAATACCGGCTCGCTCATGCCGCCAGTTCCGTGCCGCCGATCGCGGTCAAAATTAGAACTTCGTGCCGCCGCTGAAGCGGAAGAACTGCGTCTGGTCGTAGCTCTGCTTGGTGACCGCGTAGGCGAAATCGAAACGCAGCGGCCCGAGTGGGGAATCCCAGATGAGGCCCATGCCGACCGACGAGCGCACCGCCATGTTGTCGGCGACTTGCATCGTCTCGCCGGTAACGGCCCAAGAGGTCTCCGATTTATAATTCCACAGCGAACCGGCGTCGGCGAAGGCGGCAATCTTGATGCCGATCTCCTTGGGCAGGAAGTAGAGCGGCGTTTGCGCCTCGACGCTCGCGCCCCAGAACATCGTGCCGCCGAGCGCATCGTTGGTCTGCCCGGGCGTCAGGGTCGTCAAGTCGCGTGGGCCGATTCCGTTCGGCGCGAAGCCGCGCACCAGGTTCGGCCCCATCTGGAAGTTATCGAGCATGCGCAGCGATTGGCCGCCCCAGCTAGACAAGTCGCCGCCTTGCAGGTGGAGCACGCCAACGATGTCCGGCAGCACTTCGTAATACGTGCGCGTGTCGGCGGTGGTGCGGATGAAATTCACGTTGCCGCCGACGCCCGCAACGTCCTGCGTGATCGAGGCATAGAGGCCGCTGGTCGGGGATTTGACATTGTCGAGCGTGTTGTAGGCCAGCGTATAGCCGACTATCGACTCAATAACCGGACCTTTGGCCAGCTCGATGCGCACCGGGAGCGAGGATTGGCCTTGGGAATAGCATTCGTCACCCGGCACTACCGCACCGGGGATGTGAACCGTGTATCCCGCGGGAGGAACGTATGGAAGAGTCGGGGGACTAGTTTGAAACAGCCCGCCTGTTATGGTCGAACTGCAGTCATCTAAATAATACGGCAGCGAGACTTCCTGCTGGAGAATCGAGTAATGCGGCGTGAGCGTCAGCTCCTCGGACAGGGCAAAGCCGAGACGCAAATTTATGCCGACCGATTGCGTGTTGTAGGAGACGTATGAGTTCGCCAAAGTCTGCCGCGCGAACAGGTCGATGCCGCCGGCCATGTGGTAGCCCAGCAGATAGGGTTCGACAAAGGACACCGTGGCGCCGCGCGAATACTGGCCGTAGGTCACCGACGCCTTGGCGAACTGGCCGCGACCCATCAAGTTGCGGTCGGCGACGCTGACCTCGGCAAGGAAGCCGTCGGAGGTCGAGTAACCGCCCGAGATGGAGAACTCGCCGGTCGACATTTCCTCGACGGCGACATTGATGACGACCCGGTCGGGCGCCGAGCCAGGCTCGTTGGTGATCTTGACCGACTTGAAATAGTTCAGGTTCTTCAGCCGGCGCTCGGCGCGGTCGATGAGCGCGCGATTGTAGGCGTCGCCCTCGCCGATATCGAATTCGCGGCGGATCACGTAATCGCGGGTGCGGGTGTTGCCGCTAATATTGATGCGCTCGATATAGGCGCGCGTACCTTCCTCGACTACGAAGGTGAGATTGATCACCTTTTTCTCGAAGTCGCGGTCGCCGCGTGGGCGCACATTGGCGAAGGCATAGCCGTGCTTGGCCACCTCGATCGTCATTGCCTCGACGCTCTTTTCGACCAGGTCCGCGTTGTAGATGCTGCCGGCCCCGATCTTGAGGCTGTCGTGCAACGAAGCCGGACTGATCGCGCGCACGTTCGACACCACGTTGACCGTGCCGACGTGATACTGGGCGCCTTCATCGATGGTGAAGGTGACGACGAAGCCCTTCTTGGCCGGGTCGTATTCGCCGACGGCGGAGACGATGCGGACGTCGGCAAAACCGTGCTTGAGATAGAAGCGGCGCAGCAGGTCGCGGTCGGCTTCGATGCGGTCCGGATCGTAGATGTCGGTGGTTTGCAGGAAGCTCAGCCAATTACTCTCGGAGGTCTTGATCACGTCCTTCAGGCGGCCGGTCGAGAACGCCTTCGCGCCGACAAAGCGGATCAGCTTGACGCCGGTCTTCTGGCCTTCGGTGATTTCGAACACCAGATCGACGCGGTTGCTCGGCAATTCGATGATCTTCGGATCGACCTTCACGTCGAAGCGGCCGCTACGGTGATAGATTTCGATGATCCGCTGTACGTCGGCCTGCACGGTCGGCCGCGACAACGTTCCGCGCGGCTTCGACTGCACTTCGGCCTTGAGCTGATCGTCCTTGGCTTTTTTATTGCCTTCGAAGGCGACGCGATTGATCACCGGGTTCTCGACCACGTTGATCACCAGACGGCCGCCGGAGTGCTCGATGCGCACGTCCGAGAACAAGCCCGTGGCATAAAGCGACTTGATGCCGTCGTCGATCTGCGCCGGACCGAGCTGGCCGCCAGGACCAGCCTTGAAATAGGAACGGACGGTGTCGGCCTCGACCCGGCGGTTGCCTTGCACGACAATCGAATTAGCGGACTGTGCAAACGCGGCGCCCGAGGACGCCACGGCCGCGATCCCGCTGCCGACAAGGATACCAACGAGGACCAAACAGACAGCCAGCCCTCGATAAAACCGCACACCAAGTCCCATGCGCCAAGCGCCTCTGTATTTACCCGTGCGATCGCCCCCGACGCGGAGCCGACAGATTTTTGGGCCAGCTTTAGTTGGCTTTGTAGCGCCTTTTATAGGCACTGCAAACGAACTACCGGCCCAAGTTTCCCTTTCTCCTCATGAAGTTGCCCGCAGGACACGCTTTATGAGGTCGCCAGATGCAGAATGTCATTAAACGTTGCAAATATCATCAACATCACCACGATCGCCAAGCCGATGCGGAACCCGACCTCTTGGGCGCGCTCCGATAGCGGCCGGCCACGAATCGCCTCGATCCCATAGAACAAAAGGTGGCCGCCATCGAGCAGCGGGATCGGGAACAGGTTCAAAAGCCCGATCGAAACCGACAGCACGGCGGTCAGATGCATCAGTGCGACAAAACCGGCCGACGCCACCTGCCCGGAGACCTGGGCGATGCGAATTGGGCCGCCGAGCTGGTCGGCCGCCTCCCGGCCGGCAAACACCCCGCCGATGTAGGCCAGCGTGCGGTCGACCACGAACCAAGTCTCCTGCGCGCCGGCAACGACCGCCTGCAGCGGCCCCATTTTCTGCGTCTTGATGTCGCCGGGCGCCATGGAACGGCTAATGCCGAGCACGCCGAGCCGATGGTTGTTGCCGAAATTGTCCTTCAACTCCCGGAGCATCGGCGTGGCTTTGAGCGTGACATGCACGCCGCCGCGTTCGACTTCGATATTGAGCGTCTCCCCCGCGCTGACGCTGACGATGCGCTGCATGTCGGAGAAACTTTCGATTTTCTCGCCGTCGATCGCCACCACCAGGTCGCCCGGCTGGAAGCCGGCCGCCTGCGCGGCGCTGGCCGGCTGCACCGTATCGACGCGTGCACTGGTGGTCTGCTTGCCGACGATCGCGAAGACGCTGGCGAAAATGACGATCGCCAGGATGAAATTGGCGACCGGGCCTGCCACCACCACGGCCGCCCGCGGGGCGACCGGCTTGTGGACAAAACTGACCGCCTTTTCTTCCTCGCTCATGGCGGCGGCCGCCTCATGGTCGGGCACGCTCGCCGCATTATCGTCGCCGAAGAATTTGACATAGCCGCCGAGTGGAATCGCGGAGATTTTCCAGCGCGTTCCATAACGGTCGTTGAAGCCGGCGATTTCGGGTCCAAAACCAATCGAGAACGTCAGCACCCTGATACCGCACCAGCGAGCCACCAGGAAATGGCCAAGCTCATGAAAGAAAACGACAATCGTCAGCACAAACAGGAAGGGAACGATGTAGCCGACGAGGTGGCCACCGAATGCGCCGAGGCTCCCCAAGATGTCCATGATCATCACAACCCTCGTCCCCGACGCTATGGCGCCCGTATCGTTAGTGAAAGTTTACTAGGATGACTTTACGGCAATTTCGGGCAAGAGTGCCAAAGCTAAACTTCTCGCATTATGGTCAACGCCCAGCGCGGCATCGATATCGGCCGCCTCCGCCAGCAGGCCCCGACCGGCTGCCGCATCCAACGTGGCGTCGACCAGCGCCGTAATCGCCGGAAAAGCGATACGCCCGGCGAGGAATTCGCCGACGGCCACCTCATTGGCCGCATTGAACACGGTCGGCGCAGCGCCGCCCGTCTCCAGGACGCGGCGCGCCAGCGCAAGGGCCGGAAAGCGGACCAGGTCGGGCGCCTCGAAGGTCAATTCGCGCACCTGTGCCAGATCGAGCCGCGCCGCCGGGCCGTCAATCCGCCGCGGCCAGCCCAGGCAATGGGCGATCGGAATTCGCATGTCGGGAGAACCGAGTTGCGCCACGACCGAGCCGTCACGAAACTCAACCATACCGTGCACCACCGACTGCGGATGCACCAGGACGTCAATTTCATCCGGCTTGAGCGCAAATAGGTGATAGGCCTCAATCACTTCGAGGCCTTTGTTCATCAGGCTTGCCGAATCGATGGTGATCTTCGGACCCATCGACCAGTTCGGATGACGCAGCGCCTGTTCCGGTGTGGCCGCCTTGATCGCCTCCAGCGACCAGGTGCGGAACGGGCCGCCGGAGGCGGTCAGGATGACGCGCTTTAGTTCTTCGCGCGTGCCCGAGCCGAGCGCCTGGAATATCGCATTGTGCTCGCTATCGACCGGCAGCACGGTCGCGCCGGCAATCGCGGCGCGGCGCATGAACAAGGCGCCGGCGCAAACCAGACATTCTTTGTTAGCGAGCGCGACCGTCGCGCCGCGTTCGATGGCCGCCAGCGTGGGCTTGAGACCGACCGCGCCGCTGATCGCCGCCATCAGCCAATCGGCCGGACGTTGCGCGGCTTCGATCAGAGCGCCCTCGCCGGCCGCGGCCTCGATGCCGCTGCCGGCCAAGGCATCCTTCAACTCGCCGTAAGCCGCCGGATCGGCGACCACGGCAAAGCGCGCGCCGATTTCGCGCGCGAGTTTTGCCAGCGCCGCCGCACTGCGGCGCGCGCTGACCGCCTCGACCCGATAACGCTTCGGTTCGCGCTTGATCAGATCCACGGTGCTGGCGCCGATCGAGCCGGTGGCGCCGAGAATGGTGATGCTGCGCACGGCGGCAGCCGGCTGCGGTTTCGATCGGGCGACGCCGGGTACGGTCATGCGGTCACCATACCAGCAGGCCGCGCGCGGCGCCGTCGAACCCGCCCCGCGACAGTCCGATCAGACAACCGATGAGCGCCGCCGCCCAGAAACCGTCGAGCCGGTCCATCACGCCGCCATGGCCAGGAATGAGGTGGCTCGCATCCTTGGCGCCGAACTGGCGCTTGACCCAGGATTCGAGAAGATCGCCAGCCTGCGCCACCACCGACAGCAACAGCGCGACGATCGCAATCGCCGTCCAGTTGAGCGTGCCGAACAGGCTCGCGACCAGCACGGCCACGATCATGGCCCCGAGCGCGCCGGCGACCGCACCGGACCAGGTCTTTTTCGGGCTCACCGCCGGCATCAGTTTCGGACCGCCGAATGCGCGGCCAGCGAAAAATCCCAGAACGTCGGTCGTCCAGACGATCGCGAACAAAAGCGCCATTGCTAGAAACCCGTCGATGTCATCGGCCCGCAGCAGCATCGGCGCGAGCAGCATGGCGCCGGCATAACCGATGCCGGCGGTAATCCACAGCCGCCGTTCGCGCGGCGCGAGAATCAAGGCGGCGAGCGCGCCCAGTCCAACCAGCATGATCGCAGCGATCGGCCGGCCGTGCCAGGCAACCAAAGCGGCCACCGCGATCGCGCTGCCGCAAGCCGACAACATCAAACGGTGGTGCGGGCCGGCGACCAGCGTGGTCCACTCCCACAACACCGCGATGGCGGCGAGACCCCAGAACAGCGCGAATGGCCAGTCGCCCAGATAAGTCGTGATCAGCGCCAGCGGCGCCAACACCGCCGCCGAGGCAATGCGCAGCGCGAGATTGTTCGCGGGCGAAGCTGCGCCGGCGTCGCCTGGTCTGGAAACGGGGTCGACATTCACCACGGGCTCAGGACCCGGTCTTCGCGGCCAGGCCACCGAACCGGCGCTCGCGCTGCTGGTATTCCCGGATCGCCGTCTCAAGCGCGGCGCGGTCGAAGTCCGGCCAGTAGGTCGGCACGAACACCAATTCGCTGTAGGCCGATTGCCAGAGCAGAAAATTCGACAGCCGCTGTTCGCCGCTGGTGCGAATGATGAGATCGGGATCTGGAATATCCGGCGCGTCGAGACACTCACTGACGGTTTCCATCGTGATCTCGGCGGCCGTGAGGCTGCCCTTCGCCACCTTCTCGGCGATGCGTTGCGCCGCGCGGGTGATTTCCTGGCGCGCGCCGTAATTGAAGGCCACCACCAAAGTTAGGCCATCGTTGCTCTTGGTGAGCTCTTCGGCCTCCACCAGCAGACGGCCTATTTCCGGATCGAGTTGAACGCGTTCGCCGATCACGCGCATGCGCACGCCGCTGCGATGAAGCTCGGCGAGATCGTTGCGGATGAAACGCCGCAGCAGGCCCATCAATTCGCCGACTTCCTTGGCTGGTCGCGACCAATTCTCCGCGCTGAACGAGAAGATGGTGATGAACTTGATGCCGATCTCGCTGGCGGCGCGGATCGTCCGCCGCAACGCCTCAACACCGCGGCGATGCCCCTCTACGCGCGGCAGGCCGCGCGCCGCAGCCCAGCGGCCGTTGCCATCCATGATGATGGCGACGTGGCGCGGCGTCCGCTCGAACGGCGGCACGGCGCTATGCGGCATCTCGGCCTCGGGCATAGGTTCTGAGCCGTATCTTTCGACGTGTATCAGGATCCTGACCTAGCACTATCCTCGCGTATGATCTTGTCCGAAAACCGGTTTCCGGCCCCGGATTAAGCATGGGACAGGCTTTTTCGGACCCCGGCGGTTAGCCTCATACGGTGAGGATCTCCTTTTCCTTCGCCGCCAGCATATGGTCGATCTCGGCGATCCCGGCATCGGTCGCTTTTTGTATATCGCCGGAAAATCGATCGTGGTCGTCCTTACTGACCTTATGGTCCTTCTCCAGCTTCTTGACCGTTTCCATCGCGTCGCGGCGCACGTGACGCACCGCCACGCGCGCGGTCTCGGCATATTTGTGCGCGATCTTGACCAATTCCTTACGCCGCTCCTCGTTGAGCTCCGGGATGCGCAAGCGCACCATCTGTCCTTCGGTCGCCGGCGAGAGGCCCAGATTGGAATTAATGATCGCCTTTTCCACCGCGTGCACCAGCGAGCGGTCCCAGACATTGACCGCGATCAGCCGCGGCTCCGGTATGCTGACGCTGGCGACTTGATTGAGCGGCATCTGCGCGCCATAGGCCTCGACCATCACCGGGTCGAGCATATGCGCGGAAGCCCGGCCGGTGCGGAGGCCGGATAATTCGGTCTTGAGCACCGTGCTGGCGACTTGCATGCGGCGCTTGATTTCGTTGATGTCATGCGTTGCGTTTGTCATGGCGAACCCCCGAACACGACGCCGCGCACAAAACGCGGACCGGCCTAGCCAATCACCGTCGAGCGCCCCTTGCCGCGCAGAACGGCCTCAATGGCGCCCTTCTCGGCGATCGAAAATACGATGATAGGCATGTGGTTTTCCCGCGCAAGCGCGAAGGCGGTGGAATCCATCACCCGCAAATGCTTCTCGATCGCCTCCTGGTGGCCGAGCTTGTCGTAGCGCTTGGCTTTCGGGTCCTTCTTGGGATCAGCGGTATAGACCCCGTCCACATTGGTGGCTTTGAGCACGGCCTCGCAGCCGAGTTCGGCGGCGCGCAGCACCGCCGTGGTGTCGGTGGTGAAGTACGGATTGCCGGTGCCGGCGGCCAGCAACACGACACGGCCCTTGCCGAGATTCTTCATCGCGCGCTTGCGGTTATAGGTCTCGCACACCGAGGTCATGGCGAGCGCCGAGAGCGTGCGGGCCTCGCGGCCGGCGCGCTCGATGGCGGTTTCCAGCACCAGGCAATTCATCACCGTCGCCAGCATGCCCATGGTATCGCCCACGGCACGCGGCACGCCACGCTCGGAAACTTCGACGCCGCGGAAAATATTGCCGCCGCCGACCACCACGCCGAGTTCGACGCCCAGTTTCGCGGTCGCGACCAGATCGCTCGCAAGCCGCTCGACCGTCGCCTGGTCGATGCCGAATCCGCTGCTGCCGGTGAGAGCTTCGCCGGACAACTTGACGATGACGCGTCGATAGAGCGGATCACTCATGCGTTGCGATCCTCAATTTTGCGCATGATCTTTCCCGAAAACCGGCTGCCGCTTTTCGGGATCATGCGCGGGCGCCTTCAGCTTTGACCGGCGGCGGCCGCGACCTCTGCGGCGAAATCGGTTTCCTGCTTTTCAATTCCTTCGCCGAGTGCGTAGCGCACGAACCCGGTGATCTTGATCGGCCCGCCAACTTTGCCTTCGGCTTCCTTCAAGGCCTGCGCGACGGTCTTCTTGTCGTCGTGGACGTAAACTTGCTCGAGCAGGCAGACTTCCTTGTAGTAGGTCTTCAGGCCCGACTCGACGATCTTCTCGATCACGTTAGCCGGTTTGCCCTGCTGTTTGAACTTGTCGGCCAGCACGTCTTTTTCGCGCTTGACCACCGCCAGATCGAGCCCCGACGCCTCGATCGCCTGGGGATTGGACGCGGCGATATGCATGGCAATCATGCGGCCGAGGCTCGCCAGCTCGTCCGCTTTGCCGTCCGATTCGAGCGCGACCAGCACGCCGATCTTGCCGAGCCCGTCGACCACCGAACTGTGCACATAAGAGCCGACCGCGCCCTTGCTCACGGCGAGCGAGGCGGCGCGGCGCAGCGTCATGTTCTCGCCGATCTTGGCGATGGTGTCGGCGATGGCTTCGGCGACGGTGATGCTGCCGGCCTTGGCGGCCTTGATCTTTTCGACGTCGGTGCCGACGCCGAGCGCGACGTCGGCGATCATCTTCACCAGGCCCTGAAACAAGTCGTTGCGGGCCACAAAGTCGGTTTCCGAATTGACCTCGACCACGACGCCTTTAGTCCCCTGCACCCGCACACCGATCAGGCCTTCCGCGGCGACGCGGCCGGCCTTCTTGGCGGCTTTCGACAGGCCCTTCTTGCGCAGCCAGTCCTGCGCCGCCTGTATCTCGCCGCCGGTCTCGGTCAGCGCCGCCTTGCAATCCATCATGCCGGCGCCGGTCGACTCGCGCAGTTCCTTGACCATCTGGGCCGTGATATTCGCCATTGTGTTATTTACTCCGCCGTCAGTTCCTTGGCCTTCGCGATCCAGCCGTCGACGCGGCCGGGCAATCCCACCTCTTCGCCGACGTTATGCGCGGCGGTAGGCGAAAGCTCGGCAATCTGGGTGTAGTGGAAGATGCCGAGATCGTTGAGCTGCTTCTCGATCGCCGGCGAAATTCCGGGCAACTTCTTGAGGTCGTCGGCGACGCCGCGCGGCCCGGGCAGTTGCTCGAAGCCAAGATCGGCGGGCGCGGGCGCCGTCGGCACCGGCTCCACGATCGGCTTTTCCGCAGCGCCGGCATCGATGCCCATCTCGCCCTGGGCGCGGGAGATTCCATCGAGCGCGGCCTTCGCCACCAGTTCGCAATAAAGCGAGACCGCGCGGCTGGCGTCGTCATTGCCGGGCACCGCGTAGGTGATGCCGGCCGGATCGGAATTGGTATCGACGATGGCGGCGACCGGAATATTGAGCCGGCGCGCTTCCTTGATGGCAATGTCTTCTTTGTTGGTGTCGATCACGAACAGCAGGTCGGGCACGCCGCCCATGTCCTTGATGCCGCCGAGCGAGCGGTCGAGCTTGTCGCGCTCGCGCTGCATGGTGAGGCGCTCTTTTTTGGTGTAGCCGCCCGCCTCGCCGGAATTGAGCATCTCGTCGAGCTTGCGCAGGCGCGAGATCGAGCCGGAGATCGTTTTCCAATTGGTCAGCGTGCCGCCGAGCCAGCGCGAATTGACGTAATATTGCGCCGACTGCTTGGCAGCCGCGGCGATGGCGTCTTGCGCCTGCCGTTTGGTGCCGACGAACAGGATGCGCCCGCCCTTGGCTGCGGTGTCGCTCACCGCCTGCAGCGCGCGATGCAGCATCGGCACGCTCTGGGCGAGATCGATGATATGAATATTGTTGCGGGTGCCGAAGATGTAACTACCCATCTTCGGGTTCCAACGGTGGGCCTGATGGCCGAAATGAACGCCAGCTTCCAAAAGCTGACGCATTGAAAAGTCAGGAAGCGCCATAATCTTCTCCGGTTGATCCGCCGCGGACGTGTGTGAGCCCCCTAAAGGGACCACCGGACGGCCTTTTTGGCCCATTGTCGGGGCCTAAAGCCAACGATCCGCGTGAGTGATGCCGGGCTTATATAGGCGCGGATTTAGGGATGCAAGGCTTCGGCTGGGCCGGGACGGCTGGTCCAACCCCTAGCAGTCCGCTGAAAAACCT
>PMAF01000311.1 GCA_003152455.1 Hyphomicrobiales bacterium
TTGCGCCGCTTGGGCGATGTGCATTAGATGCGGCAAGAGCCCCGGCGCATATGGATCTGCCGGGGTTGCAATTTCACTTACTCAAGGGCGCAGACAAAGGACGCTTTTCAGTTTGGGCGAGTGGGAATTCGCGGGTCACGTTCGGATGGTCGGGCGAAGATGCCATAGACATTGACTTGGAGGATTATCACTGATGAGCAGCAACCCATTTCTTCGTGGATTGAAGACTACCCATCCCGGCGAGCTGCTGCGGGAGGATGTGTTGCCCGCATTGAAAAAGTCCAAGACCGAAATCGCCAATCTGCTCGGAATTTCCAGCCAGACCCTGTACGATATTCTCGCCGAAAAGCAGCCGGTTACGCCAGGCATGGCGCTTCGGCTCGGCAAGCTGTGCGGCAACGGCCCCAATCTGTGGATCAACATTCAGCGCGGCTACGATCTACGTATAGCCGAATGCGATCTCGCAAAAGAGATTGTAAAGATTCCGACGCTGAAGGTGGCATAATCGCGTTCCGTGTGAGCCGTACGCTAGGCGCTTCTTCGGCGAATTGATTGCGCCTTTCGATCCGCGCACATTAGCGATCTAATTCAGCACGAATTGTTATCGAAATAATGTTGCTAACGGCAAGTGCTGAGCGGTTGGTAATCCTCGCGTGACCGCGCCGGGACGTTCCGGCGCGATCACGACGAAAGCAGACAGTCGTTATTTGATCTCAAACACTTCGTGCGTCGCGGTGGGCGTATCGATTCCCGGCATGCCGTCCGACTGGATGCTGCCGCCCATCACGTGCAGCGTATTGCCGACGACCGCCGAGGCAAAGCCGTGACGTGCGATCTGCATATGGGGCAGTTCCTCCCAACGATCCTTGGCCGGATCGTAGGCCTCGACGGCCCAGAACGTCATCTTGCGCTTGGTGTCCTGGAATTCGCCGCCGGCGACGTAGATCTTGCCGTCGTACACCGCGCCGGTGACGTCGCCGCGCGCGGTAGGGCTGCGCGTCGCATAGGTCCATTGGTTCTTGGCGGGATCGTATACCTCGACCAGATCGATGACGTCGGACTTGGTGATGAAGGTCGTGCCGATGCGGCCGTCGATGGCGTAGATCTTTCCATTGACGGCTTGCGCTTCGTAATGGTTGCGCGCGGTCGGCATCGTCGCCCGCGTTTGCCATTTATTGGTGGCGGGATCGTAGGCCTCCATGGTCCCGAGGACGAGCTGCGCCGTGCTGCCGACGCCGATAGGGGCGCCAGGATTGCCGGGCTCGTTGGATTCGACGCCACCGATCGAGTAGATTTTGCCGCCGACCTCGACCGCCTGGCCGGCGCCGCGCGGCGTCGGCATGGGGGCAAGCGCCTTCCAGCTATCGTTCGCCGGATCATACTCCCAGGCCTTGTTGGTCGGCTGCCACGCTTTGAGATCCTTAGGGCGCGTGTAGCCGCCGAACACGTAGATTTTGTCGTGGTAGCTCGCGACCATGATGTGGTGCGCGGGCCCCGGCATCTGCTTTTTCACGTTCCACTTGTTGGCCGCGGGGTCGTATTCCCAGACCGTCCCGTAGGCGGTGTGGTCTACGTCGTCGAGACCGGCGAGCACGTAGATTTTTCCGTTGGCGGTCGCAGCAACGATTTCGCCCATGGGGCGAGGCATCGGCGCGGCCATTTTCCAGGCGCCCGGCGTCTGCGCCTGCGCGCCATACGCGACAGCCGCAAGCGGTACCGCAACCAGCATCGGCACGAGACGGCGACGTATGAGTGCACGCGTCGCATTAGTCAGCCCATTGCTCATTATCATTGAACGTTTCCCTGAGATGATTGCCTCTATGACAGGCCTTACGACGGTAAGATTGCACCCTTCCGGCATTCACCGCAAGATTTTAGGCTGGTAGCGAAAATGCCATCCGCATTGATAAGGGCAGGGAATCGCCTAGCGTCAGCCCGCTGTGATCGCGCTGGCGCAATTTCTCCTGTCGCTGCGCAGCTCCGGTTCAGAGCTTCTCGACCGAGAATGGTTGGCAATGATGGAACGCACGCTACCGCACCTGGCAGACGAATCGTGACCATGGAGCTGATCCGTTACAATATCCGCTGAGGAATCAAAGCGACTTTCAGCCGTAAGACCTGCAAGGCGTCGTTTGTGAAAGCCGCCATGTTATGAAAGACGCCATATCAGTGATGATGCGCATGACCTCCGGCGGCACGCGCCGCGGCGGAAATGCGTCTGATGTCATCGAGACGATGCTTCAACGTCATTCCATCGCTCCACGGTTCGCCGTTTCCAAAATACCAGATGGCACGTAGCAATCCCGCGGCGTCGACGAGCCATTCGGTGGGGAGAGGGGTATCGGCGATCATGCCACGATACAACGCAAAGACCTGGAGCACATGGGGGTCGCTGACGATGCAGGTCGAGGCAGTGCTGGATGGATCCGACGGTGCCACAAGGATGCGCATCACGTTGTTGGCTTCGAGCCCGGCCAATGCGTGCAAGCGGTCGGCGGCTTGCGGCCCGGCAAACACAAGGTGAAGCACGCGGTCCTTGAGCTCGTCAATTGATACGACTGACCCGTCCGGACACTCTATCGAGAAGTTAGGCATCGGATAGGCAAGACTGTTCACCTGGCCAGCGGCGGCGCGCAGCCGTACGGCGTCGGCATTGGCATGGATGAAATCGATGAGGTTCCAGCGGGCATTTTCGTCAAGTACATCGCCGAAGGCGGGCATTCCCCCCTTCTTTCCATGCGTAATCCACCAGAAGATGTCGCCATCAGGATGGCCGTAGATGTGTTCAGCCGTGAGATCAGCCGGCTTTTTGGTGAGGGACTGGGCGGCAGGGCCGTCGCCGCGGCCCTGCGGACCGTGACAGGCGACGCAATTCTCCAGGAATAGGTCCTGTCCGCGGGCGATCGACTGGGCCGAGTACCCGGTCGGCGAGCCGTAGAAACTTGTTGGGTAAGCGGGTTCTGTGAGCTCGCGTAGTGTGGGCGCAAAATATCCGACCAGGACTAAGGCACAGATGATCCCGGGCCAGCGCAGGCGGCGCCACAAGACTGCAGCGATCGCTAGCAGCGCCGAGATCACAATGGCTGCCAAGGCGGCGAAGATCGAATTGCGAAGTTGCGGGTCGCCCAGGGCGTCGGTGCTGAAACGCACAGGGAATGGCCAGACCGGCTGATCGTGCAGGCCGGGTATCAGAATTCCGAGCGCGCCGACGACAACCAGAATTGCAAGGCCTAGAGCAAGCTCCGCTAGGCCATTGCGCACGAGGGCGGCGATCGCGCCGAGTGCCATTGAGGTCTGAGCGGCAGCAACGGACGCCAGGCGCGGAGTGAGGCCTTGGCGATTGAACGCGGCGATCGAGACCATGGCGATGAATAGGCCGATTTTGATCAACAGCAGGCGGCCATACGGCGTGCCCACCAGCGCTGGTACGCTACCGGCGAGCACATAAGTATTGACCATACCGGTCACGAGCAGGGTCAGGACGCTGCCGACGCCGAGGACCGAAAAGCGCCGCGTGGCTTCCGCCGCGATCGCAATTGAGCGCACGTCGCCTTGGCGGCGAGCGGTCACCAGTATTGCTGTCAAGGGCAGCAGCCCGCCGATCCAGATGCCGGCGGCAATAAGATGCAACACGTCAGCGGTAAGTTGAACGCCGCCTATCGCGTCCGGCGTGGCGGCGCCATGTCCGGCCCATGCCAGTGCACCGACGAGACTCGCCGCCAATACGATCGAAATCACTCCGTACCAGCGTTCGCTATTTTGGGATCCACGACTAAGCGCGAACATTGAAGCGGCGAGAAGTGCGGCGAGAACGGAACGTACTTGCCAGGTTTCGCCGAACCGTGTTTGCGTCAATACTATCCAAGCTACGCCCTGGGAGAGCGTTGCCGCCGGCGCCAGGCCGCGGATCCTTCCAGCGAGCAAAATCAGCCACGCCGCCCCTGAGACGACGCCGACAAGCAGTCCCAGCCACACGGTCCAAGCCAGCAATCGGCGCAGCACGCGCTGCTCCTCGCCGCCCGCAGCGCCCAGGATTGGATCGGCGATAAGGAAGCGGAAGACGATCGCGCCTTCCAGCATCATCATCGCCGCGAAATGCACGGCGCGAGCGGCGACTAATGGCTCAATCAAGATGCTCTCCAACCCGGCGCGATAAGGCGCTCATGGCCCGCCCACGGTGAAGCTGAAATCGCCCTCCGTTGTATGGGTGTCGACCGACAACACATGCCAACTCACCTTATAGGTGCCTGCCGGCAAGGCCCGCAGTGACACGCGCATGAGCTTATGGTCGCCACTGTCGACGCGCGCATTACCCGCATCGACACGTGCCCCGGTCGCATTGCGTACGACGACGCTGCTGAATGCCGATTCGAGATCTTGGGTGAACCAAAGGGACAATTGCCGCGGCGCCGTGCGCATAGTGCTGCCCACCGGCGGATTCGCATGATCAAGGAAAGCATGCGCGCTCGCCGCCGTAGCCACAAGCAACGCCAGCATCGCGATGAGGATTCTACGCATGATCACAGCCCTCCGGACTTGCTGGCAACGACGGCGGTGTTGATGAGCGGGCGGCCAAACGAGTTCGGGAACATGTCGTCGAGATAGAGGTGAAGTTGCCCCATGACGCCGATGTTGGTGCCGCTGTCGCGATTGACCGGGATGATCGCCTCGATGCCGACCTGATAGGTGCTCCCGACGTAGATGACGCCAGGGTTGATCGTGCCGGTCGTCTTGGTCCCGCTATCGGCAAAATTAGCAACCGGCGTCGCGAGTTGCGCTTCCACGATTGGGATCAGGTGGTTGATGAAATCGGGCAGGCCGAGATCAACCACTGCAGATTTTAGATAGGGCATACTGTATTGCAGCGTCGCGCCCCACTTGAAGACTTGGGGGTTGGCGGTGGTTATGACATTGCTGGTGTCGGGATCGGTCCCCACGGTCGAAGAGCTGCCCGGGATCGCGTAGCCCACTTGGCCGGTCAGAGCGAATGGTCGAAGCCAACGCACGGTGTCGGGCAAGTCGCCGAATCCCTTGCCGAAATAGAAAGTGGGCGTGTAGGTCGTGAAGCGATCGGCGCCAACGTTGGCGGATCCGCTGCCGCCCCAATCCACGACCAGCCCCGCCAGCAGAGCCAATTCGTGTGGTGCGTCCTTCAAGAGCTGGTACTGGAACGCGGTTTCAAGATTCTGAAAGCCGCTGACCGTTGGTCCGCCCGGAGGTCTCAGCTGCGTCCATGTCGACCCAACCGAGACGCCGAAGTCCTCGGTAATTCGCTTGGAGAACTCGCCCGAGATGTCGAGTTCCTGTGCCGCCGGATTATCTCCATTGTTGAAGGCCGCTATCGTCGGAATTGACAGTTCGTCGGCGACACAGGGATCGTCGACGTTGAGAGTTGCGGGGAAGAACCGGTTGCCGACGATACAGTGAGCGAATGCGTTTGCAACCGGCACAAAAGTGACGAACAGGGCCAGCGCTGAGGCGCGCAGCCATAGGCGATACATGGGATGACTCCACTCTTGAGCGTGTGATAACCGAAGCGGCCGTAGCCGTGGCATCACGCGAGTGGAGGCCCTCGCGGTGATTCGATGATGTGGCGCAGAGATTTTGGCAGTACGCGGTCCAGAACCACGAAGACCGGGCCTTTACTCCACTCAATAATGACTGGGAGCAGAAGAGAGAGCGGCGCGCTACTAAAGTTCAGGGCTATCGTACCGCAGCACTTGCAGCACAGATCGTCGTCATCCTGCTGGCCAGGCGGGACCTGGTTCTTGCCATGCGCGTGGTGATCGTCCCCATGAGAGCAATTAGATGCTGGCCAACTATCCGACTCTTCAGCGTGGCAGGCGCAAAAAGCACCAAGCACGACATTCAGCACAAGCGCGAGTGTGGCGATGAAAACGCTCGCTCTTCGCCAGCCGTGCCGATACGTATTCATGTGTTTGGTTGCTATAACCAGTTACGCGGAAGAATATTCCCCCCGCTGACCATTTGATGGACAGCCAGCGCATCATTCCATCGCAAATTTGGCAGTCAAGCAGTTATGCCGGATATTTGCACCGAAGGCCCGAATGCTCTTGAATGAAATGGATAATTTCAGATGTATCCTCCAGACATTCGGTCCCAATTCGCATGCCGGATTAGCACCTCACTGCGCGATGTCGATCTTCACCGTGCTGGTGATATTTTCCCAATGCTTCATTTCGTCGGCGAGCCACGCCTTGGCGTCGGCAAGCGACTTGTTCGGCACAATATTGAAATTATGCTTGTTAAGTTTTTCGACCGTCTCGGGCAACTGCATGGCTTTGGTCACCGCCTGAAATACCGCTTCAAGCACCGGCTTTGGCGTTGCCGCCGGCGCGAACAAGCCTTGCCAAGCCACGGTGCCAACGTCGGGATAGCCGATCTCCTGCATGGTTGGAATGTTCGGGTATTCCGGCAGGCGGGTGTGACGCTTTGACCATGTGACACTCCAAGGCTAATTCCGGAAATATATCCGGAAATTGAGGTTTTGTCATGGAAGGTTGCGGCAAACAACAAGTGGCATTGGCAAAAGGCCACAAATGTTTGGCATTCGGGCGATCAGTAAATTATCGCGGGAGGGCGTTTACGTTACTTCAAAATATTACGAAGTTTTGCCCTATTCGCGGTCTACACGCTGGAGTGGCAGAAGGAGACTTGCTATACTGCCCAGCGGAATGAGATCGGGCGCTGAAGTGAAGGGGCAAGGTGGGTTGGGCAGGCAGGCGGGGCGGGACATCGCTCACGTGGCGCGACCTGTGCTTCGCAATTCGGGGATCGATTTGATTTGTGCGATAGGGGGCCTTATCGCATCCGATCTCGCCATAGATTTGTGGAAGAACACCGCAAGGCGCGCCGGCCGCATCATCGCCGCCATCGCCATTCCATGTTGACGCCTAAATGGGGCAGACAAAAAAATGGCCTCGACGTGGGACGCGTCAAGGCCACTTATTGAGCCAGTCAATTACTTCTGCTGCTGGCTCTTATTGTTAGCTTGCGTCGAACGGTCGTGAGCGGATTTTGATTTTTCAAAAGCCTGAGCTGACTGTTGCTTTCCGCTTACATGATCGCTGCTGCCGTGCTGCTGCGCCGCAGTCCGATGAGTTTTCGCGGCTTGCTCGTGATGTTCAGCAGCCTGCTCGTGCATTTGCTTTGGCATTGTGTTTCCTTTTTAACTTATGTGGGGGGACATTAAGGAAACGAGCAGCGCTTTCAATCGTTCCAATATTCTCAAATTGTTGCTGCACGGTACGTGCAGCCATCCCAAATGTTCCTATAGGGACATAGGTGCTGTCGTTGTTTGGGTCAGCATCGAACTATTGGCGAAGTGAACGCCCTAATTAGAGGCAATATCGTTTTTGGTGCTAGATTTTGTTCCATCCGGTGTCCGACATAGGTTCATCTCCCACAGCGCACTAAACGAAGCGTTGGAAGGCGCGCTACGATGCAAGACGCACTTCTCACGCCTCGAGCGTGCTACAATTTTTTCATTCGGACAAAATGCGCGAAATTGGTGGGCCCGGGAGGACTCGAACCTCCAACCAGACCGGTATGAGGTACCTCTGGCCTGACCTCACATACGCTAAGGCACAATCCGTTCTTCGCGAAAGCGTCGCAGTAGACGCACGAACATCGCCTCGCTATCGACTACATCTTGGAAGCCGTAGAGGCGAGACTTGGTCACGTCAGACATGATGTCCCAGTCCGCGCCAAACACATAGTCTGCGAAAGGCCACGCGACGAGATCCGTGTACCGGACGCGCTTGAGCCCATACTTGGTTGTCATTTGTTCCCAAAGTGGACGCTTGTCGGCCATTGTCTGCGTGAGACAAATTGTCTCTGGATCGCCAA
>PMAF01000163.1 GCA_003152455.1 Hyphomicrobiales bacterium
AAAAATCAGATTTTATGCGGATCAGCTATGGTTGATCGACTTCCGCGTCATAACGATCATGCTGGCCGACGAAAATTAGCCCTCAAATGAAAATATGGCTCGAAACTTATTGGCGATGAAAGTACCCACGCACAACGGCAGACACTATGCCAATAACGATCAGCGCCGCCATAAACGGTATCGCAATCAAGAAAAAACCAAGTAGCAGACCGCCGATTGCCATCAGAATCGCGCCGATTATTACGACCCATAGGATGATTTCGAATGGCCCCACCCTTCTGACATAGATGCGATGGGTTCCCCGCATTGTCTCGGACGTCCAAACGTCAGAATCCGGCTGCTTGCCCGGCGGGATAATTTCAGGCTTGGATTGTGGTCGGTTTGTATTTTTCTCAGCCATCTCTCAGAGCCGATCCGAGAAGTTGAGATTCGCGATCAAAGGCTTGATCTGGTCAAGTCAGCGGCGATGACCGATAGGCAGCCCGAGCTTGAGCGCCTTTTGACGAATTGCACCCATCGTCCGTTTCATCACTTTAGAAATCTTTTTTACTGGCGACTTGGCTTTTGAATGCGCCTTCAAGTCGCGATGATCTTGCGAAGTCCACGCTTTGAGCTTACGGCGTCTCGATACTTTCTTAGCCATGTTGATGATCCTCGGTTTGAATCCGCGCGTGTTACAATGCACTGCGATCTACGTCAAACGCTTCCTCTGCTTCCTATTCCGTGGCTCCTGCCACGGCATTGCATCCAGATCAGCAATCCAGCTTGTCCGTGGTTCAGTCCAAAACTTTACGTTTCCCGCCAGGTCTAGTAGCGGCAATAACTTCATAATTGGCACTCCATTTGAATGTCTTCGGGCATGGCAAATTGACGAAACTGGCTCAACACGAGGCATCATCAAATTAGTATGTACCGAAAAAATCAGATTTTGCGGATCCAGCCGGTTGGGGCTCCGGCCTTCGCCATTTAGCAGCAATCATTCAACCAAGACCGCACGACAGTTTCGGGTTATGAACTGCCCTCAAACGCCAAATACTTTCGGCGGTTAACAATGGCTCCAAAACTACGAATTCTCGATAATTGCGTTTATAATTTTGGTAACCGGCTCAGCGACAACCGCCAGAGGTCAAGGTGCAAGTGATATTGCCTTTTCGCCGAATAAATCGCGCGCTACGTCTAATGCGTCCGGCGGCACGATTACCCTTCTAATCGACGCAGCTATTGGGCTGCCGTTGAATTGCGTTATCACTTGGGCCGAATCAACGCGGCGCTTCGCCGGCTCTCCAATCATTCGTTCCCAAAATCTTTGATCGATCGTGACCAATCTATTCTTCTCGACCTCCGTTAATGACCGACTGTGTACGGTACCGCCGCTAGTTAAACCCGGACCAATACGCCACTCACGTTGTCGATAGTATGCAAGCGCCTGGTCGCTATTTTTATCATCAGTCGGATAAAACAAACTTTTCGCATACCCCAACGCATTCATCATTTCAGCAAACGGAGCATTTTTGTATCCGATGTAATTTAGAATATCGCGAACGCTGGTGAGCGGGACGGCCCGCTCGACAACTATCCTGCCGTGGTCATCCGCACTCGTCAAATTCATCAAGCAGTCTGGAGCAATGGTGCGCGGCGGAGTGCGGCCGCTGGTCGCTGTCGTGCAGCGCAGCAAGGACGAGCTCTGGGTGCTGCCGCGCGGCAAGCTCAAGCGCGATGAGGACGCCCTCGCCGGCGCCCGCCGCGAGGTGGTAGAGGAGACCGGCCATCGCGTGCGTGTGCGCGAGTTTCTTGGCGCCCTTACCTACCGGGCGCGCGGCCGTCCGAAGGTCATACAGTTCTGGCGCATGCAGGCGGAAGTCAATCCGAGCCGCGATCTGATGAAGGACATCGCGGCGGTAGAATGGTTCACCCTAGCCGCGGCAGTGCGGCGACTGAGCTATCCGCTGGAGAAGTTGTTCTTGCGCAATGTCGGCCGCCACGCGCTCAAGCATCGCAAGCGCACCGCGCGGCGCAAGTCGCGCGTGCCTGCCGTCAAAGCAAAGTCGCGTCGTCGGCGCTCGACCGACAAAACGCGTGCAGGCAAGGCTAAGACAGCCGCGTCAAGGACAACCGCGCGGGCCCGCCCCACCGTGCTGCAACGGGTGCTTAGGCGTCTCGCACGCTAAGCGTTTCCGGCTGACGTTGGTGGCGACGGCACCGCGGCGCTGGGCTGGTGCGGCAACTTCCAGAATATTTTGGCGCCGGCAAAGCGGGAATGCGCCTTGCGCGTGCGATCAAGCAATTGCTGAATCTGCGCTTGCTGGTCGCCTATAATAAGACCTGCCGCAAACGCGCGGTGGCGGTTTTGCTCCGCGGTCAAGCCGCGCCCTGGATTGGCGATGATATCCGCACATAACGCCTTGCGCGTCATGACATCATTGATCCCGCCGAGGCAATTCTGCATTTGCATCAGGGACGAAATAATATTCCTGGACCGCTTCGCGGATTTCCTGCCTTGGTACACGCTGGAAAAGAATTCCGCCGCATACCGAGCTTTTTTGCCTTGAATGCGCAATCTATGTAGTTG
The DNA here is from genome assembly GCA_003152455.1 of Hyphomicrobiales bacterium. Taxonomy (GTDB): domain Bacteria; phylum Pseudomonadota; class Alphaproteobacteria; order Rhizobiales; family Xanthobacteraceae; genus Pseudolabrys. The sequence goes on from PMAF01000163.1 coordinate 2,570, forward strand.
CTCCGGACTCAGGTTTCCAATCTTCGCGCCCCGTCGCCTGATCTTCTTACGACGCCGCGAAAGCTGGTTCGCGGCATAGATTTCGATCAGCATTTCCCGGCTTGCGCGCATCAGTGGGTCTTCCGACCTGCTCCACGGCCCGGCCTCAACCCCTTCCGCGGTATCGAGAACAAGCGTGCGGAATCGAGCTAATTGAACTGCCTCCTGCGCCTGCCGATGGCTTTTGAGACGCTTGCGCGCGAACATCTTGCTAATGCTGACGAACCCCGGCTCGTTTGCGTGCTGTTTTCGCAGTGGCTTGAGAACCTCGATAAAAAGGGTATCCAAGTCGCGCGCGGGACCAAACTCCCGTGCGAGCCATCTCAACTCACTCTTGATCGTGTCTATTCGATCGTCTCTCAACATGTCGGAAAAGACCGAAATGGCGGCGCGCAACCTGCGCAGTGCGACGCGCATCTGGTGCAAACCCTCCGCATCGCAGATTTTGGTTGCGGGCTCGTTCGCGACCAAATGGCGCAAGCATGCCCGGCCAATCAACGTGAATGCTCGCCCCGCACTCATTCCAGCGCTCAACTCCGGATCGCATGCCTTTTCGGCGATGACCGGCGTCTTCTCAACGAGTTCATAGCCGCGCTCGGACTTGCTTTTGACGTCTAGCTGAGCAGGCACGATGCCACTTATGGCGCGCGCGATCTTGAAGAGCTCGGTGAGATTGCCGTGCTTCAGCTCAAGTTCAATCTCGGAGATCGGGCAGGATGCATCGGGTGCGATAATCTGCCCCTCGTCGATCGCCATGGCGATAGCGGTGTCGTTTCCGTTCAGATGATAGACCGTCCGCTCGATCCGGGTTTCGAAGACCGGTCTCAATGTGTTGCGAACGTCGTCGGTGAGAATCGGGCCGAGGGCGGTATCCGTCACGCGGGTGAGGTCCGGTTGATCGCCTTCGATGGCTTGCTCCCACTGCAATCGTTCGAAGCAATTGGAGCCAATATTGGCGGTCTTGATGGTCTGGACGCTCTTGTCGCCGATATGGCGCACCCGCAAGGTCAGTCCGTGATCACGCAGGAACCGATCACCGGAATCGAAATAGACCGAATTTAACGTTTCGTGGGTGGGATCATGAAAAACGCCCGCAAAATCCGGATGATTCCGGAGAACAGCGATATCTTCGGGAGCGACCCTAAGCTTCAATTCAATTTCTTTTGGCTCGCTGTCCATAACGCAATACCAATGCCTGCCAATGGCGGGCAGACTAAGGTCTGCGTGCGTCTATGAAAAGGGAGTTTCAAGCCAAATCGGAATACCTGAGAAAAGTTCAATGCCGAAAAGGTCACACTGCGACATAGCGCCTCGGCCGCTTTGCTCCCGCGCACGGCAGTTTCGTGCAATGAGGAGACTTACCGTCGCTTTTCATTTCAATTATGAACGTTCCAGCGACTTAGTCCGCCAGCGCTCGATTTCCGCCAGTTCCGCGTCCGGCCGGTCGATAGCGACCTTCGATTGGCCGAGATAGATCGTTCCCGTCTCGCCGTCGATGGACAGCCAATCCCCTTGCTTGATCGTGGCCCCGGCGAGGCGTGCGCTGTGGCTCGCGGCATCGACGGTGAGCCCCGCGCAGCCGACCACGCACGGCTTGCCCATCTGGCGCGCCACCAGCGCCGCATGCGCAGTACGACCGCCGAGGGCGGTCACGATGCCGGCGGAGATGGCGAAGCCCGCGATATCGGCCGTGCTGGTATTGGGACGCACGAGGATGATCGGATCGCCGCCGACAACAAGACGTTCGGCGCTTGCCGAATCGAAGGCCGCGCGTCCGACCGCGATGCCGGCGGAGGCGCCGGTGCCACGCGCCGCCGGCTCCGGACCATCGACCAGGCGTTGGCGCGCGGGTCTATCCAAATCCAGGCCATTCAGCCGCCGCAAGGCGCGGGAAGGCGTGATCAGTCCCTCTTTGACGAAGTCGATGGCAAACCGCAGCGCGGCCTGCGGCGTGCGCTTGGCCGAGCACGTCTGCAGAAGCCACAATTTGCGTTGCTCGATCGTGAACTCGACGTCTTGCACGTCGTCGAACTCGCGTTCGAGCCGCGCCAGCGCTGCACGCAATTGCGTCGCCACCGCCGGAACCGAACGGGTGATCGCTTCCTCGGTTTCCGGATTGCGGCTGCCGGATACGACGTCTTCACCCTGCGCGCCAAACAAAATGTCGATGACCGGCTGCGCCGCGCCGGTCGAGGGATCGCGCGAAAACGCCACGCCGGCGCCCGAGGAAAGTCCGCGATTGCCGAACACCATCGCCTGCACGGTGACGGCGGTGCCGTGCAAATCCTCCAGATGCTCGAGCCGACGATAGGTGCGGGCGCGCTCGCTGGTCCATGAGCGGTAGACCGCATGCGCCGCGGTGGCGAGCTGCTCCATCGGATCTTCCGACACCAGGCAGTCCTCGTCCTCGATCATCTGCAGGTAGCTTTCCGCCAGCCGCTGGCCAATGGTCTGGCCGAAGGAATTGCCTTTCTTGAAAGCGCCACCGGCAGGGTCTTTGGCGATCGCCGCCATCCGCTGCTGGTACCATGCGGGCGGCTTTTTACCTCCCGAACGTTTCCAGAGCGCCGGTCAACGCGAGGACGCCCGCGATGGTCGCCAGCAGCAAAAACAAACGCAAAAAAGAAAA
>PMAF01000019.1 GCA_003152455.1 Hyphomicrobiales bacterium
TAATTTTCGGTACACACAGGTCTTGGCCCGATGCTGATTTACAGTCGGATACGCTTAGCAGCGAAAGAAGCATTTAGCGTATTATTCCAAGTTGAATTTATAGAGCCCAGTCACCGATGCCTGTCCAAGGATATGCCCGCGCATCGCCTCAACCACCGCCGGCTTTTCAAATACACCTGCTACCCCGAGACGCGGGACATCAAGTGCAAATTGTTTAAACACGTAGCGATGCGGAACCTCATCGTTCCACGGCGGGCACGGCCCATCGTAGCCGAAGTAATTTCCCTTTTTAATGGGATCATTCTTTAACCACGCGGTATATCCGTTGATGCCTTGTCGAGTACCGCGCGGCCCCGCCGGCCCAGGCTTCCCGCCAACGGTCACCCCGTCGGAGAACTCGCCAAGCCGGATCGGACCAGTGTCTGGATCGAGATCGATCAGCACCCAGTGGCATAGAATGCGACGCTGCTGTTCGTATGAGACGAGCGTTCCTTCCTTGTTGAAGGAGTCAAGATTGACCGGAACATCAAGATCGTCGTTTATGAGCACCAAAGAGCGGGTCCCTTTTGGCAAATCGTCCCAGGTAAGGTCAGGATTTTGGTTTGGACCATTGCGGTATTGCTTATCAGGGGTGAGCAACCCGAATGCACATTCATCCGGCATGAACCCATAATCATGGAATAATTGACTGCTGACACGCATCGATGTTGCTCCTAGGCTTTTCGTTCTCTTGATGTTTATCCAGCTCGACTTTGGGCGGGAATGACCAGCAGCAGAACATAAGGCGTCTATTCGCCGCCGAAGTGCAGCTTGGTCCTGACGTGGACCACTGCAGGCACCCAAATTGCAGGAAGCCTCATGCGTGAAAGGGCCCACACCTTTTACAGCGCCTCATATCCATCAAAGGTTCAGCTATTGTCGGGCGCATAAACCGCTCAAGCCGCTGGTAGGTAATTCACGTCAAAGGGCGCTCTTGATAATAATTCCGCTCGACTGGACGAACCATCGTTCGCTTGTGAGCGGCTTGCCAGCGAGGCGAGCGTCAATCCAATCAGCAACCAAAGTGGCCGGAAACGGACCGAGATTACACGATGCGACGTTACCAACCGAGTGTCGTGATTCTTGATAAACCACCAACTGCCGTGGAGCAGTCATCCTAGTGAACATGCGCTCGGTGTGAACAAGAGGGCTTAATTCCTCGCATTCGCCAGCGACGCAAAGATAAGGCACTTTGATCCGTTCGGCGTGCCCCTCCCAGGTTAGCGCCGCGATAAACCGGTCGAAAGCTGCCTCATCGGTATAGTCCGACATCCACATAAACCGCTTTTTGAACGTCGGCGACGCTTCTTCAAATATCGTGTGGCAGCCGGGCTCGAGACAGGTGGACATGACCGCGCAGGCGCGGTTCGTTCGCCGCCACGAGGGTGCCGAACAACGAACCGAAGCTCCGCCCTGTGACCACCATGCGGTCCCGATCGATGTCAGGTCTGGCCGATAGCCAATCGACGATCGCTGGTCCCGCTGCAATCCAGTTGTCCATGCTGACGTAGAGTCCAAGAAGCGGGGCCTCGTTTTGGCCTGGACCGTCGATCGTAAGCACGGCGTAGCCGCGGTTCAACCAGCGGTCTCCGTAGAGTGCTACCCCGATCTCCTTAAAGCCATCCATCCCGGGGATTTCGATCACGACCGGCAGCCGCCCGCCCTTGTAATTCGGCGGCAGGTGAAACCACCCCGGCAAATGCCGGCCCTGAAACGGGATCCAAACCGGTTCGACATGGTGATCCGCCAGTCGCGCGTAATCCATGTAACAGTCGCGCTTTTTCTGATTGAGACGGATGTTCTCGTCGCTGTTTTCGAGGTGCGGCCATTGCGCTGCACCCCAATTGATCGCCGCCATAAAGTAATTGTCTCGGGCAGTGACCAGCGCGCCGTTCTCTTCAGCAGTCATGGCCTTGGCTTCGCGGCGCCGCGCCGTCGCTTCGAACGCCGGTGCCATATCATCGTGTTTTTTTACGCGCTCGCGGACGGCGGCAAAGTCAGCGTTAGCCTCCACCCCACATGGCGCATTCAGATAGAAGGTGCGGGGCTGATCCCAGTCGGGCCCGTTGGCACGAATGACATTGTCGATTAGCCAGCGCTGTGCCTCAAAGCGGGCCACTTTCGGCTCACCGCTTTTGTGAACATAGTTCGGAGAAGCATCAGACAACCTAACCGCCATGGATAAGTCCCGTTTCAATCGTGGCTGTGCAAAAACGCGCGCTCAAGCGTCGGTATTATTCCCGACTTAAAGATTTTCCTGTCGGTGGGAACAGTCCGAAGCAAGCAATTAGGTTCATCGGCACCACCCGCTCAGACAGGCTTTGCCTGGGTGATCTCCTCAAGCACCCGCCCTTTCGTTTCAATCCCGATCGCGAGCAGTGCGAAGGAGGAGATCAGATAGGCAAGCGCAAAGGTGTGCAGAACATAGTGTCCCGCACCGTACGCCAGCATAAAGCCCACGACGGTCGGCGCGAGGAATGAACCGATGCGCCCGATACCGAAGAACCAGCCGACCGCGGTAGCCCTCAGATGCGTCGGATGCAGTTCGCTGACATAGATTCCCGTCGAACCATAAACGCCGGGATTAACCCAACCCACGGCGGCCGCCGCAAAGTAGAGCCATGTGCCGCTCGCCATCGCGAACCAAAGATGGCAAAACGCCCCGATGAAATAGTACAGGAACAGCACTGGCCTGCGACCATAGCGGTCGATCAAGAACCCGCATGCGGAATAGCCTACGACCGCCGAAAGCGCCTGCACCAGCAAGAAGGTGATCGCCTGCGTGAGCGGAATCCCACGCTGTATCAGGATGGTTGGCAACATGAAAAGAATGCCGTTCGAAGCCCAGAGAAATCCAAAGGAAACCACCCATAGCAGCAGAGTATTTTTGATGCGTCCGGGTGCGAGCAGCTCGAAAACCGTGACCTTCGCTTCGATTGCAACCTCGGGGCGGACGTTCGGCAATGCCTTGATCTCGCCCCCACTCAAGGAACGACCAATCGCCTGCTTCTCGATGTCCATAACGGTCTGCTCCGCTTCGTCGATGCGGCCCTTGCTGAGCAGGTAACGGACGGACTCGGGCATATAGCGCCGCACGAAGAAGAGCAGCACAGCCGGAATGACGCCGACAATGAAGAGCGCGCGCCAGCCCCAACGCGGGATGATCAAAAGGCTCAGTGCCGCGGCGATGACGAGCCCGACCGGAAATCCCGCCATGATGTTGCCGGCCATGCTGCCGCGTATACGGCCTGGGCTAAACTCGGAGCTCAGCGTCAGCGTGACTGGAACCTCGCCGCCGAGCCCAAAATTCGACAGGAAGCGGAAGACACCGAGCGACATTATATTCCACGAAACAGCCACTAGGCCTGTGAATACCGCAAACAGGCCCACCGTTGCTTGAAAGGCCGTGCGGCGACCGATGTAGTCGGAAATCGTTCCCCAGAACAACGCGCCGAGAAATGCACCGAAAAGCCCCACGGTCGCAAGCAGTCCCGATTGCGCCGGCCCCAACCCAAATTCACGGGCAATCGGCGGCAATGCGGCACCAAAAAGCGCGAAATCGGCCGCATCTAAAGCAATCCCGAAGAACGCTAGAATAAAGAAGTGGCGATGCCATTGCGAAAATGGCAAACGCTCGAGACGTGCTACAAGCTGAGCGGACTTCTCTTCGACGTTCATTGCGACTCCCCCCGAATGACATTGCCTTGTCGGCAAATTATTTTGCTCGGAGCTAAGGTTGCTACATTCCACTTTGTATGACAAGTGGGCTGGGCACTTCAGCGCAGAAATTCACGTATCAAGCGCAGCGCCTGAGCCGGCTGCTCCAGCACTGATGCGTGACGGGCATCCGTGATCCATGCGAAGCGGGCCTTATCGATATGCGCCTCGAGCCAACGCGCCGCATCGAGAAAACTCGGAATATCGTCGTCTCCACACATGACCAACGTCGGCGAGGCGATCCGCGCAGCATCAGCGCGAAGGTCCGCCGCAGCGAGCGCCTCACAGGCCAGTGCATAACCTTCGCCTGAGCAGTGAGCGAGTGCCTCGCGTACATAGCGGACATCAGCAGCGTTTATTGCCAATGCAGCAGACGTAAACCAGATTGGCAGCAACCCCTCGATAAGCGAAGTGGGGCCCTGTTCCCGCGCGGCCTTGGCGCGGACCGCCCACATTCCACGGAGTTCATCTGTGTAGCGCGGCGTCGTATCGATCAAAATTAACCGATCCACCATCTCCGGGTTCGCGGCTGCGAAACGCTGAGCAATGAGCCCGCCCAAGGAAATTCCGGCGACGTGCACCTTGGAGATGCTCTGCCTCCGCAGAATGTCAGCGGCTTGCTCCGCGAGATCTTCAACCGTGTACGGCGCATCGGGCACCGCTGTCCCGCCATGCCCCGGAAGATCGTAGGAAAGAAGGCGGAAGCTGTCGGCAAGAGCGGACGCAAAATCCCAGAAATGGTGGTCGACCCCGAGGCAATGCAGCAGCAGCAAAGGCGTCCCTGCGCCGCGCGCATGCAGGACAACCGATCGCGTATCAAGCCTTGCCACGAATAGCCCCCGACTGTTGACGTACCAACAATGGGCCTAATCATTTGCCCCAGAAATGATATCTCGCCTTTTACAAAGAACTCTGCTGTTTGTATATCAAGCAAATGTGAGAGGCACCGGCAACGCGCTCGGACAGTGAGAGAACGAGATGATTATCGACGTATTCAACCATTTCATGCCGAAGCCGTACCTCGATCGCCTCGCGCACCTGATTCCCGACCACGTTGCTATCAAGGCGTTCCCCCGACTCGCGACACTGGTCGATGTGGAAGCGCGCCTGAGGCTTCTTGACCAATTTGACGGTGTTCAACAGATCCTGTCGCTCGCGAATCCGCCGCTTGAGCTGGTGGGCCCACCAGATATGACGCCGGAGCTTGCTCGTATTGCCAACGACGCGCTCGCGGACATTTGCCGCAAGTACCCACAGGCCTTCCCGACCTTCATCGCCGCACTGCCGATGAACAATATGGATGCCACACTCGCCGAGATTGACCGCGCCATCCTTGAATTGGGCGCACGTGGCGTCCAGGTTTTCACCAATGTTACCGGAAAACCTCTTAGCCTTCCGGAGTTTCGGCCGCTATTCCGACGGATGTCGGAACTCGACTTACCAATCTGGGTGCACCCGATGCGGGGCCCAGACTTTCCCGACTACGTTAGCGAAAAGCATTCAGAAAACGAAATTTGGTTCAGCTTTGGCTGGCCGTATGAGACTACAGCCTGCATGACACGGCTCATCTACTCGGGCCTATTCGATGAGCTGCCTAATCTCAAGATAATCTCGCATCATATGGGCGGGATGATTCCATATTTTTCGGCAAAGATTAAACTTGGCTTCCGCCAGATTTTTTTCGGTGCCCCGGATCTCAATCCGGTGGCAGAGGAAAACGGACTTAAGAAGCCGCCGATCGAGTATTTCCAAATGCTCTATGCCGACACTGCGCTCGGCGGCGAAGAGGCCCCAACGCGCTGCGGACACGCATTCTTCGGCACCTCTCGTTGCCTATTTGCGACTGACGCCCCCTTCGATTCAGAACAAGGGCGCGGCCTGATCGCCGGCACAATCCGAGGCGTGCGATCGCTTGGACTTTCCTCAGACGAAACAGATCGAATCTTCGCAGGCAATGCTCACGACCTTCTCAGGCTGTAAGGTGCCCCCTAGAGGATGCAAAATATCAATTTCAAGGGCAGGATGGCGAATGCCGTACGACTGAAAGATCAAGTCCCGTCGCCCGTAATTCCACGCATTCCGGAATGGCTGGCGACACATAATGCGCTTGAACATCAATGGGCGTTGGCAGGCCCCTCGCTTTTGCCGAAGTTAGTTTTGGAGGATAAATTGTTGAATTCTCAATCATCATCGATTCAGCTTAAGCACATTGAAAATGTCTAGGACTGCCAAACTCAAGTCTACGAAAACTCGGCGTAGCTTTCTCTACTCCGACCTTCTGACAGCTCTGCGTTCGCGAATTGCAAACGGTAGCTACCCGCCGGGCAGTCGCCTGCCGAGCCTTGCGGCTCTCACCAAAGCCTTCGGCGTGAGCGCTATCACCGTGCGACGCGCTTTGCGAGAACTGGTCTACGAGGGGCTTGTCCAAGGACACCAGGGGCTCGGGGTATTCGTTAAGACAAAGCCGCGGATTCACCGCGTGCTTGCAGGCGATCCTGACCGCTCCATTGGGGACGAAATTAGGCGCGCTGGTTTTGTGCCTCGCCTCGCCGAGGTTAATCAAGGCGTGATCAAAGCCGATGACAAGATCGCCGCCCGTCTCGGCCTCCGGCCAGGCGCATCTATTTTCCGCCATCAGAAGCAGACCTTCGCAAATGACGAACCCGTTGCCTTGCACCGGCTGCACATGCGCCCAAGCCTCGCACGCACACTGAAGAAAGAGTTGGGAAATGCTTTCATCTTCAGTTTGCTGAAAAAGCACAACATTCCCATTGCCGATCTGAGATGCGAATTCTGCTCGGCGACGGTGACCGAAGAAGAGTCAAAATTGCTTCAACTCACCGCCGGACATCCGATCCTACGGGTCGACTACACCGCGATTGGTCCGGAGGGAAGTCCGTTTCTGCTTGGAGAGACAATCTGCCGTCCGGACCGCTTCGTCTTCGAGGTGAATCTCCCGCAGCGTGGAAAGTCCCGGCCGCGGCGTCCGGAACGGTAACTGGCCTCCCCTATTCGGCGGGAATGATCGGTAGCAGAACAAAGGGATTCTGGCCCGGTGTGAAGTGCAATTTATTGCTGCCCGCAAAAATTTCTGGCGGGCGATCTTGCGGATGCGTGTGCAGAAATGGGCCAACGCCGGTGAGGGTGTATTTCACTCCTTCGAGTACCAGCGGCGGACCTTCATATTCGTAATCCTTGCCGCGCACTGACAGACCGATGCGGTAACCCGGTGGCACGACGATGCAGGTTGGCCAAATCTCAACGTCGAGTTCAACAGGCTCGTTCGGCTTGAGCGGCCAAGTTTCGTCGTGGGTATGGAAGGGTCGGTAAGGCAGCGAGCGTGACGGATCGAGCTTGCGATGTGAGGCCCGCAGCCAGCCGAGAGAAACCGGCGTGCGCGGATCGTTGGAGCCAATGAAAACGACCTCCTCGCCTTGCGGGTCAAAAACCCGCAAAATAAGGAACACGTCGGCATCGCTCGTCGAAGACGAAAGCGACAGTTTAGCCGCCAGCGGCCCCGTAATTTCGATCTGTTCAGTCAAAGGCGCCGACATGAACGTCAGGCCCTGCCCCACAGCGTCGTACGTAAGCGTGGTCGCCGTCGTCGGCTCACGGGTGCCGAAGCTCATATCGGCCGGATTGAGATAAAACTTCGTCCATCGCGTACGCGCGAGCGGCCATTCCCTTTCATGCCTCTCTACGAACTTTTCCCCCGGATGGCGGACTTGCAGCAGCACCTTCGGCTGTCTGGCCCAGCCTGTGTCCTCCCCTTTTAGGAAGTACCCGAGAAAGCGCTTCTGCAAACCGAGGCCGTAATCCGTATAGAAATGCGTCCAATGGGCATCGCCATGCACCTCCAACCATTTCTGCTCAGAGGCTGCGGCCAGAAATCCCTCAAAATTCCCGCGTGGATGCAGACCAACGCCACCCCAATTGGCAGCGCTCAGTAGCGGCGTCTTGATTTTTGCAAAATCGGCAGTCCGCTCTCGGCAAATCGCATCATCGAAGGGATGATCGAGTATGAATTGCTCGATGTCGCGGCGATTCTTCTTGAGCTCTTCCTCTGATAGCGTTTCGGGACCAGAGACTAGTTCGCCCGTAACCTTGCTGCGCAGGCCGCGCTCACCCAACCCGTATTGGGCGCGATAGAATGCTCGCGGGTAAAGATTGTCCATGAAACGGCAATAGATTCCTCCATGCCGGGTGACTTCGCGGTACCAGTCTCCCGCACCTTCCCACACGCAAATGGCGGCAAGGTGCGGCGGCTGGTGCTGCGCGACGAACCATTGGTTCATCGCATAGTAGGAAATTCCGTTCATTCCGACTTTGCCGTTGCTCCAGATCTGAGCGGCGGCCCACTCAATGCAGTCGTAGATATCCTTCGTCTCCCGCGGCGACCAGGGATCGAGAAAGCCCGGCGAACGGCCGGATCCGCGCGCATCGATGCGCAAACAGGCATAGCCGTCAGGTACCCACTTCTCAGGGTCGATCAACTCCCAGACCTGATATTTGTTGCTCGAACCTTTTGCGGTCTCGGGAAACGCTTTGGTCATGCGTTCCCAGGCACTCCTGTTGCCTTCCTGGAACGCGAGCCCCTTACCGAACGCGCCGTAAGATAGAATTGCGGGATGCTGTCCGTCGTCATCGGGCCGGAACAAATCAGCACGCAGCACGATCCCGTCATCCATTTTTATTGGGACATCCCAATCAATCCGCATCCCATCGCGGACTTCACTCTTCACGGGCTTCAAACCTTCATCCATGACGCGTTCCAGCGGTTGTTCGGTACTCCTACTTTGTATATAAGGTTGATGGTTTTGTATACGGGCGCGGGATTATCGTCTCTCGAGATATTAGGAAAAACGGAATGCACCCGCCGGCCTGCACACGAGACCGGCATAAATGTCGCACCGATCAGCCATATGCCATGCGCATGAGCGGCCGGCTGCAAGGAGTGGCCCCGTCGGTGCCAGCGCAGAATGCTCAGAAATTTTCAGTAGCTAAGCACTCACTAGCACTCTCGAATGCGCGCCAAATAAGCTGTTCGCATCTTTCTTCGAAAGGCGCCGACAAAATTTCGGAGGGCTATAATCATGCCTCAGCGCGTTGACACCACAGTGTCCCTAAAGCCACTCAGGTCCGAAACTAGCGGCGGCATGCGTATCGATTGGGATGTTCCAATCGAAATGGACGATGGCATCGTGCTGCGCTGTGACGTGTTCCGGCCAGAAGGAGATGGCCGATACCCTGTCCTTCTCGGTGCTGGACCTTATGCCAAGTGGCTATCGTTTCAGGACGAGGTTTGGGGCGGCCAGTGGAAAATGCTATGCGCGCACGAGCCGGAAATTCTCAAACTTTCCAGCAACCGATATCAGAACTACGAGTTTCCCGATCCAGAACGCTTCGTCCCCGACGGCTATGCGCTGGTGCGCGTAGACGTGCGCGGGACCGGGCGATCGCCCGGCTTCATGGACCTCCTCTCAGAACGCGAGACACTCGATCTATATCACTGCATTGAATGGGCAGCGCAGCAGCCCTGGTCAAACGGCCGCATCGGCCTGAGCGGGGTGTCTTATCTTGCGATGAATCAATGGCAGGTTGCCGCTCTACAGCCACCGCATCTTGCTGCGATCTGTGTATGGGAGGGCTGCTCTGACTATTACCGCGAATTCTGCAGGCACGGAGGCATCCTCAGTCTGTTTGGCGATCTGTGGATTGAGAAGTATGTCCTTCCGGTGCAGCATGGACGTGGAGAGCGTGGCTTTCGCAGCAATATAAACGGCGAATGGGTATCGGGTCCGCAAACACTTGGCGAAGACGAGCTAGAGGCTAATCGACGCGACTGGCGGATAGACACGCGCCAAGCCAAACTCGCTAGTGATCCATTTTGGAAAAGCCGCCTGCCTGATTTCACAAAAATTACCACCCCCCTCCTGTCAGCGGCCAATTGGGGCGGGCAAGGACTTCACTTGCGCGGTAACATCGAGGGCTTCCTGCAGGCAAAATCTGCCAAGAAGTGGCTCAATTTCCACTGTTTCGAACATTGGACAGAATATTATACACAAGCGGGCATCGCCTTACAGAAGCGCTTCTTTGGGCACTCCCTCAAAGGTGAGGACAATGGCTGGGATAAAGAGCCGCAGATCGTGATGCAGGTGCGGCATCCTGAAAAGACCTTCAGCCAAATGTGCGCACCATCGTGGCCTTTGCCCGAGACGAAATGGCAGAAGCTCTATCTGGAGCCAGCCAACCACATGCTCACACGCGTTTCCTCCGAAGTGGAAGGGACAATTAGATTCGATGCCGCGTCGGATGGCGTTACCTTCATTACGCCGCCACTCGATAAAGATACCAAAATTATTGGGCCCTCATCGCTAAAGCTCTGCGTATCATCGGACACAGATGACGCTGACCTTTTCGTGGTGCTAAGACTGTTTACGCCGGACCTTAAGGAAATCACCTACTCTGGCTCTAACGATCCCCACACGCCGTTGGCACATGGCTGGTTACGCGCCTCACATCGCAAATTGGACGCGGCCCGCTCACTGCCTTACCGTCCGTACCACAGCCATGATGAGATCCAGCCGCTCGAACCGAGCAACGTATACGATCTCGATATTGAGATTTGGCCAACATGCGTAATCGCGCCCGCTGGCTATCGACTCGCAATAACTATTCGTGGGCGCGATTATGTCTACCCCGGCGATCTAAAGCACTTATCGGGTGCAATCGGACAGCCCGCAACAGGCGTCGGCCCTTTCCGACATACAGATGCTATCGATCGACCGTCATCGCTCACGAGTAGCCGAATGGGATTGCATTTCGGAGCAACTCATTCGCAATACCTTCTTATTCCCGTCGTCACTTCGTGACGAAACTTAAACAGACGAATCGAGGCGCGAACCGCGTCGAGTACTATGATGCAAGAGACAATTGAACGAGACTACCTGCAGAATCGGCGCCATCGCCACTATATCCGGATTTGATTTCCGATTGGGATAATCCCTCTGTGCATCGCGTACGGCGAATTTTGATCTTCCAGTTTGGAGGCGTTCAAACGATTGATGCCGACCGAAAAGTTCGCCCCAGCTGTAATTTGGCAAAGTCTAGGGCGGCCCCCGCCACTTCCGAGGGACTATATCGGCCGCGCAGGTTGCAACCATTGCAGATGGCGCTGTCCGAGCCAGTATCCTCGCGCATCTCAAGGACCTCTCGAAGACTTCTGTCGGCCACGTTACCGAGCACATGCCCGTGGCTGATATCATTAAAGCAATACATGTAATCGCCGTGGGACGAGATCAAAACATCGGTATTGCGTGGGATGCAGTTAAAGCGATTTGCTCGCCATTGTGCGAAGATCTCGCCTACGCTGGGGATAAAATCCAGGTCCTGCCGGTTGTGTGTACCGAAAACCT
>PMAF01000264.1 GCA_003152455.1 Hyphomicrobiales bacterium
CGCATCAAACGAATCCGCGCCGCCTCTTGGAAATTTAGGTCGGATTAGGGGGCCTGGATGGTTAACAAAACCTCACCGCTGCAAGACGGGCTCCGGAAATTAACGCGGAAGCAACCATAATAGGGTGTGATCCTGGCGGTACTGTCAGCGTCATGCGTTTGGAGTGTGGAATGTTGTTCCGTAAAAAGTCGAACGTCGCTAATCCGTCCGCTCCCGCCGCAGTGCCGATCGCCGTCGATGGCGAGCCCGATTTGCGCGCCTTAGGCCGCATTTTGTGGGCCAAGAAGGCCAACATCCTCGGCATCACGCTGCTGGCGGCCGTCGCCGCCTTCGTCGTCGTCAACACCATGACGCCGCGCTATCGCTCCGAATCGCGGCTGCTGCTCGAAGCGCGCGAAAACGTGTTCCTGCGCGCCGAGGCCGACAAGAATAGCAGCGACCGCACCACCATCGATCCCGAAGCGGTCACCAGCCAGATCCAGCTCGTGCTGTCGCGCGATCTGGCGCGCGAAGTGATCAAGAAAGAAAACCTCGCCGCGCTGCCGGAATTCGATCCGGCGCTGCGCGGCCCGTCGGTGCTCAAAATTGTCCTCAGCCTGTTCGGCATCGGCCGCGATCCGGGCGCCATGACGAAAGAAGAGCGCACGCTCGAATCCTATTACGACCGGCTCAACGTCTACGCGGTGGAAAAGTCCCGCGTCATCGCCATCGATTTCGATTCCGCCAATCCGGAACTCGCTGCCCGCGTCGCCAACACGATCGCCGCGACCTATCTCACCATGCAGCAGACGAACCGGCAGGATCAAACGCGCGCCGCCGGCGATTGGCTGGCCGGCGAAATCGCCAGCCTGCGCACCAAAGTGGCGGACGCCGAGGCCAAGGTCGACGACTATCGCGCCAAGGCCAATCTATTTGCCGGCTCCAACAATACCTCGCTGCCGACCCAGCAGCTCACCGAGATCAATTCACAGATTTCGGCGGCGCGCGGGCAAAAGGCCGATCTGGAGGCGAGGGCGCGCCAATTGCGTGAACTCGTCCGCTCTGGCAAACCGATTGAATCGTCCGATATTTCCAATTCCGAATCCATGCGCCGGCTGATCGAACTGCGCAACCAGTTGCGCTCGCAGCTCGCCGAGCAATCCACCACCTTGCTCGACCGGCATCCGCGCATCAAGGAATTGAAGGCGCAAATCGCCGAAGTCGAGCGCGAGATACGCAGTGAGGGCGAGCGCCTGGCGCGCCAGCTCGACAACGACGCCAAGGTCGCGGGCGATCGGCTCGAGACGCTCACCGCCAGCATCAACACGGTCAAGAAACTCGTCTCGGAGACCAATACCCAGGACGTGCAGTTGCGCGCGCTTGAGCGCGACGCCAAGACCGAGCGGGATTTGCTCGAATCCTATCTCGCCAAATATCGCGAGGCGACCGCCCGCGACAACATCAATGCCGCGCCGCCCGAGGCCCGCATCATTTCGCGCGCCAGCCCTGCGATCAATCCGACCTTTCCGAAAAAGCTGCCGACCGTGCTGATCGCGGCCTTCGCCGCTTTCGCCTTGTCGGCGGGCTTCATCGTGACCGGCGCGCTATTGGCGATGGCGCCGCTGCCGGCCGGTTTTGCGCCCGTTTCCGCAGCACCGGCCGCGCCTGCGACGCCGCGCGTGGATTCGCCGTCCGTGACGCCGGCAAATGCGCACGCCGCGGGCATGGCGGCGGTGCCTTTGGGCGTGAATACGATGGAGCAGATCGCGCGCGCCTTGCGCCGTGCCGGCGATGACGGGCGCCGTGTGACCGTCGTCGGCACCATGCGCAATGTCGGCACCACCTATGCCGCGATCGCGCTCGCCCGCACTTTGGCGCAAGACTCGAATGTCGTGCTTGTCGATCTGGCCTTCGGGGCTTCTAATCTGTCGATCATATCGACCGAGCCCTCGGCGCCCGGCATTGCCGAACTCGTGCATGGCACGGCCTCGTTCGGCGACGTCATCACCAGCGACCGATATTCGCCCGTGCATCTTGTGGCGACCGGCAATGTCGGCGACGACGGGGCTGCCCTTGCGGCCTCACCGATGCTGGCGACGATGATCGAGGCGATGGGTTGCGCTTACGATCACGTGGTGATCGACGTCGGCTCCGCGGCCGATATTCCGCTCGAGCGGTTAGCGCCGCTGGCCGCTCGCGCGGTGTTGGTGGCCGCCGATCCGACCAATTCGGCGACCAAGGCCGCGCGCGAGCGCCTCAAAACGGCGGGCATTACCGACGTGACGCTGATGGCCGGCGCGCCGCAGGTCATCGCGGCCTAGATCGCGGCCGTTGGCGGTGCGGCGAGCCTTGGTCGCAGGCTCGCCAAGATTCATCAATACAGGGCTGGGATAGCCGGACGATCGAGCTTTGGGACCAGACGCTTGACGGGCATGAAGCAAACCATCATCCGAACCGGCCTGGAAACGCTCTATTTTACCGGGATGCATCATGTCATGCGCCCGCTGCTGGGCGGCGTCGGCGCCATCCTGACGCTGCATCATGTGCGTCCGGCGCGCCCGGACGCATTCCAGCCCAACCACCTGTTGGAAGTCACGCCGGAGTTTCTGGAACGCCTGCTGCGCCGACTGAAGCGCGCGGCGCTCGACGTGATCTCGCTCGACGAGATGCATGCCCGTTTCATCGGCGGCGATTTCAAGCGGCGCTTCGTCTGCATCACCTTCGACGACGGCTACAAGGATCTGATGAGCTTCGCCTATCCGCTATTGAAGAAATACCAGCTGCCATTCGCGCTCTACATCCCGACCAGTTTCCCCGACCGGCTCGGCGAATTGTGGTGGGTCGCGCTCGAAGCGGTGATTGCGCGCAACAGCCGCATCGGCATGGTGGTCAACGGCACGGACCAGTACTTTGCGAGCGGCACGGTGAAGGAAAAGCGCGATCTATACGACCAGATCTACCGCTATCTGCGCAGCATGAAGACCGAAGAAGAACTCCGCAGCGCGGTGCGCGACCTGTGTGCGTGCCACGGCGTCAACATCGCCTCACTCTGCAGCGAATTGTGCATGGACTGGCAGGCGATTATCGATCTTGCCGCCGACCCGCTGGTCACCATCAGCGCGCACACCGTCAACCACAACATGCTCAAGAAGATGGCGGACGAAGCCGCCATGCGCGCGGAGATGGAGATGAGTCGCTCGGTATTGGAAGCAGCGCTCGGCAAGCGGCCCGGGCATCTGGCCTATCCGGTCGGCGATCCGACCTCCGCGGGCCCGCGCGAGTTCCGCATCGCCGCCGAGCTCGGCTTCAAAACCGCGGTGACCACGCGGCCGGGCGTGCTGTTCAAGGCGCATCGCGACCATTTGACGGCGCTGCCGCGCATTTCGGTTAATGGCGATTTCCAGCAGCAGCGCTATCTGAAAGTTTTGATGTCGGGCGCCGCCACCGCCATGTGGAACGGTTTCCGCCGCGTCAACGCGGCGTAGGCTGGCCGCTTTCGAGGCGCTCGTTGCGCTCGTCGTTTAGGGTGATGGATCCGGCTTCGCCATCCAACTGACGATCGGCATCGCCGGCAGCACCCAGCCGAGGCCTGCGACCACGTAATAGATCGCCGCCACGAAACCGTTGATGTCGGTAAGCGCCGACTGCGCCAGCGCCATGGCGAGCAAAGCCCACACCACCGCCAGCACCAGCAAGGCGAGGGTACCGATCAGTTTGCGGGCGCGGATGGGCATGCGTGCTCTGCGATTTGTAATTTGCGATGGCGCGCGCCTGACTATATGGTCCGCGCGGTTTCCCGCAAGTCAGCGTGTCATGCACGATTATCGTTCCGTTCCGGAGTTTCGCGCGCGCGCCGTGCGGCTGTGGCTGCTCGCGGTCGCGGCCATGATCGTCCTGACGCTGATTGTCGGCGGCGCGACGCGGCTCACCGTGTCCGGCCTCTCGATCGTGGAATGGAAACCGGTGACCGGCGTGGTTCCGCCGCTGAGCGAGGGGGCCTGGCAGTCCGAATTCGACGCCTATCAGGCCATACCGCAATACCGCGAGCTCAACCGCGGCATGACCGTCCCGCAGTTCAAGACCATCTTCTGGTGGGAATGGACGCACCGGCTGCTGGCGCGCACGACCGGCGCGGTGTTCCTGCTGCCGTTTCTGGTGTTCCTATGGCAGGGCGCCATCCCGCCGCCGCTGCGGCCGCGGTTATGGATCATCTTCGCCGGCGGCGCCGCGCTCGGCGTGGTCGGCTGGTGGATGGTGTCGTCGGGCCTGTCCGGCACGCTCACCAAAGTGTCGCAATACCGGCTGGCATTCCATTTGACGCTGGCCTGCGCGATCTATGCGGCGGTGCTGTGGACCGCGCAGCAGATCGCGCCGCAGCCCACGGACGAGGCGCCGAGGCGGCTACGGCTCGGCGCGCTGGCGATTGCCGCGCTGCTGCTCGTGCAGATTTATCTCGGCGCGCTGGTGGCCGGGCTCGATGCCGGATTGAAATACAACACCTGGCCGATGATCGACGGCGACTTCATGCCGTCGCTCGATCGGCTGCTGTTCATCGCGCCGGCCTGGCGCAATCTGTTCGAGAATGCGCTCACCGTTCAGTTCGACCATCGCCTGCTCGGCGACGCTATCTGGTTGGTGGCGGCGTTGCATGGCTTTGACGCCTGGTGCCAGCGGCGCGCGGCACAGGGCGCGATCGTTCTCGCGGTCGCGGTGACGCTGCAGGCCGCGCTCGGCATCGTCACGCTGCTGTATCAGGCGCCGCTGGCGCTGGCGCTCGCGCACCAGATCATGGCCATGGTGGCGTTCACCATCGCGGTGGTCCACGCCGAACGGCTGTCGCATCGCGCGATTCTGCGGGTGTCGGCGGGGCAGGCGGCCTGATCGACATCAAGCGCGACGGCGGCGTCGCGGCCGTTATCCCTTCAGGCCCTGCTCGAGATCGGCGATGATGTCGGCGGTATCTTCCAATCCGATCGACAGCCGCACCACATCCGGCCCGGCGCCCGCCTGCACCTTCTGCGCGTCGGACAATTGCTTGTGCGTGGTCGAGGCGGGGTGGATGATGAGCGAACGGGTGTCGCCGATGTTGGCCAGGTGCGAGAACAGCTTGACGTTCGACACCAGTTTCACGCCGGCGTCGTAGCCGCCCTTCAGCCCGAAGGTGAACACCGCGCCGCAGCCCTTCGGCACGTATTTTTTGGCGAGCGCGTTGTATTTGTCGCCGGCGAGGCCCGGATAGCTCACCCAGGCCACTTCCGGCCGTTTCGCCAGCCATTGCGCGACGACCAGCGCGTTGTCGGAATGGCGCTGCATGCGCAACGGCAGCGTCTCGATGCCGGTGGCGATGAGGAAGGCGTTGAACGGCGACAACGCCGGCCCGAGGTCGCGCAGGCCGAGCACCCGGCAGGCGATCGCGAAGGCGAAATTGCCGAAGGTCTCGCCCAGCACCATGCCGGAATATTCCGGACGTGGCTCCGACAGCATCGGATAGCGCTTGTCCTGCAGCCAATTGAACTTGCCGCCGTCGACAATCATGCCGCCGATCGAGTTGCCGTGGCCGCCAAGAAATTTGGTGAGCGAGTGCACCACGATGTCGGCGCCGTAGTCGAACGGCTTGCACAAATAGGGCGTCGCCAAGGTATTGTCGACAATCAGCGGCACTTTGGCTTTGCGCGCGATCTTAGCGACCGCCTCGATGTCGGTGATGACGCCCCCCGGATTGGCGATCGACTCGATGAAGATCGCCTTGGTCTTCGGCGTGATGGCCTTCTCGAACGTCGATAGATCGTCGGGATCGGCCCACGCCACGTTCCAGCCGAAATTCTTGTAAGAGTGATTGAACTGGTTGATCGAGCCGCCATAGAGCTTCTTGGAGGCGACGAATTCCTCGCCTGGCATCATCAGCGCGTGCATCACGATCACTTGCGCCGCATGGCCGGAGGCGACCGCGAGACCCGCGGTGCCGCCTTCGAGCGCGGCGACGCGCTCTTCGAGGACGGCGCAGGTCGGATTGCCGATGCGGGTATAGATGTTGCCGAAGGCCTGCAGGCCGAACAGCGAAGCCGCATGGTCGACGTCGTCGAACACGAAGGATGTCGTCTGATAAATCGGCGTCGCGCGCGCGCCGGTGGTCGGATCGGGCTTGGCGCCGGCGTGAATTGAAAGCGTCGAAAAGCCCGGTGTGCGTTCGGCGTCGGCCATGGTCGTCCCCTTGCTGCCGGACATTGCGTTGCCGGTTGACCGCTGGTGTTTAACGAATGGCCTGGACGGGTCAAGGGAAAGGCTTTCCCAATGCGGCCGGGGCTAGCGATTCGTGGCCTCCGGCAAGTCTTGTTTAGGAAATATCGGTCACGATGGCGGCTCTAAAGGAGCTTCGGCATGGATCCGATCGCACGCGTGATCGTGGGCGGCCTCGGCGTATTCGTCGCCTGGACGCTGCTGCGCGCGTGGCGAAGCGGCGTGATTTACAGCCGGTGATACAGTTTCGACATCAACGACCGGCCCGTGGTCTTCGCGTTGGGCCTTGTCGTCCACGTCGGCATTGTCGTCATGTGCGCCGCTTTTGCGGCCGGCTACAGCCCCGATGAGCTTCGCCGGTTTGCGCTTTGGTCGCTGACCGCGGGGCGTTGAGCTTTGCCGCAGCCGTCTCGCGGCCGCATTAGGTCGAACTCTTGTCGCCGCCGGCGGGTGGCGTTGCGGTGGCAGCGCCCGGCCTCTCTTCGAGCGACATGCGCTGCACGCCCTTGCCGTAGCGTTGCGCGCGTTGCGAGGACAGCGTCCGCGAATTGATCCCCATCCAGGAAATCTCGCTCGACAGCCGGCCGTATTCGATTTTCGGGCAGCGGTTCATCACCACCTTGATGCCGNNTGCGGCTTGGGATCGAGCGTCAGCGCCTCCTGCACGATCGGCAGCACGTGGTCGGAACTTCGGAATATATCGATCATGTCGATCGGCTCGGGGATGTTGGCGAGCCTAGCGTAAACCTTCTGGCCGAGGATTTCTTTGCCGGCTTGTCCCGGATTGACCGGGATCATGCGGTAGCCGCGCTCTTGCAAATATTTGAATACAAAATAGCTCGGCCGGTTCTCCTTCGGAGAGACGCCGACCATGGCGACGGTCTTCACGGTGTTGAGAATGCCGCGGATATAGCTGTCAGAATAGCTGTCGTGGTTCATTTATTCTGCGCGTCGACAACTTTCTTGCAGCCGTCGGAGAGTTGGTCGTGCTGTTTGTTCAGGCAGGCGAGCACGCGGCCGCCGCCCGGCATGGTGCCTTTGCAGAATTTGTCGTAGTCGGCTTTGCAGGCGGCGCGCTGCTCGACGGTGAAATCCGGCGCGCCGGCGGCGTTGAGCGAAATGAGCGATATGGCGGCGGCGAGAAGCACAATACGTTTCATCACCGATCTTTCCAGGTCGGATCGCGTTTCTCGATGAAGGCGCAAATGCCTTCCTCGGCATCGCGCGCCATCATGTTCTCGGTCATCACTTCGGATGCGTAATGATAGGCGTCTGCCAGGCCCAGTTCGGCCTGCCGGTAAAATGCCTGCTTGCCGATTTTGAGCACGTAGGACGACTTCGCCGCGATCTTCTTGGCGAGTGCGATCGCGCTCGTTCGCTCTTC
>PMAF01000064.1 GCA_003152455.1 Hyphomicrobiales bacterium
ATCTAATATTCGGTACACACAGCAGTCACCAAGACTCTCAGCGCTGCCCGCACTGCAGAAGATGGATCAGCACCGAGCCACCGCATGAATGAATCTGCCAAAGTAGTGTTAGGACAAGGCCTCAATAAAAACGCCCCGCACTCGCGTGCTGGGCGTGTCGAACGGTGGGGTAGCCGGCTTAAGCTGCCCCACCCTTTTGTTACATGTTGGTGATGTCACGATCCTTGGTCTCGGGCAGGAAGATCAGCCCGACGACGAAGCTCATCGCCGCAATCACGATCGGGTACCAGAGTCCGGAGTAGATGTTGCCGGTCGCCGCCACGATGGCGAACACAGTCGCCGGCAGGAAGCCGCCGAACCAGCCGTTGCCGATGTGATACGGCAGCGAGAGACCCGAATAACGAATGCGAGTAGGGAACAGCTCCACCAGCCAGGCGGCGATCGGCCCGTACACCATAGTCACATAGACGACCAGGATGGCGAGCAGCAGCACCGTCATCGGGTAGTTGATGTCGTTCGGATCGGCGCTGGCCGGGTAGCCGTGGTTCTTCACCGCCGCTGCGATGGCGGCGGGCAGGTTTGGCGTGTCGGCGTTGAGCTGAGTATCGCCGATCTTCACGCTCGCCTTGGCACC
Source organism: Hyphomicrobiales bacterium (assembly GCA_003152455.1). GTDB lineage: Bacteria > Pseudomonadota > Alphaproteobacteria > Rhizobiales > Xanthobacteraceae > Pseudolabrys. Next base: position 635 of record PMAF01000064.1, read on the forward strand.
GGCAGGCGCTTTGACGTTTTCGTAGTTCACCGACAGGTTGACGAGCGTCGACTTGATGATGTCGCACGCCGTGGTGAACGTCTCAGTGCCGGTCGCCTTGAACTGGAACGAGCACTGGTTGGGATCCGCGGTTACAACTACCGGCGCCGCGGACAAGGCGTGCTCCAGCTTCGGATTGGCGTAGTGGGTGATGCCCTGGAAGATCGGGAAGTAGGTGATCACCGCCAGCGCGAAGCCGGCGAGCATGATCGGCTTGCGGCCGATCTTGTCCGACAACCAGCCGAACAGGATGAAACACGGCGTGCCAATCGCCAGCGAGACCACGATCAAGATCCAAGCGGTGACTGCTGGCACTTTCAGCGTCTGGGTGAGGAAGAACAACGCGTAGAACTGTCCGCCGTACCACACCACGGCTTCGCCGGCGGTGGCGCCGAACAGAGCCGCAAGCGCGATCTTGAGGTTTCCCCACTGGCCGAAGGCCTCGCCAAGCGGGCGCTTGGACTGCTTGCCTTCCGCCAGCATTTTCTGGAACAGCGGGGCTTCGTTCAGCTTCATTCCCATCCAGATCGTCACCACGAGCAGCAAGGCTGAGACCAGGAACGGAATGCGCCAGCCCCAGTTGGCGAACGCCTCTTCGCCGATCGTTGTGCGGATGCCGAGGATCAGCAGCAGCGCCAAGAAAAGGCCGAGCGTCGCAGTGGTCTGGATCCATGAGGTGTAATAGCCGCGCTTGTTCGGCGGAGAATGTTCGGCGACGTAAATTGCGGCGCCGCCATACTCGCCGCCAAGCGCGAGGCCCTGGATCAGGCGCAGCGCCACCAGCACCACCGGCGCCGCGATGCCCCAGCTGGCATAGCTCGGCAGCACGCCGATGAAGAAAGTGCCGAGACCCATCAGGGTCATGCAAAGCAAGAAGGTGTTCTTGCGGCCGATCGTGTCACCGAGCCGGCCGAAGAGCAGCGCGCCGAACGGACGCACGGCGAAGCCGGCGGCGAAGGCGAGCAGCGCAAAGATGAAGCCCACATTGGGGGGCACATTGGAGAAGAAGTATTTCGCGAGGAACGCACCGAGCGTTCCGTAGATGTAGAAGTCGTACCACTCTAGCACCGTGCCGAGCGAAGAGGCGAAGATGACTTTGCGTTCCTCGGACGTCATCCCACCTTCGCGGTGGGTGTTAGCCGTCATTGCAGACATAGGCGTTACCCCATTATTAATGTTGCTTTGTTTTTTGTTGGGGGCAGGCCTCGAATGCGTTCACATTTCCCCGAAAAAAAAGCCGTCCCCGCACTATCGATACGCCCCTAGTGAGGGCCTCGTCTCTCCACCTGAGGTCGTACACCAAAAGTATGCAGTATCGAGGTAGTGCAACCGCTCAGGCCGTGCCGCGATTTTTTCAAAGAATTAGCAGCGATATAATCTTTGCGTTCATGCTGCGGCGCAGTGAGCATGGGTGAGCAGTGCGCGCGGTGCTTAGGATGCGTGAAGGGACGATGGATGTCCATCCAGCGCAGCGGCAATTCTCCCCGCGATGGCTTCCGGATGGGTCGATGCTCATCCCGCGCTACCATGAACATCGCTCCTGACCGTTGTGTGTACCGAAAACCTCATTCGGGGGTGATTTCGAATTTAACGGAGAAAATTCCCTGTTCCTGAAGCAGAATTCCCTGTTCCGCCGAAATAATTCCCTGTTCTGTTACGTAGGAATTTGCTCAAAAGCCCTCGAAATTATTGGGCCCATGGGATGCTCTAAGCCGCTATCTGGCCCAAAATTGAAATATTCCCTGTTCNNCTGTTCTTTTCCCTGTTAGCAGGGAATTTGGTGGTGGAGACAGGTTCGATTGCGACTGCGCCCGCCACCAAATTCGCTATTTTTTGTCGCGTTCGCAAACGAATGTTCGCGTTTAATTCACGCGTATCATTGGCCAATCATTGGCCACGCCGTGGCGTTCTATGAAATAGGTCCGCGGAAGAACGCTACCTTGACATGGTAGGGGTCACAGGTTCGATCGCTGTCGCGCCCACCATCTATCTCGCATAATTGCTGCTCACGCTCCCGACTTTTCTTGTTTTCTCAGCCGTTTGCCATCCTCGCGAGGGCCAGCTCCATATTGGCCGGCGTCGGCTTCAGCGTGCCGGCTTCGATCTGCCGTGTGATCTCGACGATGCACGCATTGGCGGGCGCCGCGTATACGATCCTGGTGGCGACTAATGCCTACTCAATCAACGTCGGACTCTACAAGAAACTTCCCTACGATGCCTACAAAGATTTCGTGGCCGTCAGCGAATTGGCGACCTCACCCAACACGTTCGTGGTCAAGTCTGATCTGCCGGCGAAAACGATGAAGGAATTTGTTGCGCTTGCCAGGGCCAATCTGGACAAGCTCAACGTCTCGGTACCGCCGATCGGTACGACGTCGTGGATCCTGGCCGAAGTTCTAAAAATTCGTGACAAGCTGCCCAAGATGGAGGTCGTCGTCTTCAAGGGCGGCGGTGACGCGCTGGAAGCCCTGCTCAGTGGCACTGTCCAGTTGAGTTCCGGCTCACTGCCGCCGGCAGCATCGCATATCAAGGCCGGCACGCTGCGATGCCTAGCGGTCACCGGAGAAAGCCGTTGGCCGGACATGCCGGATGTTCCGACCATGACGGAGGCCGGCTACAAGGACTTCGCGTTCATCGAGACCTACATCGCGCTGCTGGCGCCGTCCCAGACACCGCCAGAAATCGTCAAGTGGCTAGAGAAGGAGACACTCAAAGTCCTTTCCACGCCGGAAATGAAAGCAAAGCTCTTCAAAGCCGGCTTTCTGGTGCGGCCGAAGGGAGCCGCCGCCGCCTGGGCACGCGTCAGCAAGGAAATTGATGTGTACAAGACGATTATCGAGCAAGCCGACATCAAGAAGCTGTGAAGCCAAACGCCGAAAGGGATGGTCCACGGCGCCAAACCCATCCTCGGCTGCGACGTATGGGAACATTCCTACTACATCGATTATCGCAACCAACGGCCGGACTACCTCAAGGCGTTCCTCGATCACCTGGTCAATTGGGACTACGTCGCCGAAAGGTACGAAGCGGCGATGAAGTAGCCGCGGTCATCGCGATGCGCGCAACCAAGCGGGGCCTTTGGCCCCGCTTTTACTGAGCGATGCGAGCAGCGTTAGCGACGCTTGCGCAGGGTACGTCCTTTGGGGCCACCGCTAACGTCTGGAACTTTTATGCCGAGGGCAGTGGCTAAATCGATTTGATGATCCTGCTCCTGCATGAGGATCTGGCGAATCTGTTCCGCCATCGCGAATTCTCCAAGCGTTTCACATTGCCGGATGCGATCGCGGTAATTGCGAATGG